>JAIYDS010000238.1 GCA_027487385.1 Acetobacteraceae bacterium | reverse complement strand
TGGCGTTGGGGCCGGCGAGGATGGCCTCGGCATTGGCCACCATCGCCTTGAGCTCGGCCGCGGTCTTGCCCGTCAGGTCGAGGCTCATGCCATGTTGACCATGATGGTCTTCTTGTGGGGAAGGCTTGAAATGCAAGGCAAAGGCCGATCTCCGGTGGTTTAGCCATGTTCGCAGCTATGGCGGGGCGGCTGCCCATGGCTAGAAGCCTACCACGGGCGGGGCGGCGGGTCTGCCCCCCTGGCGCTTGCTCTCCGAAGCGGGGGCCTTAGTATAGTGCCACAACCCACACAGGAGATTTCTACCGTGTCTAAGTATCGCCCCGTTGCTCGCTGGGCTCACCTGCCGGTCATCGTCTCGGGCCAAAAGAAGATGACCGTCAAACTGAAAGGCGTCAACTACCGGATTGTCCCCGTCGCCAACCCCGACGATCTGGACAACACCTCAAATCGGGGGCGCCGTCTTTATCTGGCACAATCCAGCGCCACGACCGACGACTATATCGCCGCCCTGGCTCGCTTTCCGGAACTGATGAGTGGCGTAACCCCCGGCTCCAGCCTTGGGTTCTTCGTCGCCAATGGCTACATCAAGCTGGAGGCGATTTAGCGATCCCGTCGCTAAATAGTGTGGGTTATGCACACTGTTCGGTGATTCTGTCGCTAAACCGGGCATTGCGCGTGCCCGGTTCGGTGATCCTGTCAGCGCCACCACTCTGATTGAGGCGGTATGACCGCGAATGTCCCCGCCTTGTTGCCGGGCTTCACGGCGCCCCCCTGAACGAGCCGTGAGAGGATCTGGCTGGTTGCCGGGATCGGCATCCCGTTCAGCATCAAGCTCGCGGCGGGAATGGAGAACGGCTGTTTCAACTGGCTCAGCCTCGGCACCACCTTTTGCGCCAGCCGGGTGGTGAGGTCCGCGACGAACCATCTCTCAGCGAACCGGATGATTTGCAGGTCGCCCTGGATCGGGTTGTCGCTCGCCCACTCTTCGAAGTTCGGCTTTTTGAGAAAGAGGGTCGCGGCAAAGGTGGTGAACCCGTTTTTCCCAAAGTGAGCGCGGAGGCGTTGAAGCTCGCGCCCCTGGTTTCGGTGGACCTCCAGCTGGGTGATCGCCGCAATATCCGGAGGCGGTGCCACGGCAGGGGCAGGGGCGGCGGGCTCTAGGGCCGTCTCAGAGCCCTCCAATGCCTCGATGCGATACCGGCTGCCATGGCGACGGAGGACGAAGGCGCTGTCCGATGGCTCGGCCGCTGCCCAGGCAACAAAGGTCGTGATTTTCGTCACAGCTCTGCCGTCGCGCTCCGTGAATGTCGCGTCGCCAAACCGCCGATGCAGGCGGCGGAGGGAGATGTTGAGGGTGGTCATCAGCGCTTGATCCGCCCGAAGGTCCAGCGTCGTTTCGGCTGATCCTCGACGGGGATGCCGTAGTTCGGCGGCGGGGCCTTGGGCGCCACAAACCCCCCTCCGTTCAGGGGGAGCGGCTCGCGAGGGGTCTTGTTGCAGACATCGTCGAAATCAGCGCCGCAGTGATTGCAGCTCGCAACGACCTGGAGATTCCCCGCGCTGTCCACCGCCTGTCCGGCGAGGCCAATCCCCTTGTTGCAGCAGGGGCACACGAACTGCCAATGCGCGTGGCCGATCACGTGCGTCTGGACACCGCGCATCGCTTCCATCAAGCGATTCCAGCGGTCGGGATCACTCACGTTGACGACTGGCGTCTCGGCGCGGGCTTGCCGCGAAATGGTCTCGGGATTGGGGGCGTTACGAGCGACAAACATCTTCGATCTCCTGAAGTTTCTGTTGGATGTGCTTGACTTGCGCCTCGTGGATCTTCTGGGGGTCGGTCTCGCCGCAGTTCGTGCAGATCATGGCCGTGGGCTCACTGAGGCTGCCGTCAATCATCAGATTAAAATGGAGGCAGCACGGGCATACGGACTGCCAGCGATGGCGCTGAACGTGAAGCGCAACCCACCCCAGAGCGCGGAGCGCCGCGTTCTTCCGCGCTGCGCTGATCTCGACGGGGCGGCCGGGCGTCGGGGCGACAGGCTTCCGGACGGCGGCACTCATGCGGAACCCCCCTGAGTGGAGTGCAACGCCCCGAGAGCGGTGCTGATGTGAATCAGGTGAGCGGGGGCCGGGTCGCCCCAGGACGTGATGACCGTCACCCATCGGCGAATCTCCTGGGCGACGAGGGCCGTGTGATCGGGGCTCGCGAGAACGCAGTTGCCGATGAGGTCCACATCGAACGGATCTTCGATGTCCAGCTTGTTCAGCGCGGTGAACACGCCCCCGGCGATTCGCTTGAGGTTGAGGGGTTCGCCCGGCACGTTGAGGATGATCACGTCTGCACCCGCTCAAGCTCGGCAACGCGGTTCTGCAGGGCGATCACCTGCTCGCGGAGAGCGTTGAGGGCCGTCTGCTGCTCGGCGAGGATCTCGGCCTTCAACTCTCGGAGAGTCATGCCGATTCCTTGAATCATCGCCTCCCGGTTCTTCCTTTCCCGCTCCAATCGGCGGGCTTTTTCTGGAGACATACTCATCTCGCTGGACTCCGTTGTTTGCGAGATCAAGTATAAAGTCGGCGATATTGAAGCGACCAGCGCGGCGTTTTATTGGCGGTTATTGGCGGGTTTGCGGCGGTTGCTGGCGGGTTGGGATCTGGGCGACCTCGGGTCTAGCGTGGCGGGGTCCATTTTGGGCAACTTTAAATGTTTTCGCCCTGGGCCGGTCGGTTCGAGGCGGTGTCCACATTTACCGCTCCTCCCCCCCCTGCCGTGCCGATCGGGTCGTTAAGACGCAGAGATTACGGGTTTAGACTGGAGCCTATACAGGACCTAATTGGTCTAAAGTCGCGGATTTGATTTGGATTTCAATATTGGATCGGCGAGTCGAGCGGGGTGGAGGCGTTGATTGTTGATTGTTCTCGTAGAAAAATTCCACTATTTGCAACTGTAGTGGACGTCTAGGCAAATAGAGGCGTCTGAGAGGCATTGGGCAGGGCTTGGGGCATGGCAGCACCGGGCGGGGTGCCACAGGGGTCTCCAGCGCGTCTCCAGCGTGTCGCCTGGGGTGCCATGCGGCAGGGCTGCCCCGGTTGCGCGGGGCCAGGGCCGAGCGCCCCCTGGATCTTGGGTAACGGCATCACAGTCACCAGGCAGCTAACGGCACCACCCTTGGAGTCTCGCCAGCCCGATTGGCGGTCGCCCCGGCCAGTGGGGGCAAGGGGGGTAACTGCCCCCACTCCCACCCCTAGGCCGTATGAAAACAGGGGGGGTGGTATATTCCTCGGAATAATCTAAGCATTTGAATAGAAGAAGATAGTTTAGACGTAGACTAGAATAGCCCCCCCTATTTTTCCTACCGCTAAAGGGTGGAGTGGTAGCACTAAAGCCTTCTGCCGCCACTCTCCTTACAGCGATCGCCGTGAGAGGCAACAATCGACAGGGCAACGACGGCCCCTAATCTGGGGCTTTCACTTCAAGCAACCTATACGTCGTGTATCCATCGCGGACCCTACGCTCCAATTTGCGCCCTACGGCAACTGCCCCCAGGCTAGACGCAAGCCATTTCCCAATAGTCGCGGCCGACCGGAACTTCGAAAACGCAGACGCCCCCTCAGTCACATTGCTCTTAGCCTCGATCATGGTGGCAGTGAACGGCTCCAGCTTGAACCAGTCACTGAGTTCGCCAAACATCATGTTCAATTCCATCGCCGCTGGATCGTCGCCTTTCATGTCTTCAAAGCACTTGCCGACATCGACGCCGGTCAACTCCCAAAGGGGGAAGCGGATGCGGGTGTTGAATTCCTCGAAGATGCCCAGCCCGCCGAGCCTCGCCCTCGCGGCCTTCTCGTCCTTGCAGCCATGGGCAAGGATCGACAGGGCGGCGCGGAGATAACGCCCCCTGAACGCGCGGACCTCTGCATGGGGGTCAAAGTCGAAGGTGCGGCTTTCCGGCGACGCGACATTCGCATCCAGGCGAATCTTGCCAACGCGGGTCTGCATATCGTTGGTCATCACGATGTTGTTGCCGGTGAAGGTCAGGGTGTTGGAGTTCACGGCCGATGGCGACAAGCCGGTCATGCCATAGGTGCGGAGCGACACGTTGCCCTCTCCCAGGTAGGAGGCGACGTCGGAGCTATCGAACGCCCCGTTGATATTGTCGAAGCACACGACCGGCGAGCCCTCGATCAGCGCGTGTGTGACCCGCTTGTGGCGTTCCTCTGGACCGTCGCCCATGGAGTAGATCACTGGACCGCTGTTGATGGCGACGCCGGTAATCGTGCGCTGAAGGTGCATTTTGCCTGTCCGGGGCGTGGGGGCGTCGAACGCCCAAGCGGGGCTGAGCCGCTGATTGTGGCGATCCAAGACCTGCAACATCATCGCCAGGGCGCCGAGGCGGTGATGGACCGCTTCGAACGGGTAGGTGCGAAAGAGTCCACCCTTCTTCTGGATGTCGGTCCCGAAGAACAGCGCCAGCGCCCTTTCGACCGGCATCTTCACGAACTGTTCGCCGCGCCAAGTGATGAAGAACTTGGAGGTGGGATCGTAGCCATGGCGGGCAACCACATCACCATCTGGGCGGATAATGGGATGCGGAGCCAAGCCGCGCAGCAGGGGCAGCACCCGCGCTCGACCACTCTCCAGCCAGGCATTGGCGACGGAGAACGGAATGTCGGTGCGGACGGGGCCTCGCGCCGTTTCTTTGTAGACATAGGCGTAGCGGCCAATCATGTCGGCAAGCATGTGGGGGTTCACGGGAACGACCGCGGTCTGCCCCGTGTAGACCTGGACTTGTTGCTCGGCGAGTTGTCGCCTCCGCTCTTCTGTGATCTGCGAGACTGCCACCACCCGAACGCCGCCCCCCTCGCCCATGGCAAAGAGAAGGTTCGCGCCTTCCAGCAGGCTGTCGATGCGATCCAGCGTTTCCGTCGTGCTGCCGGGCATCACCTCCAGGATCGGCCCCTGGACATTCTCCTCGAACGCCTGCTCGGCCTCCTCGGCGGCGATCATGTCCAAAAGCTCTTTCTTTCGGACTACGTTGTTAGCCTGACAAAAGCCGGAGATGTCGGGGGACTCCTCCAGGAGAAGCGCCTTGAGTTTGAGGGCGGTTTCCGGAGGCAGCATGGCATAGGGGGCGCGGCGACGACGATCAATCCACGCCGGAACGAGTTCACCTCCGCGCTTCCATACATCGTAGGGATCTTCACCCTTCACGGGCGACCAAAGGGCGAGGGCAGTCACACCTTCCGCGCGGCGCGCATTGTCCACGCACGACTTCGCGGCTTGCCCACCGAGAGGATCGTGGTCGGCACACACGATCAGATCGCGCATACCCTCTGGCGGCTGGAAGTCGCGCATGTTGGCGGTGCCACACGTCGCCCAGATGGGGCGCTGGGTTGTCCAGCCCCGCTCGACAAGCATCTGCTGAACGTCCAATCCCACCTTGTTCGGGTCGGGGTCTTTAGCGAGCGCGAGGGCATCCTTCACGCCTTCCACCAGCATCAGCCCCGGCCGGAAATCACCGGGGACGATCTTGCAGACGGTGCCCCGCGTGTGGCCAATGGTGCGACGGTCGGCAGCCCCGTCGGCGCGCGTTTCCTGCTTGCCATCGGGCCGGAGCAACCAGACCTGGACAGCCTTGAGCTGATCCGTTGCCGGATCGACCAACGGGGCAACAAGGGTCGCGTATTCATGATGCTTGTCCACCCTGTATGTGCCGGAGCGCAGGGGGCAGTCCTTGGGCAAGGGCCACAACCCGAGGCTCTCCAAGTAAAGAATCGCCGCCCCGTTGATCTTCTTGGTCTCGCCCCAGATCTTGGCAGCATCGGCGGGCGTTGTGCCGACCTCTGCGCTAAATTCCTTGGAAGAGGCGTCAGAATATTGGCCTTGTCCCCTCGCCTTGCGGCGGACTACAATTCGATTAGACATCAGGGTGCTACTGCTCTGGTGTTGAACATCAGGGTTCTCCGACTCTGGTTGTTGAAGGCATCAGTGGTCCCGTCGCTGGTGTCGTCTTGCTGAGTGTGTGACGTGATTCCCTCCTGTTGACCCAACTGCCCCCGCTGCCCCCCAGGCGCGGGGGCTTTTTTATGCCGATACCAATAGACCGGCGAGATATGCGAATCGGCGTCTTGCATCGGCCTCGCTGGGGAAGCATTCACGCGGGCCATGAAATATCTCGCCCTCGGGACCATCCGCCTTCGGGTGGAGAAGCTGGTAGCGAATCGCCCATCGACCCTTGACGCATTCCACGTCTATGCTCTCAATACTCGCCATGTTGAGTAGATGGTTGCCATTGATCTGAACCCAGATGTTCATATCACGATCCTCGGACCTTTGGCGGGTGGGCGGTCTTGCCGGTAGATCACGATCTTGTTCTGCTCGAACCAGCTGAGAACTTCGAGTCTCTTCCAGATCAGGCGATTCCCAGCTTTCGCAGGGCGCGGACAGCGTCCGGCAGCGACGGCCTTCATCAACTGCTCCCGACTGCTGAACATGCCGACCCTCAACATGTCGGGGACACTCCAAAATAGCGGCTCTGGTATTTGCATACGTCGCATGCTGATTGTCCTTCAAGTTGTTAGAAGCTCAATGATATTTGAACTCTTCGAGACGTGACTCGACATTTGCCCATAAATTCGATTTATCGGTTTTGGTGGCAGCCATAACCGTTGCTTATAGCAAGCCTGGGAATGGGTTAGCTGGGCGGTCCTAGGGGGCCTTGGACGCGGCAACCGGGCCACGGGTAGCGGCGCCCCCCTGCAAACCGTCTCCAGCGCGTCTCTAGGTAGTCTCCGGGGCCTCTTCGGCCGTGCCGCCATTGGCACGGGGGCGCACCACCACGCGGCGGAGGAGCTGACCGGTCTCCGGGCAGTAGAGGCGACCAGTGTCGGGGCAGCGAACCCGCACGAAGCCCATCCGCCAGATGACGCTGAAGGACGGACGCCAGTCGGTCTCCGTGCCCCCGAAGAGGGTCTGGATAGCGGGGTAGCCCTCGGCATACTCCGCGGACGTGCTGCAACCGAGCGCCAGGGCGACAAGCGACCCTCGGCGTGAGGCTGGGTTCATCTTGTCTGGACGGCTGACCGGCTCGATGAGGAATGTGGTCTTGGGGATCGACGCCATGCGGCTGTTCTGCCCCGTCGCCTTGTTGATCGGCAGGGCTGGGAAGCGTTCCCCCCAGATGCTTGGATCGGCATTGTCCACTGCATCGCGGTAGGCGGGGTCGGACCTGTAGCGGGGTGAGGTCGCGGGGCCGCCCATGCCGGCGATGCTCGCAAGCTGCCCGGACTCGGCGTTCTTGCGACCTTGGATCGGGCCGCTGATCTCACCACCCGCCACGCATTGCTCCCGCGTGGCAAGCAATCCCCCGCCCCCGTTCACCACAATATTCAACCAATCACGGTGTTGGGGGTCTTCGCGGCTGCGACGGACGCCTGCACGGATCTGCAGGGCCTCCTCCAGCGCGATCAACGGGGGGCCATCCTCCGCCGCGCCAACGCAGAGCTTGATGAACTCCCCCCTGGCATGGAGGCGGAGCGGATTCTCCAGGGCCTTCCCGCTCCCGAGATACCGGAGGCACCACTCCTTGCTCCGGCCGAGATACGCCCACCGCTCCCCGTGAGGGCGCCAGGGCAACAAGACGACATAGATCACCCCAAGCCCCGAAGGCGGCGGGTCGACAACGGACAATCGGCAACGGTCCAGCAGAGCGAAGATGCGCTGTCGCTCGCGCTTGGTTGCTTGATCCAGCGTGCGGGCCTGGTCCATCATGACCGCGCCCCCACAATCGCCCCAAAGGCGACCATCCGCTCGACGGCTGCCTCCAGGTTCAGGCAGTCGATGACGATTGGTCTGCCCTTCACCAGCGCGACGACGATTTGCGGGGTCTCGGTTTCGCCGAACCCCATGATCTCGATGGACACGATGTGATCGGTGTTCACGAGAGTGCCGTTTGGCAGGACGAGCCAGGTCATCGGGGCTTCCTCCGCACCACCACTCGGCGGGGCGACGCGGCGGCCTGGGCTTTCTCGCGGATGAACTCCTCGAAGGCTGCCGTCTCCCAGACCAGCTTGTTCCCAAACCGCATTGGGGCGGGCAGCTCCCCCCGTTTGTGGGCTCGGGTCACTGCCGATTTGCTGGAGAACAGCCCCGTATTGATCACGTCTTCGACGCGCATAAAGCGCATGGCACACTCCTAAGAAGATGAGGGGGTGCCACCAGCTTTGATCAGTAGGGATTTATAGACCGGGCTCTACTTCCGGTTACGGGGCGGAACTATACTGGCACAAAACGCATAGACGCGCAATGGTGCCGGTTTTGGTCTACCTGATACCGATGAACTTATACCATTCGGCGGGAGCGTTCTTGCGTTCTTCTTCGGTCTTCGCGCTTTCGAACTTACGCCGAATTTCCCGGTGCATCTTGTCAGACTCCAGGACAGGAGCGGCCATCATATAGAGAATGTTGCCCTTGTGCATGGGCAGCGTCTCGGCGAACTCCATGAGCTTGTGGAGTCTATTGAGTCTTCTCTTCTGAGAAATGGAAATAAGACTCATGGTCAGCTCCATCTGGTGATACCCCCAGATATCGCCGATCATCTGCTGGAGTATCTTATCGATCTCCCACCAAACCTTCTCTTCGGTGATTGGACCGTAACCCATGTCGTTGGCTCCTGTGTTTGCGACGTCTACAGAACTGCCGAAACACAGGGCGACGATCAACCCGATTATTTTCTGCCTCTCGCCGATTGTCGCCGGGGAGATAGTTGACTCCCCCCGGATTCCGCCGAAAGTTACCGAACTCGTCGAAGAATCTTTACGTCTAGTGAAGGATTCTTAATGTCCAGGGGCCACCCTGCCGGGCAACGGGGCGGCGGGGCAGCGTCTAGCCAATCTCCAGGGCCCATCGGGCAAGGGCAGCCTGAATCTCGGGCGTGTAGTCCACGACTTGGTAGGTCCGCACCAGCCGATCCGTCTGATGGTTGAGGATGTGTTCCACCAGATGCGGGGGCGTCCCGGTTTGGGCGAGCCAGGATGCTCCCGATCTCCGCAGGTCATGGGGGGTGAACTCGCTGATTCCGGTGTCCAGCTGCATCCTGCGAACGGCAGGGCCGAACCCGCTCATAAAGCCCCGTCCCGCGCGGCCTGGGCGATCCGACGCCTTGCCGCCGACGCTGCGGGCGCGATCTACCGGGAACACGATGCTGTCGTGGAACCTGGGCACCGAGGCGAGGATTTGCTGGGCGAGGGGCGACAGGTGGAGAGTCGCCGTTCGGCCTTGCTTGGTGCGGCTGGGCGCCAGGACTATGCGATCCCCCCGTATCTCGTCCCAGGTCAACTCGGCGATCTCGCTGCGGCGGGCGAGAGTCAACGTGCAAAGGGCCATGATCGCCCCGAAGCCGGATCGCGCGGGCTTGTCGGCGCCTCGTGGCAGCCAATACCGCATCAAGGCGCGAAGCTCCTCCACCGAGAGGGTCCGCTGGCGGGGCTCGGCGGCAGGGGGCTTGGCCAGAATCAACGGGGCGGCGGTCAAGTCCCGTGGGATGCCCCACTTCCACGCGGCGGCTGCATACTTCGCCACGGCTGCCCGGACGCTGGCGCTCTCTATGCGGTCCACCACCCGCTGAATGTCGCCCCTGGTGACCGCGGTGAGTTTCGTCGTGCCGAGGGGCTCCCGCAGCTTGGACAGGAACCACGCCACGTCCTCCGTCTTGTCGGCGAGGTAGGCGTCCAGCAGATCGTTGACGGTTGCACCGAGGGGGCGCTCGGCCTCCAGCGGCCGACCAGCGTCTAGGTTGCCCCGTAAGGCGGAGGCCTGGGCGCGAGCATCGGCCAGCGACATGCCGGGGTAGCGACCGAGGGTCAGCATCTTCTGCTTACCCCCCGCCTCGCTGACGAACACAAATGACAAGGCGTCCGTTTGCCGCCGGACTGCGAGCCCGGTGACGAGGGTATCCCTGACGAAGGTCTTGGGTGGCACTCCCCGAAGGAAGGCATCGGTCAGTTTGACAGCCATAGCTAACGCTCCGTTGCTAGTTACGGCGTTAGCTATGTTCCTTTGCGGGCTGCCGCGCAATCATGCGGCACGGGGCGCAATGCCTTGGAGGTCTAAGCCACTGAGAGAAGGGGTTTTCGGCCGCCCCCTGCAATCAGGCGCTACCCCATGTTGACCATTATTGTCTTCTTGTGGGTGAAGTGCTCCAGCATGGCCTCCAGCGAGGCCTCCTTGCCGAGGCCGCTCGACTTCACGCCGCCATAGGACAGGTTGGCCTGCACCACGAGGTTCTGGTTGATCTGCACGAGGCCCGCCTCCAGGCGGTGCGCGAGGTCGAGCCCCACCTTCAGATTGTTCGTCCAGAGCGAAGCCGCCAGGCCGTAGTCGCTGTCATTCGCCTCGGCCAGCACGGCCTCGGGGTCGTCGAAGGCCTGGATCACGGTGACGGGGCCGAAGATCTCCTCCTTCACCAGGCGCGAGGAGCCATCGAGGCCGGTGAAGATCACGGGACGCAGGAAGAGGCCCTTCTTCAGCGCCGGGTCGCTCGGCATGGCGCTGCATTCATGCGCGGTGGCGCCGGCCGTGGCCTTGCCCTCGGCGATATAGGCCTGGACCTTCTCGAACTGGCCCTGGCTGATGATGGTGCCGATGTCGGTCTTCTCGTCCAGCGGGTCGCCCATCACCATGCCGTCCACTGCCTTCTTCATCTCGGCCACGAAGGCGTCGAAGATCGGGCGTTCGACGTAGATGCGGCTGGCCGCGGTGCAGGACTGGCCCTGGCGCGTGAAGCGCATGGAGGTCAGCGCGCCGGAGACGGTCTTCGCGAAGTCGCAATCCTGGAAGACGATCATGGGCGACTTGCCGCCCAGCTCCAGCGTCACCGGCACCAGCTTCTGGGAGGCCGCCTTGGCCACGATCTTCCCGGTCTCGACCGAGCCGGTGAAGGTCACCTTGCGGACCAGCGGATGCTCGACGAGCGGGGCGCCGCATTCCGGACCCATGCCGCTGACCATGTTGAAGCAGCCAGCGGGCAGGATGCGGTTCATCAGCTCGCAGATGCGCAGCACGGCGAGCGGCGCTTCCTCGGCCGATTTCACGACGACGGTGTTGCCCGCCACCAGCGCGGGCGCGACCTTCAGCGCCATCAGCAGCATCGGCACGTTCCAGGGGATGATGGCGCCCACCACGCCCAGCGGCTCCCGCACCGTCACGCTCAGGACGTTCGGCGCGAAGGGCACGCTCTCGCCCTTCAGCTCGGAGCCCAGGCCGCCGAAGAATTCGAAGACATCGGCCACGACGCCGGCCTCGACGCGGCTTTCCGTGCGCAGCGCCTTGCCGGTTTCGAGCGCGATGAGGCGGGCCAGCTCCTCCTGGTGCTCCTTCAGCAGGGCGGCGCATTGATGCACCAGCGCGCCGCGCTTGCGGGCGGGGACCTTGGCCCATTCCTTCTGGGCGCGGGCGGCGTCACGGACGGCGGCGTCCACATCCTGCGCGTCGCCCTCGGCGGCGCGGGCCACTTCGATGCCGGTCGCGGGGTTCACCACGGCGAAGCTCTGGCCGCTGATGGCCGGCACATAGCGGCCGCCGATGAAGTGGAGGCCGGAGAGGGCGGTGGCCAGCTTCTGCTGGTCGAGGCAGGGGGCGACGGGGGTGGGGTGCGGCGTGTCGAGCATCGGGATCATTCCTCAGGGCATCTTGCGGCGGACCATGCGCCGGATGGGGGGGAGGGGGCAAGCCTGGGCGCCGAGCGGATTGTTGCCCAGCACGCAGGGCCGAGGCCGGGCGCGCCAGGCCGAGGTGGATAGGCATTGCAGCGGGTTTCGCCTAGGTTTGTGACAGGAAACGTGCATGTCGGGGCGGCGGAGCAGGTGATGGGTCGGGCTTTTCTTCACTGGGGTTCTGACGTGGAGGCGATTTGCCGTCGTATTGAGGCACGGAAGTCGACCTTCAAGATTATCCTGAAGACACGCAACGAGCGGCATTTTCTGTCGCGCTGGATCACACATCATCAAAATATTGTTCCTCCTGAAGATATCGTCATATTTGATAATGAATCAGATGATCCTTCGGTTCTTGAATTGCTGTCTGCCCGCGATGATATCAATGTTTTCCAATACAGTGGTTTTCATAATCACCTGCATCGCCCGCATTTGTTTCCAGATCTTTATAATTCAATCCGCCAATCGACCAAATTTTATACGTTGATCGATACGGATGAGTTTTTCGTCTGGATCGACAAGGATGGTCGGCAACTGGCCGGGCGAGACATCGTTCCGGCCCTCGAAGCCCTTCATGATGCGGATCTCGTCATCGGACTTTGGGCCGATAATGTCCTTGGCTACGAGGACCGCTTTCGCTTGTTCGCGCCCGCTTCGCTTCAGCTGGCGGGTCTCAGGGGCGGCAAATCCGTCATCTCCAGCCGCGTGAATGTGGAGGGGATGCTGTGTCACAACTTCCAGCTCAAGAATGTGGCGCCGCGGCCGGGCAATCCGGCCCATGCGATCCTTTGCCACATGAAGAACCTTGAGCCGGAGCAGAGGATCCGGGCCAATATCGAGAAGCTGCGCAAGTACAAATTCCTCAAGGTGAATGAGGGACTGGAGCGCGTGCTGGCCGAGGATTGGACCCAGCTGCCCGCCGGCAATGTGCGGCAATGGATCAAGGAGATCGAGCGGGCCAGGGCGACCCCGCCCTCCGTGCCCAATCCATCCGCGCCGCTTCCACCGGGGCAGATCATCCTGAGCGGTTCAGGACCGGTGCGGTTTCATTCCGAGGTGGAACGCGCCGCATACTTGGCCTTCCTGGCGGAGCCGGATCGGCCATTCGCCCGAATGCTCACGGCCGAAGCCGAGTCCTGAACGGTGCCTGAGGGATGGCTGTGCGCGGATGCCCCGCCCAGCCATTGAAGAGCCGGGCCGGGGGGGAAGCCGCATCGCCGCCTGGCCGGCCCAGATGCGGTGTCCGGCGCCGGAAGCCTCAGAGCTTCAACCGGAAGGGGGCAACCTTGAGAAGGCCATCCAGCTCGGTCTTGCCCCAGGCCAGATCCGGTCGCGCTTCGTCATACAGGGCCACCCCTTCGGCGTAGCTTGCGGCGAAGCGCAGATCGAACCCGACCCCGCTCGAAAAATCGCGCCATTTGAACGGGTAGTTGATCCCGGAGCCACCCCAGAACGCGAAGGGCGTGCCATAGGCCAGGGCGATGATCGCCGGGTGCATGGCATTGGCCATGACGAATTTGGCGGAGGCGATGGCATCAATGAAGCGGAGGCAGGCCTCGGTGGTGTTTTCCGTCGCCGGCGAGAGGACCACGGAATCCGGGCATCCTTCCAGGTCTTGCTCGGTGGGGGGCGCGTAGTTGAGGTGGTTGACCCAGACCACCTTGCCCGCCGTGGCCGGGTCCAGCCTGGGCTGGTAGAAGCGCGGCAGGAGCAAGGCGGTGTCGCCGAGCGGGGTGGATTTCGGCAGCCCCAGCAGGTCTCGCGTCAGGGCGCCGCGCACGCCCAGGAAGAAGCAGTTCAGGAGCAGTTCGTCCGGCAGCGGCTTGGCCTGCTGCAAGCCGCAACCCCAGAAGATGGCTTGGCCCGCCTCGTCATCCGTGACGAAGCCGGTCCGACGGGCGGCCTTGATCCGCCCGGGCTCGATCACGCTGCCGACCAGATAGAGTGTGCCATGGGAAAACCGGCATTCCGGCGTGAACATCAGGTCGCGATAGACCAGGGCAAGCGCATCGCCAAAATTGCCAATGGCTTGCTCTTGGCGCCAGAATTTCACTCGAACGGCCAATGGTTTTTCCTCTCTGTCCCCGCGCGCCGCAGGAGCATAGCGGCTTCGCGACGGGGCGTCTTGCGAATGTCCGGCTGCCGGGCGGGTTCGGCGCCGATCATGGTCGCCGGCGCACCAGCCTGCTCACTGCGGCTTGACGCTTGCCCGTGGCAGGAAGGGCGGCAGGATCCGCTGCGCCTGCGCGCCCAGATGCACCCGACCGGCGGCCACAGGACTGTCCAGGAACAGGTCCAGCGCGGACGTCAATTCGGCCTCATTGGCGCAGATTGCTCGGATGGGCGCCGGATTGGCCAGGAAGCTGTAATAGCCACGGGAATATGCGAACCGCTTTTCGTGGCCTCGCTTGTGCATGATCACCATCAGTGAACCGCTAAAATAGGCAAAATGATGTGCCCCGCCCCCCTGCACACTCAGGAAGTGATAGCACCTGCTGTATAGTTTGTTCTTGAAAAGATTAAAATCATCGGTGCCACCATTGGCTTGATGTTCGGCAAACAAGTCATCAAAATTCTTGATCTCCGGGTGTCGGCCCAGAGGGATATGGTCTTCAAGATTAAGCTGACGATCAACATCTTCGCTGTAGCTCCCCGAGGCCTGGCGGGCGCCGTGTCTGATATAGACGATATTGAATTGCGATTTGAGTTTTTGAAAAATTTCTTCTAGGATGAATGGGTTAAAGAAATTGATGGGCCCCGAATTCCACTCGTTGTTGTACTTGTTGTGGACAATGAGCAGGGGGCGGCGGTCTCCGGTCACACTGGACAGGAAGGGCAATCGGCCAAACTTGCGGCGCAGGTCAGGATAAATGTGGAACGGACAAGGGCCGGACCGTCCCAGCACGTGCTCATCCTTGGCCGGCAGGCAATCGAGCCGGTTGGCCGCCTGCCGGGCAATCCGCACGCCGGGGCGCTCGACATACTCCAGGCAGGCGAGGTCGTCATAGAAGCATCGCATGCCCTGATAGGTCACTATGCGGCGTCCCGACAGCAGCCCGGCTTGGGAGAGCCAGGTGACGAAGGGCAGGAAAAGGAGGAGTTCGGCACCGAATTCCCCCCGGTATTCCAGTGTCTGGGGCAGCCTGGCGGACAGCCAGCCCAGATCGGAATGCAGGTTTTCGCTCCCGGATTGGAGGCCCATCATCTCATCTCGTCGCCGAATATCCCTTGGGGGAACAGGGGTTGGGCCAATCCCCGACGCGCACAAGATGCCCTGGCGCAGCAGGCCGGTCGGTCCCCCGCATACGCGTTGAGCAGGAGGGGGTAAAGGCCGCGCCCGGCCGATCGAGGGCGCCTCAGCCCCCCCGCGCCCCGCGCCCGGCCGTCTGGCTCCAGCCGATGTACAGCCCGGCGCCCACGATGATCGCGGCCCCCACCCAGGTCATCGCGTCGGGAAATTCGCTGAACAGCAGCCAGCCCACGGCGACCGAGCCCAGGAGCTGGAAATACTGGAAGGGCGAGAGGACATTGGCCGGCGCATAGCCGAAGGCCCGTGCCACGCAGTAATGGCCCAGCGCCCCCAGCATCGCCACCCCGCAGAACAGCCCGACATCCAGCGCCGAGGCCGGGGCGATCCAGACGAAGGGCAGCACCAGGAACATGCCGAATCCACCCACGAAGGCGGAATAGAGCGCCGAAGTCTCCGGCGGATCAATGCCGGCGATCCGCCGCGTCAGGATCTGATAGACGCCATAGGCGGTGGCCGAGATCAGCACGAAGATCGAGGCCCAGTGGAACAGCGCCGTCCCGGGCCGGATCACCACCAGCACGCCGACGAAGCCGATCAGCAGCGCCACCACCCGCGCCGGCGTGGTGCGCTCCTTCAGCATCGGCCAAGCCAGCAGCGCCACGATGAGCGGCGCGGCCAGGCTGATCGCCGCCGCCTTGGCCAGCGGGATGAAACTGATCGCATAGAAGAAGTTCAGGTTGGAGGTGAACAGCATGGCCGAGCGGAACAGCTGCAGCCCCGGCCGCCGCGTGCGGAACAATGAAAGCCCCATCCGCGGCATGAAGAGCGCCGAGAGAAACAGGATATGCCCGAAGGCGCGCGCCCAGCTGATCTGCAGCGAGGAATAATCCTGGCCGAGCAGCTTCGCGAAGCCGCCCATGACCGGAAAGAGCAGCCCGGCCGTCAGCATGAAGAGGATGCCGAGCAGGATGCGCGACGGGGCGGGAGCGGACACGGGCGCAGCATGCGGCCGGCGCGGGCGCGCGTCCAGCCGTGTCAAGGCGGCATTAACCCTCACCGTTGTTCCTTGCCGCATTCCCTTCGGCCAGGAGTTCGTCATGCAGCGCCGTGCGCTGATCGCCTCACCGCTGGTTCTTGCGTCGCCCCGGCTGCAGGCCCGGGGCGTGATCGAGCTCGTCACCGCCGACCACCACCCCTATGCCATCGCCCAGGGTCCGGAGCCGGGCTTCGTGCTGACCCTCGTGGCGGAGTTGTTCCGGATGATCGGCCTTCAGGTCGTCTTCCGTTTCCTGCCCTGGCCCGAGGCGGAGACGCGGGCGGCGACCCTGCCCGGCCTCGCCATCGCCCCTATCACACGGGATCCGGGCCGGGAGGCGCGCTTCCTCTGGGCCGTGCATCTGTTTGATGACCCGAGTGGCTTCGGCACGCTGCGCCTGCGCGCGGCCGACAGCCTGGCCGAGGCGCGGGAATGGTCGCGGATCGCAGTGCTCGCCGGCAGCCGGCATGAGGCCTTCCTGGTCGAGCGCGGCTTCGCCAACCTTCTCCCCCTGCCGGGCCGGCCCGAGGCCCTGGCCGCGCTGCGCGCACGGGAGGTGTCGGGCTGGTTTTGCGAATTGCCCAAGCTGCGGGCGCATCTGGGGCGGGGCGCCCAACTCGGCCGGCCGATCTTCACCGATCCGGCCTGGCTGGCCTTGCACCCGGCCAGCGCGGACATCCCGGTCCCTGCCCTGCGGGAAGCCATGGCCGAGCTGGAGGCCGATGGGAGCCTGGACCATCTGCTGCGCCCCTTCCTGGGGGTGGGCGCATGACGCCGGTGCGCCGCAGCGCGCTCGACGCCCGTTTCGCGGTCGCGGCGGCCATCTGCCTGGTGCTGGCCGAGGTGGTCGGCTCCTATTTCGTGGTCCATGCCATGCTGCGGCGGGAAGTGTTGCGCGCGCACGACGCCGCGACGGCCCAGACCGAGCTGATGACGGCCATGGCCGCCCCCGCCTTGCGCTTCAACCGCGGCCCCAGTTTGGAAGCCGCGCTGCTGCCGATCACCGCGCGCAACCCGGCGCTGATGGCCGCCCGCTTCGAGCGCAATGACGGCCTCGTCGTGTACCAATGGACCCGCACGGATTTCCCGCTGACGGGCAGCTGGTGGCATTCCGGCGCCACCCTGCCGGAGGGCGTGGCGATGGTGATCTCGCGCTCGGCCATCAGCACGGATGGCGCCGTGGTGGGCCGGGTGAGCATCGCCTGGGACAAGCGGCCCCTCCATGCCGAGGCCGCGACGCAATTCTGGACGGTGGGCGGCATTTCGGTGCTGACGAGCCTGGCGCTGGGCGGGCTGGGCCTGCAATTGCTGCGACGGCGCCTGCGCCGCTTCCGCCTGGCTGAGGAAGCCACGCGGGACCTCGCCATGCGTGACCCGCTGACCGGCATCCGGAACCGCCGCGGCCTCACCGAGGCGATGGAAAGCGATGAATTCGCCGAGGCCTGGGCGACGGGCACGCCCATCATGCTCGCCCTGGCCGATCTGGACGGCTTCAAGCCGGTGAATGACACGCATGGCCACGCGGCCGGCGATGAATTGCTGAAGCAGATCGCCCATCGGCTGGACCGCGAGGTGGAGCGCCAGGGCATTGTCGCGCGGCTGGGTGGGGATGAATTCGCGCTGGTGCTGCTGCTGGACCCGGCGGATGCGGATGGCTCGGCCGAGGATGCCGCGAAGCGCCTGATGGGCGTGGTGCGTGTGCCCTTCACCATCCACCCGGATGGCGCCGGCGCCGGCGGGGGGACGGTGCAGGTGCGCGTCGGCCTCAGCCTCGGGATCGCGCTCGCGCCCGAGGACGCGGAAGACGCGACCGAGCTGATGCGGCGCGCCGATTCGGCGCTGTATCGTGCCAAGGCCGAGGGCCGCGGCCGCTTCCGCCGCTTCACCCCCGACATGGATCCGCGCCTGGGCAAGCGGCGCGGCGCCATGCGCCTGGAGGCGGAGCTGCGCGAGGCGCTGGCCGGCGAGGTGCTCACCTGCCACTACCAGCCGATCCGCCAGCTCGCGAGCGGCCAGCTGCTGGGCTTCGAGGCGCTGGCCCGCTGGCCGCATGCGACGCGCGGCTTCGTCTCGCCCACCGAGTTCATCCCGATCGCCGAGGCGAATGGGCTGATCGTGCCGCTGACCGATCAGCTGCTGCGCCAGGCCTGCCGCGACGCCGCCTCCTGGCCGGCGGAGGTAAGCCTTTCCTTCAACCTTTCGCCGCTGCACCTGACCGAGGCGGACCTGCCGCGCCAGGTGGCGCAGATCCTGGCCGAGACCGGGCTGCCGGCCGAACGGCTGCAGCTGGAGCTGACCGAGGGCGCGCTGCTGGGCGATCTGCGCAGCGGCCATGCCATGCTCTCCGAACTGAAGGCACTGGGCGTGCGGCTTGCGCTCGATGATTTCGGCACGGGGCATTCCGGGCTGCGGGAATTGCAGGCACTGCCCTTTGACGTGATCAAGGTGGATCACGGCTTTGTGAGGGCCATGGCCTCTGATGCCGGGGCACGGAAGATCGTGGCCGCCATCATCGGCCTCGGCGAAAGCCTGGGCCTGCCGGTGGTGGCCGAAGGCATCGAGGAGCAGCTGGATGTGGATTTCCTGACGCGGCTGGGCTGCGACATGGGGCAGGGCTGGTTGCTCGGCCGCCCCTTGCCGGCCGAGCAATTGGCGCCGCTGCTGCCAGCGCGGGCGGATGGCCGGCTGGATGCGGCCTCCCTCTCGCCCATGACCCCGGCCGCCGCAACGTCCCGCCTCCGCGCCTGAGCGGTGCCCGCCGCCGCAGGCGGATGCGATCACGCGGCCTGGCGGTTGGCGCGCTGAATTCCCGCCCTGGCTGCTAACCCCTCCCGGCGGGTTAACCGCCGGGAAAGGGCGAAGTGGTAGCCATCTGACATCGCGCGATATTTCGCGGCTACCACGTCAAGCCAATAGGAGCCCCACGCATGATCTCCAGCCTCTCCGTCAACGGAAAGCTGCGGGCGGGAGTGGGCGCCTTGCTCGCTCTCCTGATCGTGTTGGCCGGGGCTGCCGCCTGGATCATCCGCGACACCAACCACAAGATCGAGGACATCGCCGGAAACTGGCTCCCCTCGCTCATCTTGGTGTCCGAGGTGAACGAGAAAGTCATTGACCTCAGGCGCAATGAACTCTCGATGCTGACCTTCGAGGATCCGGGCACGCGTGCCCAGCTCACCCAGGAGAGGGAGCGGCGCCTGCCCATGATCGCTCAGGGTCTGGATGCTTACCGCCCCTTGGTGGCCCACCCCGATGAGCACCGCATCTTTCCGCCCACGGAGCGCGCGATTCGGGACTATGTGGCGCAATCCAGCCGCACCTTCGAAGCCTTGCGAGCCGGTAACGTGACGCAGGCGCGCGCGGCTGCGATGGCCGGGCGGGAGTCGTTCCTCCGCGCGACGGAAGGCCTGGCGGAGCTGGTGCGCGTGAATGACCGCGAGGCGCGCAGCGTGGCCGCAGCGGCCTCGCGCACGGGGGCCACGGGGTACGTGACCCTGGGGGCCGTCACCCTGCTGGCGCTGCTGGTCGGTGGCGCCATCGCCGTGCTGCTGGCGCGCGTCATCACCCGCCGGGTGATCCATGTCTCGGCCGCGCTGGATCGGCTGGCCCAGCGGGACTACAGCTTCGCGCTGACCGAGGTGGCGGATAAGGACGAAATCGGCACGATGGCGCGCGCCCTGGATGCCTGCCGCGCCGGCCTGCAGGAAGCGGACCGCCTGGGAGCGGCCCAGTTGGCCGAAGCCAGGAGCCAGGCCGAGCGGGCGGCCCGGGTGAACAGCCTGGTGCAGGGCTTCGAGGCCGAGGCATCCGAGGTGTTGCGCACCGTGGCGAGTGCCGCGACCGAGCTTTCTGCCACGGCGGCGAGCCTCGCGGAGACGGCCGAGGACGGCACGCGACAGGCGACGGCGGTGGCCTCGGCAGCGGAGCAGGCCAGCGCGAATGTGCAGACCGTGGCCGCCTCTTCGGAAGAGCTTGCCTCCTCCATCGCGGAGGTGGCCCGCCAGGTGCGGCAGACCGCGTCCATCACCAGCCGTGCCGCGGAAGCCGCGCGGGAGACGGATGGCACGGTGCGCGGGCTGGCGGAGGCGGCCGGCAAGATCGGGGAAGTGGTGCGGCTGATCAATGATATTGCCGGGCAGACCAATCTGCTGGCCCTCAACGCGACCATCGAGGCCGCCCGCGCCGGCGAGGCCGGCAAAGGCTTTGCGGTTGTGGCGAGCGAGGTCAAGAACCTGGCGAGCCAGACCGCGCGCGCGACGGAACAGATCGGCCAGCAGATCGCCTCCATGCAGGCGGAGACGGCGCGTACGGTGGAGGCCATCGCCGGCATCGGGCGGACCATCCAGGAGCTGGATACGACCACGGCCCAGGTCGCTGCCGCCTCGGAGCAGCAAGCTGCGGCCACACGTGAAATCGGCCGGGCCGTGGCCGAGGCCGCCCAGGGCACGCAGGAGGCATCCCGCAGCACGCAGGGTGTGCTGGAAGGCGCGGTGCGGACCGGCACCTCCGCGCAGGATCTGCAGGGAGCGTCTGGAGAACTGGCGCGCCAGTCCGAAAGGCTGCGCGGACAGGTGGACCGCTTCCTGGATCAGATCCGCGCGGCCTAGGTCGTCCCCAACACGGGTTGATCAGGCTCCCGATGAAGTCCTCCCGGGGGCGCATCCGCCGAAGCTTGATCAGAGCTGTCCGCCGCTTGGCGAAAAGGGGCTGGACAGGCCCGGTCGGAGGGTTTAGACGCCCGCACTTCGGTGGGGGGCTCATGCCCTCCGGCCGCAGGGAAACGCGGGAGGTTGAAAGCCCAATTCGCTTTCGACCGACAGGACCGCGGGTCTCTCAACCACGAGAGGACTGAGTATCCATGGCTAAGAAGATCGCCGGCTACATCAAGTTGCAGGTGCCCGCCGGCAAGGCGAACCCCTCGCCGCCCATCGGCCCCGCGCTGGGTCAGCGCGGCCTGAACATCATGCAGTTCGTGAAGGAATTCAACGCGGCGACGCAGCAGATGGAGCCGGGCACGCCGACGCCCGTCGTCATCACCGCCTATTCCGACCGCAGCTTCTCCTTCATCACCAAGACTCCGCCGAACACCTATTTCCTGATGAAGGCCGCGAAGATCGAGAAGGGCAGCACCACGCCGGGCAAGGGCGCCATGGTGGGCCGCGTGACCAAGACGCAGCTGCATGAGATCGCCAAGGTGAAGATGAAGGACATGAACTGCACCGACATCGAGAGCGCGGTGCGGCAGCTGGCCGGCTCGGCCCGCGCCATGGGCATGGCCGTGGTGGAGGGCTGAACATGAGCAAGCGCATGAAGGCCATCGCGGCCACCGTGACTCCGAACAAGGCCTACCCGCTGAGCGAAGCCATCGCGCTCGCCAAGGCGAATGCCAAGGCCAAGTTCGACGAGACCATCGAGATCTCGATGAACCTGGGCATTGATCCCCGCCATGCCGACCAGATGGTCCGCGGCGTGGTCGGCCTGCCCAACGGCACCGGCAAGACGGTCCGTGTGGGCGTCTTCGCGCGCGGCCCGAAGGCCGAGGAAGCCAAGGCAGCCGGCGCCGATGTGGTGGGCGCCGATGACCTCGCTGCCCTGGTGCAGGAAGGCAAGATCGATTTCGACCGCTGCATCGCGACGCCGGACATGATGGCGCTCGTCGGTCGCCTTGGTAAGGTTCTTGGCCCGCGTGGCCTGATGCCGAACCCGAAGCTCGGCACCGTGACGATGGATGTGAAGGGCGCCGTGACCGCCGCCAAGGCCGGCCAGGTGGAATTCCGCGCCGAGAAGGCCGGCATCATCCATGCCGGCATCGGCAAGGCGAGCTTCGGCGAGGATGCGCTGCTGGCCAATGCGCGCGCCTTCGTGGACGCCATCCAGAAGTCCCGCCCCACCGGTGCGAAGGGCACCTTCGTGAAGAAGGTCGCCGTCTCCTCCACGATGGGTGTGGGCGTGAGCGTGGACGTCACCAGCCTGAACGGCTGAGTTGCGGCGCGCGCTGATCAGCCCCGCCCAGCGGGAAAGCTGATCGGGCGAAGCTTTTGAAATTCGCCCTGGCGTAAGCCTGGGCGCGCAGGCGGCGGGGCTTCGGCCGCGCCGCCGCACCTGTCGGAGATTGCAGGCGCCCAGGCTTCGGCCCGGGCTTAATGGGTGTTCCACCCGCCAGCATGAGACGGGGAACCAAGATTATCCCGCCCGGGCGCAGGCCCGGGATGGAATGGCTTGGCTTTCCGGCAACGACAGGCGAACGGGGCAGGGGGATGGTCCCCTTGCCCCCGTGTGAACCGGTCGAGGCCCTTCCACAAGGTTTCGACCACCGACGGAGACGTGACGTTGGACCGTACGGAAAAGCGCGCCTTCGTTGACTCGATGGCCGAAGTCTTCGCGCAGACTTCCTTCGTGCTCGTGGCCCAGAACAAGGGGCTCACGGTCGCGGCGGTGGATGATCTGCGGCGCAAGATGAAGGCTGCCGGGGCGACGTATAAGGTTGCGAAGAACCGGCTGGCCAGTCGCGCCCTCGACGGCACCCGTTTCCAGGGCATTTCGCCGCTGCTGAAGGGCCCGACCGCGCTGGCGTGGTCGGCCGACCCGGTGGCCGTGGCGAAGACCGCCGTGGAGTTCGCCAAGGGGAACGACAAGTTCGTGATCCTGGGCGGGGCGCTTGGCACCCAGAACCTGAACGTCGATGGCGTGAAGGCCCTGGCTGAGCTTCCCTCGCTCGATACGCTGCGCGCGTCGCTGGTGGGGATGATCCAGACCCCCGCAACGCGCATCGCCGGGGTGGTGCAAGCCCCCGCCGGCCAGCTGGCACGGGTGCTGAAGGCATACGCGGAAAAAGACGCCGCGTAGGGGCCGATAGGCTTTCCACGAATCTGGCCCCGCTGCGAGGTCGCGGTGGGGTTGTCAAGCCACAGTCAAGCCATTACATCGAAGGAACACGAACATGGCCGATCTTGCAAAGCTCGTTGACGAGCTGTCCGCTCTGACCGTCCTGGAGGCCGCTGAGCTCTCCAAGATGCTCGAAGAGAAGTGGGGCGTCTCCGCCGCCGCTCCGGTGGCGGTTGCCGCCGTGGCCGGCCCGGCTGCCGCTGCCGCGCCTGCCGAAGTGCAGACCGAGTTCACCGTGACGCTTGCCGCCGCCGGCGACAAGAAGATCAACGTGATCAAGGAGATCCGCACGATCACCGGCCTGGGCCTGAAGGAAGCCAAGGACCTGGTCGAGGGCGCTCCGAAGGTCGTGAAGGAGAACGTCTCGAAGGACGAGGCGGACAAGATCAAGAAGGTGCTGGAAGAAAACGGCGCCACCGTCGAGGTCAAGTAACGACGGGCCGGACTTTGCCGGGGCTCCGCGCCGGCAGGGTCTGGAAAGTGATCAAGTCGGGGAGGGCGGCAATCGGGCCCGATTGCCGCCCCTCTCGCCGTTTTGGCGGTGTGGTGCCGCCGAAATGCTTGCGGGGATGGTTTTTGCCGGCGCCGGGATTTGCCCATGCGCCAGGATAAGGAAGCGGGACAGGCATGAACGCTATCAGCAAGTCGTTCACGGCGCGCAAGCGGATTCGCAAGAGCTTTGGGCGGCTGCCCGAAGTGGCCCCCATGCCAAACCTGATTGACGTGCAGCGTGCCTCCTATGCGTTCTTCCTGCAAATGGAAACGCATCCGGACAGCCGCACCAACACCGGCCTCCAGGAGGTCTTCAAATCCGTCTTCCCGATCAATGATTTCGCGGGCCGCGGCCGTCTGGAATTCGTCCAGTACGAGCTGGAAGAGCCGAAATATGACGTGGAAGAATGCATCGCCCGCGGCCTGACCTTTGCCGCACCGCTGAAGGTGAAGCTGCGCCTGATCGTCTGGGACCTGGACGAGGACACCGGTGCGCGCTCCGTTCGCGACATCAAGGAGCAGGATGTCTACATGGGCGACATGCCGCTCATGACGGATAACGGCACCTTCATCATCAATGGCACCGAGCGCGTCATCGTCTCCCAGATGCACCGCAGCCCGGGCGTCTTCTTCGACCACGACAAGGGCAAGACGCACAGCAGCGGCAAGTATCTCTTTGCCGCGCGCGTCATCCCCTATCGCGGCTCCTGGCTCGATTTCGAGTTCGATGCCAAAGACATCTGCTATGTCCGCATCGACCGCAAGCGCAAGCTGCCCGCCAGCACGCTGCTGCTGGCACTGGACAGCGAGGCCACCGAGCAGAAGCGCGTGGACCGGGCCGCCCAGGGTCTGGAGATGGAGCCCTCCGAGATCCGCGGCATGGACGCCGAGGAAATCCTCGCTGCCTTCTACGGCCAGGTGGAGTTCAAGCGCGGCCCCAAGGGTTGGTCGCGCGCCTTCGACCCCGAGAGCTTCCGCGGCATCAAGCTCTTCGAGCCGCTGATCGACGCCAAGACCGGTGCCGTCGTGGCCGAGAAGGACGTGAAGATGACGCCGCGCGCGGCGCGCAAGATCGTCGAGGCCGGCACGACCGAAGTGCTGGTCGGCCGCACCGATCTGCTGGGCCGCTTCGTCGCCGTGGACCTGGTGAACATGGAGACCGGCGAGATCTGGGCCGAAGCCGGCGAAGAACTGACCGAAGCCAAGCTCGCCGCGATCGAGGATGCCGGCATTGACGTGCTGCCGACGCTGGCCGTGGACCAGTCGGTCGGCCCCTGGATGCGCAACACGCTGGCGGTGGACAAGAACACCAACCGCGACGAAGCGCTGATGGACATCTACCGGGTGATGCGCCCGGGCGAGCCGCCGACGCCGGAGACGGCCGAGGCGCTGTTCAAGGGCCTGTTCTTCGACGCCGACCGCTACGACCTCTCGGCCGTCGGCCGCGTGAAGATGAACATGCGCCTGGGCTTCTCGCTCGAAGAGGCGCCGGATCATCTGCGCACGCTGCGCAAGCAGGACATCGTCGCCACCATGCGCGTCCTGATGGACTTGAAGGATGGCCGCGGCTCGATCGACGACATCGACAATCTCGGCAATCGCCGCGTGCGTTCGGTGGGCGAGCTGATGGAGAACCAGTATCGCGTCGGCCTGCTGCGCATGGACCGCGCGATCAAGGAGCGCATGGGCGCGGTGGATATCGACACCGTCATGCCGCATGACCTGATCAACGCGAAGCCGGCCGCCGCCGCCGTGCGCGAGTTCTTCGGCTCCTCGCAGCTGTCGCAGTTCATGGACCAGACCAACCCGCTCTCGGAAGTGACGCATAAGCGCCGCCTCTCGGCGCTTGGCCCGGGCGGTCTGACGCGGGAGCGCGCCGGCTTCGAGGTGCGCGACGTGCACCCGACGCATTACGGCCGCATCTGCCCGATCGAGACGCCGGAAGGCCCGAATATCGGCCTGATCAACTCGCTCGCCACCTTCGCACGGGTGAACAAGTACGGCTTCATCGAGACGCCTTATCGCCTGGTGAAGGACGGCAAGATCACGGGTGACCCACGCTACCTCTCCGCCATGGAGGAGGAGAAGCTGGTCGTCGCCCAGGCCGATGCGCATGTGGATGCGTCCACGGGTGAGTTCCTGAGCGATCTCGTCTCGGTCCGCCAGGGCGGCGATTTCCGCCTGGTGAAGCCGGGTGAGGTGACGGCGATCGACGTCTCGCCAAAGCAGCTGGTCTCCGTCGCGGCCGCGCTCATTCCCTTCCTCGAGAATGACGACGCGAACCGCGCGCTGATGGGCTCCAACATGCAGCGCCAGGCGGTGCCGCTGATCCGCGCCGATGCGCCGCTGGTGGGCACCGGCATGGAGGCCGCGGTGGCGCGGGACTCCGGTGCGGCGATTTCCGCGCGTCGCGATGGCATCGTGGACTCGATTGACGGCGCCCGCATCGTGGTGCGCGCGACGAATGACGAAGGCCAGACGGCCGGCGTCGACATCTACCGCCTGCGCAAGTTCCAGCGCTCCAACCAGAGCACCTGCATCAACCAGCGTCCGCTGGTGAAGGTGGGTGACCGGGTTTCCGCCGGCGAGATCATCGCCGATGGTCCGAGCACGGAGCTGGGCGAACTGGCGCTGGGCCGCAATGTTCTCTGCGCCTTCATGCCCTGGAACGGCTACAACTTCGAAGACTCCATCCTGATCAGCGAGCGCATCGCGCGCGATGACGTGTTCACCTCCATCCACATCGAAGAGTTCGAAGTGATGGCGCGCGACACGAAGCTGGGCCAGGAGGAAATCAGCCGCGACATCCCGAATGTCGGCGAGGAAGCGCTGCGCAACCTCGACGAGGCGGGCATCGTGTATGTTGGTGCCGAAGTGCATCCGGGCGATATCCTGGTCGGCAAGGTGACGCCGAAGGGCGAAAGCCCGATGACGCCGGAAGAGAAGCTGCTGCGCGCCATCTTCGGCGAGAAGGCGAGCGACGTGCGCGACACCTCGTTGCGTCTGCCGCCGGGTGTCTCGGGCACCATCGTGGATGTGCGCGTCTTCTCCCGCCGCGGCGTGGACAAGGATGAGCGCGCCATGGCGATCGAGCGCGCCGAGATCGAGCGCCTCGCCAAGGACCGCGATGATGAGCGCGCGATCCAGGAGCGGAGCTTCTACGGCCGGATGCGCGAGCGCCTGCTGAACAAGAAGGCCTCCGGCGGCTTCAAAGGTGTGAAGGCGGGCACGCCGATCACCGATGAGGTGCTGGACCAGTTCGCGAAATCCACCTGGCGGCAGATCGCCGTCGCGGATGACGCGGCGATGGTCGAGATCGAGGCGCTGAAGCGCGAATTCGATGCGGCGGTGGAGCGTTTGCAGAAGCGCTTCGAGAGCAAGGTCGAGAAGCTGCAACGTGGCGACGAACTGCCGCCCGGCGTGATGAAGATGGTCAAGGTCTTCGTCGCGGTGAAGCGGAAGCTGCAGCCGGGCGACAAGATGGCCGGCCGCCATGGCAACAAGGGCGTGGTTTCCCGCGTCGTGCCGATCGAGGACATGCCCTTCCTGGAAGACGGCACCTCGGTGGACCTGGTGCTGAACCCGCTGGGCGTGCCCTCGCGCATGAATGTCGGGCAGATCCTGGAGACTCACCTGGGCTGGGCCTGCGCCAATCTGGGCCGCGAGATCGGGGCGCTGGTGGAAGACTTCCGCCGCTCTTCGGCTGTCCGGGACGAGTTGCTCGAGAAGCTGAAGGACATCTACGGCGAGGAGATCTTCGAGCGCGAGATCGCGCCGATGAGCGAAGAGCAGCTGATGGAGCTCTCCGACAACCTCAAGAAGGGCATCCCCATCGCGACGCCGGTGTTCGACGGCGCACGCATGTCCGACATCGAAGGCATGCTGACCAAGGCCGGGCTCGACACCTCCGGCCAGATGCAGCTGATCGATGGCCGCACGGGCGAGCTCTTCGAGCGCAAGGTGACGGTGGGCTACATCTACATGCTCAAGCTGCACCACCTGGTGGATGACAAGATCCACGCGCGCTCCATCGGCCCCTACTCGCTGGTCACGCAGCAGCCGCTGGGTGGCAAGGCGCAATTCGGCGGCCAGCGCTTCGGCGAGATGGAGGTCTGGGCGCTCGAAGCCTATGGCGCTGCCTACACGCTGCAGGAGATGTTGACGGTGAAGTCCGACGACGTGTCCGGCCGCACCAAGGTCTATGAGGCGATCGTCCGCGATCAGGACAGCTTCGAGGCCGGCATCCCCGAAAGCTTCAACGTGCTGGTCAAGGAGCTGAAGAGCCTCGGCCTGAACGTCGATTTGGAAAATCGCGGGCCCTGAGCCCGCGAGTTTCCCTGACAGAATTCCCCTTCAAGGCCCGGCGTACGCGCTGGGAAGAGAGCGAGGCGGTATGAACGAGCTGATGAAGATCCTGGGCCAGACGGGCCAGGCGATGACCTTCGACCAGATCAAGATCTCCATGGCATCGCCGGAGCAGATCCGCTCCTGGTCCTATGGCGAGATCAAGAAGCCCGAGACGATCAACTACCGCACCTTCAAGCCGGAGCGGGACGGGCTGTTCTGCGCCCGCATCTTCGGCCCGATCAAGGATTACGAGTGCCTCTGCGGCAAGTACAAGCGGATGAAGTTCCGCGGCATCGTCTGCGAGAAGTGCGGCGTGGAAGTGACGCTCGCCAAGGTTCGGCGCGAGCGGATGGGCCATATCGAGCTGGCCGCGCCCGTCGCGCATATCTGGTTCCTGAAGAGCCTGCCCAGCCGCGTCGGCCTCATGGTCGATATGAGCCTGAAGGAGCTGGAGAAGGTCCTCTACTTCGAGAGCTATGTGGTGCTGGAGCCAGGCCTGACGGACCTGAAGCTGCATTCCCTGCTGACGGAAGACCAGTTTGTCGCCAAGCAGGATGAGTTCGGTGAGGACGCCTTCCGCGTCGGCATCGGCGCCGAGGCGGTGAAGGAAATCCTGCACGGGATGGATATGGGCAAGGACGCCGTGCGTCTGCGCGCCGAGCTGAAGGAGACGACCTCCGAAGCCAAGCGCAAGAAGCTGGTGAAGCGCCTGAAGCTGATCGAGGCCTTCTCGGAATCGGGCGCGCGTCCGGAATGGATGATCCTCGACGTCGTCCCGGTCATTCCGCCCGAGCTGCGCCCGCTGGTGCCGCTGGATGGTGGCCGCTTCGCGACCTCCGACCTGAACGATCTCTATCGCCGCGTCATCAACCGCAACAACCGCCTGAAGCGCCTGATCGAGCTGCGCGCGCCGGACATCATCGTGCGCAACGAGAAGCGCATGCTGCAGGAATCGGTGGATGCGCTGTTTGACAATGGCCGCCGCGGCCGCGCGATCACGGGGGCCAACAAGCGCCCGCTGAAGTCGCTCTCGGACATGCTGAAGGGCAAGCAGGGCCGTTTCCGGCAGAACCTGCTCGGCAAGCGCGTGGATTACTCGGGCCGTTCGGTCATCGTGGTAGGTCCCGAGCTGAAGCTGCACCAGTGCGGCCTGCCGAAGAAAATGGCCTTGGAGCTGTTCAAGCCCTTCATCTACTCGAAGCTTGAGAAGTATGGCCACGCCAGCACCATCAAGCAGGCGAAGCGGATGGTGGAGAAGGAGCGTCCCGAGGTCTGGGACATCCTGGAAGAGGTGATCCGCGAGCACCCGGTCCTGCTGAACCGCGCGCCCACGCTGCATCGCCTGGGCATCCAGGCCTTCGAGCCCGTGCTGGTCGAGGGCAAGGCGATCCAGCTGCACCCGCTGGTCTGCACGGCCTTCAACGCGGATTTCGACGGCGACCAGATGGCCGTGCACGTCCCGCTGTCGCTCGAAGCGCAGCTGGAAGCGCGCGTGCTGATGATGTCCACCAACAACATCCTGAGCCCGGCCAATGGCAAGCCGATCATCGTGCCGAGCCAGGACATCGTGCTTGGCCTCTATTACCTCAGCCTCGACACGCCGGAATTCCGCGCGGCCGAGGATGACAAGGCCCCGCTGATCGGCGACATCGGCGAGATCGAGCACGCGCTGGAAGTGAAGGCGCTGACGATCCACACCAAGATCCGCACCCGCCGCGCCACGGTGGATGCCGATGGCAAGCCGATGGTGGAGCGCGTGGTGACCACGCCGGGCCGCATGCTCATGGGCGCGCTGCTGCCCAAGCATCCGCAGCTGCCCTTCTCGCTGATCAACCGGCTGCTGACCAAGAAGTCCATCTCGGACGTGATTGACGCTGTCTATCGTCATTGCGGCCAGAAGGAGAGCGTGATCTTCGCCGACCGGCTGATGGGCCTGGGCTTCAAGCACGCGGCCAAGGCCGGCATCTCCTTCGGCAAGAACGACATGATGATCCCGGCCGAGAAGGAAGGGCTCATCGCCACCACCAAGGCCGAGGTGAAGGAGTTCGAGCAGCAGTATCTCGACGGTCTCATCACCTCGGGCGAGCGCTACAACAAGGTGGTGGACGCCTGGTCGCGCTGCACGGATGAAGTGGCCAAGGCCATGATGGCCGAGATTCAGAAGCAGGAGATCGGCAAGCCGACCAACTCCGTCTGGATGATGAGCCATTCCGGTGCGCGTGGGTCGCCGGCGCAGATGCGCCAGCTGGCCGGCATGCGCGGCCTGATGGCCAAGCCCTCGGGCGAGATCATCGAGCAGCCGATCATCTCGAACTTCAAGGAAGGCCTCACCGTGCTGGAGTATTTCAACTCCACCCACGGCGCCCGCAAGGGCTTGGCCGATACCGCCTTGAAGACCGCGAACTCGGGCTACCTGACGCGGCGTCTGGTGGACGTGGCGCAGGACTGCATCATCATGGAAGATGATTGCGGCACCGAGCGGGGCCTGAACGTCCGCGCCATCATGGATGGTGGCGATGTGGTCTCCTCGCTCTCCGAGCGCATCCTGGGCCGTACCACGCAGGAGGATGTGATCGACCCGGCGACGGGCGAGGTCATCATCGCCAAGAACATGCTGGTCGAGGAAGCCGATGCCGAGCGCATCGAGAAGGCCGGTGTCGAGGGGGTGAAGATCCGCTCCGTGCTGACCTGCGAATCGCTCCAGGGTGTCTGCGGCAAGTGCTATGGCCGTGACCTGGCGCGCGGCACGCCCGTGAACATGGGCGAAGCGGTGGGCGTCATCGCGGCGCAGTCCATCGGTGAGCCGGGCACGCAGCTGACGATGCGCACCTTCCACATTGGCGGTGCGGCGCAGCGTGGCGCCGAGCAATCGGCGGTGGAAGCCACGGTGGATGCGACCGTGAAGCTGCACAACCTCTCGCTGGTGACGAACTCCTCCGGCGCGCCCATCGTGATGAGCCGCAACTGCGAAGTCGGGCTGATCGACGCCAATGGCCGCGAGCGTGCGCGCTTCCGCGTGCCCTATGGCGCCAAGATGATCATCACCGATGGCGTGAAGGTCGAGCGCGGCCAGAAGCTGGCCGAATGGGACCCCTTCACCCTGCCGATCATCACCGAGCGCGAGGGCAAGGTCGAATACCAGGACCTGATCGAGGGCGTGACGCTGGTCGAGCGAATCGACGATGTCACGGGTCTCACCTCCAAGGTGGTGGTGGACTACAAGGCGACGGCGAAGTCGGCCGATCTGCGCCCGCGCATCGTGATGAAGGATGCGCGCGGCGAAGTCATGAAGCTGCCGAACGGGGCCGAGGCGCGCTACTTCCTCAGCCCGGACACGGTGCTGAGCGTGGACAATGGCGCGACCGTGGAAGCGGGCGACGTCGTGGCCCGCATGCCGCGCGAATCCTCGAAGACGCGTGACATCACGGGTGGTCTGCCCCGAGTCGCCGAGCTGTTCGAAGCTCGCCGTCCGAAGGATGCCGCGATCATCAGCGACATCGACGGCCGTGTGGAATTCGGCAAGGACTACAAGGCGAAGCGCCGCGTCATCGTGAAGAGCGAGCCGATGGGCGACGAGCCGCCGCTTGAGCGCGAATACCTGGTGCCCAAGGGCAAGCACGTCTCCGTGCAGGAAGGCGACTATGTGAAGGCCGGCGACCCGCTGGTGGATGGTCCCCGCGTGCCGCATGACATCCTGCGCGTGCTGGGCGTGGAGGCGCTGGCGAACTACCTCGTCAACGAGATCCAGGACGTCTATCGCCTGCAGGGCGTGAAGATCAACGACAAGCACATCGAGGTGATCGTTCGCCAGATGCTGCAGAAGGTCGAGATCCTCGAGCCCGGCGACACGACCTATCTGATCGGCGAGCAGGTGGACCGCTTCGAATTCGATGCGGAGAACGAGAAGCGCTTGCGCGTGGGTGAGCGCCCTGCACGGGCGGAGCCGGTGCTCCAGGGCATCACCAAGGCCTCGCTGCAGACGCAGAGCTTCATCTCGGCCGCCTCCTTCCAGGAGACGACGCGGGTGCTCACCGAGGCGGCCACGGCCGGCAAGGTGGATACGCTGGGCGGCCTGAAGGAGAACGTGATCGTGGGTCGTCTGATCCCCGCGGGCACGGGTTCCGTGATGAACCGCCTGAAGGTGCTGGCGGCGCGTCGCGACAGCGGCCGCCTGCCTGCGCCGAACGAGACGGAAACGAGCCCCGCACCCGCCGAATAGCGGCATGCGGAAATCCCTTGGCCCGCGCGCGGCCAGGGGCGCTCCTTCGGGGGCAAATCGCCGCTCCCTCGCTTGACTCTGGGCGGGGGGGTGGTTAAGACGCGCAACTCGCCGGGACGTTTCGCAAGTTGCGTCCTGGTATGTTGGTTCAAACGCCTTGCTTCGGTCACCACTGCCGCAAATTGGCAGCTCAGGCCCGGAGTTGACGCGGTGGCCCGTTCGGAGCGCGAGAGCGCCCGTCGGGCCGTGTGTCGTTTGGTGAATGGGTCGCAGAAACGATTACGAAGGGGCGTCATGCCGACGATCAACCAGCTCATCGCGCAAGGGCGCGAGCCGCGTCGCAGCCAGAACAAGGTTCCGGCTCTCGAAGGCTGCCCCCAGAAGCGCGGCGTGTGCACGCGCGTTTACACCACGACCCCGAAGAAGCCGAACTCGGCGCTTCGTAAGGTCGCGAAGGTGCGCCTCACCAATGGCTTCGAAGTGGTGAGCTACATCCCGGGTGAGGGGCACAACCTGCAGGAGCACTCGGTGGTGCTCATCCGCGGCGGCCGCGTGAAGGACCTTCCGGGCGTGCGCTACCACATCCTGCGTGGCGTGCTCGATACGCAGGGTCTGCCGAAGCGGCGCAAGCGCCGCTCGCTCTACGGCGCCAAGCGGCCGAAGTGAGGAACTGAGAGATGTCACGTCGTCACCGCGCGGAGAAGCGCGAAGTCCTGCCGGATCCGAAGTTCGGCGATGTCGTCCTGAGCCGCTTCATGAATGTGCTCATGTATGACGGCAAGAAGTCCGCGGCCGAAGGCATCGTCTATGCGGCGATGGACACGCTGAAGCGCAAGGGCGGCGCCAATGCCGACCCGCTTCGTCTGTTCCATGAGGCGCTGGACAATGTGAAGCCGGCCGTCGAGGTGCGTTCGCGCCGCGTCGGTGGTGCGACCTACCAGGTGCCTGTCGAGGTTCGGCCCGAGCGGCGTCAGGCCCTGGCCATCCGCTGGCTGATCGACGCCGCGCGCAAGCGCGGCGAGAGCACGATGGAAGAGCGCCTTTCGGCTGAACTGATGGATGCGGTGAACAACCGCGGCACGGCGGTCAAGAAGCGCGAAGACACGCATCGCATGGCCGAGGCCAACAAGGCCTTCAGCCATTATCGCTGGTGATTGGCGCGCTGACGCGCGCTCTTGCTGAGACAGATTGATGTGCCTGTGAGCAGGCACTGACGAAACCCTTTCGGATTGGATGCACGACGATGGCCAAGGCGAAGTTTGAGCGGAACAAGCCGCACTGCAACATTGGGACGATCGGCCATGTGGACCATGGCAAGACGTCCCTGACGGCGGCGATCACGAAGGTGCTGGCGAAGTCC
>JAIYDS010000030.1 GCA_027487385.1 Acetobacteraceae bacterium | reverse complement strand
TGGTCGTCGCCGGCGTGCTCTCGGGCAACCGCAACTTCGAGGGCCGCGTCCACGCCAATGTGCGCGCCAACTACCTGGCCTCGCCGCCGCTGGTCGTGGCCTATGCGCTGGCCGGCACGGTGAAGCTCGACATGTCGAAGGACCCGATCGGCGTGGGCAGCGACGGCAAGCCCGTCATGCTGCTCGACATCTGGCCGACGCAGGAAGAGGTGAACAACGTCGTCCACGAAGTGCTGACGCGGAAGATGTTCATGTCCCGCTACTCGGACGTGTTCAAGGGCCCGGCGCAGTGGCAGGCCATCAAGGTGGATGCGGGCAGCGACACCTATCGCTGGAATGGCGGCTCCACCTACGTCCAGAACCCGCCCTATTTCGAGGGCATGACCATGGATGTGAAGCCGCTCGCTTCCATCGAGGGCGCGCGCATCCTGGGCCTGCTGGGTGACAGCATCACGACCGACCACATCTCGCCCGCGGGCAATATCCGCAAGTCGAGCCCGGCCGGCGAGTATCTGCTGGAACACCAGGTCCGCCCGCTGGACTTCAACAGCTATGGCGCGCGGCGCGGCAACCATCAGGTGATGATGCGCGGCACCTTCGCCAACATCCGCATCAAGAACGAGATGGTGCCCGGCATCGAGGGCGGCATCAGCAAGCACTACCCCTCCGGTGACGTGGCGCCGATCTACGACGTCGCAATGCGCTACAAGGAGGAGGGCGTGCCGCTGGTCGTCTTCGGCGGCAAGGAATACGGCACCGGCTCCTCCCGCGACTGGGCGGCCAAGGGCACCTTCCTGCTGGGGGTGAAGGCCGTGATCGCCGAGAGCTTCGAGCGCATCCACCGCTCCAACCTGGTCGGCATGGGCGTGCTGCCGCTGGTCTTCAAGGAAGGCGAGAACCGCTCCACGCTCTCGCTGCGTGGCGATGAGACGGTGGAGATCCTCGGCATCGAGGACCTCAAGCCGCGCATGATGCTGGAGATGGTCATCACCCGCGCCGATGGGCATGTGATGAAGACCGAGGTGCTCTGCCGCGTGGATACGGCGGATGAGGTCGAATACTACCGCAATGGCGGCATCCTGCATTACGTGCTGCGCGGGATGGCCAAGGCGGCCTGAGGCCGCCCGCCGGGGATCCACAACCGGCGCGGGGGATCGCGCCGGCCCGTCCGATGCTTCCACCCGGCGCGGAACTGCCCTGGAGCGTGTGCCTTCATGCCGCACGCTCCAGCCTTTGCTGAGAGGATGATTCGGCGTTTCGGCGATTCCGCCTCAACGCATCATGCTCTATCCTGAACCCTGGAATCCCCCTGTCCCCAGGGACGGCCGCGCGCGTGGCCCCTTCGGTATCGGAGTTGAGATGACCCCTATGCTTGTGCAGGCCGCCCTGGGTGGCCGTGGTTGCCGTCGGCCCTGCCCCTCCTTGCGGGGATGGGCCGGTTGATGCGGAAGCCGGCGCTCCTTCTTCTCCTGGCCGGGCTGGCCGCCTGCGCGACCGAAGGCGGCGAGCCTGTCACGGCGCCCGCCGTGCCCGTCGTCTCCGCCCCGGCGCGGCTGGCCGAGCGCCTGCCCGCCCAGGCCGGCACCTTCCAGCGCGGCGCCACCGCGCCGATCGAGCTGCCCCTGCCGGGGGTCGAGGTGGCCTATGCCACGGCCGGCCGCTCGGCGGCGGGCTTCGTCCAGGTGGTGCGCCCGCCTTCGGAGGCACCGCCCGACGGCCCAGGCAGCCTTGTCGCGCAGGATGAATACCAGCGGATGGTGGCGGCGGCGCAGCGTGGCGCCGGCCCGCATCGCCGTCTGCGGGTGGTGCAGGAAAGCGATCAGCCGCCCAACGCGCCGCTCTTTCGCTGCGCGCATCTGGAAGGCACCTATGGCCGCACGCCGGTGACGAGCACGAGTTGCGTCGGCGCGGCGGGTGGGCAATTGCTGCGGCTGCGCGTCTCCATGCCGCGGCGCGACCCGCCGGCGGCCGACCCGCGCGCCTTCATCGCCGACATCGCCGCGGCGCTGCGGGCGCCCTGATCAGCGCTGATCCGGCGCCAGGGCGGCCCAGGCTTCCAGGCGGCCCGGAACGCTGCGCCAATCCCCGCCGAGGATGGGCGGGAAACGCGCCGCGTCATCCATGATGTAGGCATAGGCGCGCAGCGTCCCGGCCTCGGTCTCGACCGGCAGCACGCTGCGGCGGTACATTCCGCCCGGTGCGCCACCGGGCGCGCTGCCCTCCAGCGCATCCATCCCGGCCAGCCGCTCCAGCGGCAATTCCACCACCTCGCCCATCACCTCGGCCTCGCCCAGCGCCAGGGCGGGATAGGCGCCGCAATTGTGCAGGCGGCCGCGCACCCGGCCCGGGCTTCGGGGCACGCCTTCCAGATGATGCGCATTCGCCTCCCCGGCCATCAGCGTGCCATAGACGAAGAGATGCCGAATCAGCAGCGTGGGCGTGGCGCCCTGCGCGGCCGCCTCGACCATGTCATGCGCGATGCCGTGCGCCGCCTGGCCGCGCCGCACCACGCCCAGGTAATCCGCGTGCGGCGGGTGGTGGCCCTGGCTGGGGGCCACATAGGTCATCACCTCCGTCACGCTTCCATCGGGCAGCACGGCATGGCGCTGCATCCGCCGGTAATGCGCGGGTGCGCCCTCCTTGCGGTCCAGCGCCTCGAGCGCCACGGCATTGGCGCGGAACACCATGCCCTCCGCGGCTTGGCCGGGCCGGGCGCGCAGATTGAGGGCACCACCGCGGCGGCTGGCGGCGTAGCGGTCGAAGACCAGTTCGTGATCCAGCAACAGCGCCGGGCTCACCGCCTGGAGCTCGGCGCCGCGAAAGCCCCAGCGGGCGCAGAAGGCGTTCCAATCCAGGGCGTCCAGATTGGAGCCATAGCCGAAATACAGCGTCATGCGAGCGCGGCCCTGGCCTCCGCCAGCGCGGCTCGCTGGGCTTCCGTCACCACCGGGTAATGCAGCTTCAGCCCCTCCAGCGCGCGATTGATGGCGGCGACGACGACCAGCCGCGTGAACCATTTGTTGTCGGCCGGCACCACATACCAGGGGGTTTCCGGCGTGGCGGTGGCGCGGATCGCCTTTTCGTAGGCGTCCATATAGGCGTCCCAGTGGCGGCGCTCGGCCACGTCGCTCGGGCTGAATTTCCAGTTCTTCTCGGGCTCATCCAGCCGGGCGAGGAAGCGCTTCTTCTGTTCCTCGGGCGAGACGTTGAGGAAGAATTTCAGCACCACCACGCCTTGCCGCACCAGATAGCGCTCGAAGGCGGCGATATCCTCCAGCCGCTCTTCCCAGATGCGCTTGGTGACCAGCGCCTCCGGCAGTTTCTGGCTGGCCAGCACGCGCGGATGCACGCGCGCCACCAGCACCTCCTCATACCAGCTGCGATTGTGGATGCCGATCTGCCCGCGCGTGGGCAGGGCCGTCACATGGCGCCAGAGGAAATCATGGTCCAGCTCCACCGGCCCCGGCTGCTTGAAGCTCACCACATGGCAGCCCTGCGGGTTGAGGCCGGAAAACACGTGCTTGATGGTGCCGTCCTTGCCCGCCGCATCCATCGCCTGGAACAGGCAGAGCACCGACCAGCGATCCTGCGCGTAGAGCATGTCATGCTGCTGGGCCAGCCGGTCCACGCCGCGTTGCAGCAGGGAGGTGGCCTCGGCCTTGGGGAGGTCGAGCCCGGCCGTATCGGCGGGATCATGCTTCTTGAGCTTGAAGCCGCGCCCCTGCTCGACGCGATAGCGCCCCAGCATCTTGTCGATATCCACGTCCCGATCCGCGATCTTCATGCGGCGTCCTTCCCCATCAGCCGATAGCCCCGCCAGGCCCAGAGGATCGTCCCCGCCTGCAGCAGCAGCGTCACCCCCATGGCCCAGCCATAGCCCGCCGCATCCCAGCCGCCCGTGGCCGTGCGCGGCCAGAGGTCAATGATGGCGCCGATCACGTATTGCAGCAGGAAGACCAGGACGAGCATGGAGCCGTTGATCGCGGTCGCCACCCGCCCCGCATATTCCGCGCCGAAGCGCTGCCCCACCGCCGCATAGCCCGAGGGGCCGGAGGAGCCGGAGAGGGCAAAGACGAACCAGATCAGGCAGAGCGCCACCATGCCCGAGGGGGCTGCGAAGATCAGCACCGCCTGGATCACGATCTGCACGCCCATGCCGATGCAGGGCACCAGCATGGGCGATTGGCCGCGCGCCTGCAAAAAACTCGCGGCCTGGCCGGTCAGCAGGCTGCCCGCCGCCATGCCGCCGGCATAGGCGAAGAGCACGATGGCACGCGCCGCATCGCCGAAGCCCGCCACATCCCGCAGCCAGGGCCCGGCCCAGAGCCCCTGATAGACGAAGTTCAGCCCGGAGAGGATCATGATGGCGGGCACGAAGCGCAGGAAATAGGGGTGGGTGAAGATCGGCCCAAAGGCGCGGATTTCCGCAGCCAGGCCGCGCTTCACCGGCTTCACATGGCCAGGCGGCGCATCGGCCACGGAGAACCAGATCCAGGCGGCGATGAGCACCGAGAGCAGGGCCAGGATCATGAAGCCGCCGCGCCAGCCCACCAGCGGCAGGATGCTGGCCAGCGGCAGCGTCGCCATCATGCCGCCCAGCGCGCCGACGAAGACGCCGCTGCCCGTCATCGCCGCCACGCGCGCCTTGGGGAACCATTGGGTGTTGGCCTTCAGCATCGCCATCAGGCCGGCCGCGATGCCGATGCCGGTGATGAAGCGCCCCACGCCCAGCATCACCACGCCATCGGCCAGGGCGCTGATCAGGAAGCCCGCGCCGGCCGTCAGCGCCAGCACGCTCTGCACCCGGCGCGCGCCGTAGCGGTCCAGCGCGATGCCCACTGGCAATTGCGTGGCCGCATAGGCCACGAAGAACACCGCAGCCAGCAGCCCGAGATCGGCCGCCGAAAGCGTGAATTCCAGCGCCAGCAGCGGGCCGATCACCGCCAGCACCGCGCGGCTCGCCTGGTTCAGGAAATTCACCGCCGCCAGCGGCAGCGTCACGCGCAGGAAATCGTGCAACTCAGTTCATCCGGACGCGGAAGCTGATCGGGCAATGGTCGGAGAGACGGTCCCGCATGGCGGGGTCACGCTCGGCATAGACCATCACGCGCAGGCTGTTCGGCACCACCCAGCGCTGCGCTGGCCCGCCCACCAGGACATGGCTGATGAAGGGTCGCCCGCCCCGCGCATCGGCCCAGCAGGGGTTGGACACGCCCTCATTCACCCGCGTGAGCGGCGCGGCGCGGTTGAGTTGCACCAGCAGGTCATCCCGCGCATCGGCGATGCGGCGGTTGAAATCGCCCAGGATGGCGAAAGCCGCATTCTCCGTCCGCCGCGCCGCGACCCAGCCGGCGAGAACCTCGGATTGCCGGGCCAGGTTGTCGCATTCGCGGCCGCGATCGGCTGCGATCGGCCCCTCGCGGCAGCCGGCGTTCAGATGCACCGAGAGCAGCCGGAGCATCCGCCCCTCGCGCTCCACGGTGATGTCGGTGCCGCGGCGCTGCGAGAAGCGGGCATTCGGCGCCAGGTCCAGCTCGGCCAGATCCGCGTTGCGGATGGCGCGCAGGCTGCGCTTCACGGCGAAGCCGGTGCGCTGGATGTCGCGCTCATCGGGAAAGAAGAAGGCGTAGTCGCGCGGGTTGAAGATGCGCGCGGCGGCGTCGGGCCCATCCACCTCCTGCAGGGCCACCACATCGGCATCGAGCCGGCGCGCGTAATCGGCCAGCAGGGTGAAATCGCCCGGTTGGCGGGGCGTCAGGCCGCGCGGCAGGTCGGGGTCATTCGCCGGGCGCAGGGTGAGCCAGGCGATGTTCCAGCTGGCGATCTTGAGTTCGGAGGCCTGGGCCGGCCAGGCGGCCAGCAGGGCAAAGGCAAGGAGGACGAGGCGCATCAACCCATCCTGCCGGGGAAATCCCGGCAAGGCGAGGCTTCGCCCGGTTCCGAAGCGTCCCATCCTGTGGTGCAGTAGGCTGCACTGATGCCGAACCTAGCCAGCATCGCCGCCCTGATCGGCGACCCCTCCCGTGCCGCCATGCTCCAGGCCCTGCTGCCGGGCGAGGCGCTGACGGCCGGGGAATTGGCGCGCATCGCCGGGATCGGCGCCGCCGCCGCCAGCGCGCAATTGAAGGCGCTGGCCGAGTCCGGGTTGATCTCCGTGCACGCCCAGGGTCGGCATCGCTATCACCGCCTGGCGGGTGAGGAGATCGCCGCCGCGCTGGAAACTCTGATTGCCCTGCCGCAAACCAGCCCGCGCAAATCCTGGCCGCATGGCGAGGCCTTCCGCCAGGGGCGCCTGTGCTGGCACCATTTGGCCGGCCGCCTGGGCGTGGCGCTGCATGAGCGGCTGACGGGCGATGGCTGGATGGAAGCGGCCCCCGGCGGCTGGGCGCTGACCGCGCGGGGCGAGGCGCGCTGCGCGGCGCTGGGGGTGGACCTCGCGGCCGCGCGGCGGGCGCCGCGCTTCGCCTGTGACTGCATGGACTGGTCCGAGCGGCGGCCGCATCTGGCGGGCGGGCTGGGGCGCGAGGTGACGGGGATGATGCTGCGCCGCCACTGGCTGACCCGCATCGAGCCCGGGGCGACCGACACGCTGCAACGCCGGCGGCTGGCCTGCACGCCCGAAGGGGCGCGGGCGCTGGCGGCGGAATTTGGGATTGTGCTTTGAGAGAGAAAAAGGCCTCCGGCGGCTGGGGCCGAGAGGCCCCAGACCCCAGAACTGGGTGCGTCCCGTGCCCTCCAGGGCGGCGCCAAAGGATCGGGGTCTGGGGCCTCTCGGCCCCAGCCGCCGGAGGCCCTTTCCCGTGACCCCCGCCACAAGGGTCAGCCTCGCGCTGGCGGTGATGACCGGCGCCTCGCAATTCCACCGCGCCGCGGTCGGCGTGGTGGCGCCGGAACTGGCGCAGGATCTCAGCCTCGGCCCCGCCGCGCTCGGGGCGGCCAACACCGCCTTCTTCGGCGCGCTGATGGTCGCGCAAATCCCGGTCGGCGTGCTGCTGGACCGCATCGGCCCGCGCCGCCTGGTGCTCTGGCTCACCGGCCTCGCCGTGCTGGGGGCGGCGGCGCAGGGGCTGGCGCAGGATGGCCCGCAATTCCTCGCCGCCCGCTTCCTGCTGGGCCTGGGCTGCGGCGCGAGCTTCATGGCCGCCGTCTTCCTCACCGGGCGCTGGCACCAGGGCGCGGGGCTGACCCGCGCGCTGAGTTCGATCTTCGCCTGGAGCAACCTCGGCATCCTCGCCGCCGGCGCGCCGCTCGCGGTGATGTCGGGCCTGCTCGGCTGGCGGGGCGCCTTCCTGCTCTCGGCCGCGCTGATGGCGCTGATCGGCCTGCTCTGGGCCAGGCTGGCGGCCGATCACCCACCCGACGCCCCGCCCCGGCCGCGCGCGCCGGAATCGCTGGGCCAGGTGCTGGCCGGCCAGGTGACGGTCTGGGCCACGCCGGGCCTGCCGCGCATCCTCGCGCTGCACACATTCGCCTATGCCGCCATGGCGACGCTGCTCGCGCTCTGGGCCGGGCCCTACCTGTTTGACGTGCATGGGCTGGATGCGGCGGGGCGGGGCTTCGTGATCCTCGCCATGGGCCTTGCCGTTCCCGCGGGCCAATTGGCGGTGCCGCCGCTGGAGCGGATGCTGGGGCGCGATGCCGCCGTGCTTTCCTCGGCCGGGATGGTGGTGGCGACGCTGCTGGCCCTGGCCCTTTGGCCCGGCCTGCCCCTGATGCTGGCCATCGCGCTGATGATGCTGTGCTGCTTCTCCTCGGCCTATTCCATCCTGCTGGTGACGCAGGGCCGCGCGCTCTTCCCCGAGCATCTGGTGGGGCGCGGCGTCACCACGGTGAACCTCGCCCAGGTGCTGGGCTCGGCGCTGCTGCCGGCGCTGGTGGGCTGGGCGGTGGGCTTCGTCGGCGCGGGGGAGGCGGGCTACCGCGCGGGCTTCGGGCTGATGGCGCTTTGCCTGATCGGCGGCATGGCCGGCTACCGCTTCCTGCCGCGCCCGCGTTAGGCTCGGCGCTCCAGGCAGAGGAACCCGCCCCATGACCATCTCCGTTCTCGAACAACGCCGCATCGAAGCCGCCTTCGCCAAGGGCATCTTCGAGGAGATGTCCGCGACCCTGGGCGAGGAACAGGCGACGGAAATCCTCTCCCGCGCCATCGTGAAGCTGGCGCGCCAGGCGGGTGCCAGCATCGCCGCGACCACGGAGGCGCCGAGCATCGCGCATTTCGCCGCCGCCATGGAGCGCTGGAAGCTGGATGACGCGCTGCAGATCGAGGTGCTGCGCCAGGATGAGACGCATTACGACTTCAACGTGACGCGCTGCCGCTATGCCGAGACCTATCGAGAGATGGGCCTCGGCAAGCTCGGCGCCGTGCTCTCCTGCAACCGCGATGGCGCGCTGTGCGAGGGGTATGACCCCAAGCTCAAGCTGGAGCGCACCCAGACCATCATGGGCGGCGCCACCCATTGCAACTTCCGCTACACGCGCGAGGCGTGATCAGCGCGGGATCAGCCCGAGCCGGTCCAGCATGGATTGGGCCTCGCGCTGCTCGGCCACCAGACGGGCGCTGAAATCCGTGGCGCTCAGCGGCGCCACCACCTGCGAGGTGCTGCGCATCACGCTGCCATAGGCGTCCGAGCGGGTGGCTTCCAGGCAGGCGGCCTCGATGCGCTGGGCGAGGGATGCCGGCAGGCCGCGCGGCGCATAGAGCCCGCCAAAGCCGCGCCAGGTGACGGGGAAGCCCAGCTCGGTCAGCGTGGGCGCGTCAATCGCGGGGTCGCGCTGATCGGCGGCGATGGCCAGCACGCGCAGGCCGGAATCGCGCAGCGTGGCCCAGGTGGTGACGGCCATGGCGAGCGTGCCGTTCTGCGCATCCACCATCATCTGGCCGCCGGCGCGATAGGCCACGTCACTCAGCCGCACATTCGCCATCAATTCCAACTGCCGGACGATGAGATGCCCCACCGTGCCATTGCCGGCATGGCCGAAGCTCAGCCCCTCCGGCCGCGTGCGGGCGGCGGCGAGGAAATCCGCCAGGGTGCGATGCGGCGAATTGCCCGGCACGGCGAGGGCGAAGATGTTCTCGAAGGTCTGGCAAAGCGGCATCACGCTGTCGAGGCGATAGGGCAGCGAGGGCACCATGAAGGGCTGCACCGTCATCATGCCCGAGGGGCCGAAGCCCAGCACCGCGCCATCGGGCCGCGCCTGCGCCACCGCCGCGGTGCCGATGGTGCCGCCCGCGCCCTCGCGATTCATCACCACCACGGCGACATTGCCGCCCAGCGCCTGACGGAAGGGCTCGGCGAAGGCGCGGGCCATGATGTCGATCACCGTGCCCGCGCCGAAGGGCGAGATGAGGGTGATGCTGCGCGGCAATTCCTGCGCGCGCAGCGGGAGCGCTGGAAGGGCCAGGGCGGCGCCCAGCAGCAGGCGGCGTGTCGTCATGCGCGTGTCCTCAATGGTTTTGCGTGGCGTGGACGAACCAGGGGCAATCCACCACCTGCACCGGCGCGCGGATGCCGCGGGCCGCGGCATCCAGGCGCATCTGCCGCATGCGGCTGCGGCCGGGCTCGGGCATGGAAAGCCGCTCATGGCCCCAGAGGCTGGGGCCGTCGAAGGTCTCGTGCGGCTGCCAGCTGGCCGGATCAATCATCCGCCCGCCCCAGCCATATTCGACGAAGAAGCCCGAGGGGCTCTGCGTGTAGAAGCTCGTCATGTGGTCATTGGTGTGGCGACCTAGGGTGAGGGCGACGCGCCCTTCCTCCAGCATCGCCAGGTCATAGCCCTGGCCCACATCATCCAGGCAGCCGAGCTCCACCATGAAGTGATGCAGCCCGGCGCGGCCCGAGCCCACCATGGCGAAGGAATGGTGCCGGCCATTCACATGGAAGAAATAGAGGTCATAGGGCGTGCGGCCGTAATCGCTGAGATGAAAGCCCAGCACCTCCTGGTAGAAGGGCAGCAGGGCGGTGGCGTCCTCCACGTGCAGCACCGCATGCCCCATGCCGAGCGCACCGGTGCGGAAGCCCGAGATGGCCCGCCCCGGCGCGAAGGGCTCGCTGGCCAGGGCGGCGCCGTGGAAGGCCTCCAGCCGATTGCCCTGCGGGTCGTGGAAGACGATCAACTCTGCCACATGCCGCTCCGCCGCCGGCCCGCGCGTGACAGCGACGCCGGCCGCTTCCAGCCGCGCGGCGAGGGCCGAGAGCGCCGCCGCATCCGGCACCTCGAAGCCGAGGAAAGCCAGGCCATCGCTCGCCTCGGGCGTCACGATCAGGCGTTGCGCACGGTCATCCATGCGGAAGAGCCGCGTACCGCCGCCCTGATCCACGCGCTGCATGCCGAGCAGCTTTTCGGCATAGGCATCCCACTCCGCCGGTTGCGTGGCGCGGATGCCGATATAGCCCAGGGCGGTGATCATGCGGGGCAGCCTTCAGAAGAGATCAAGGAAGCGCGCGACGCCGGCGGCATCGGGCGCGGTGGCGAGAAGCTGGCGGTCGGGCCGCACCAGCATCGCCGCATGGTCCAGCGGCGCATGCGGCACCAGCACGGCCCCGCGGGCGGAGAGCGCATCGGCCAGGGTGGGCGGCAGCGCCTCGGCCAGCTCGGGGCGCAGCAGCAGGGCGAAGCGATGGCCCACGCGGTCATCCAGCCGTGTGCCATCGGCCAAAATAGGTTGTGGCGCGGGGCGGCCGAGCGGTGCCACGAAGCCGCCCAGCGCGGGGGCGATGCTTTGCATCCGCGCCGGGCCTTCCTCGGGCGCATTCGTCAGCGCCTCGGCCATGGCGCGCGTGTTGATCAGCCCGCCCAGGCGAATCGCGGTTTCGATATAGGCCCGGGCGTGCGGCGCGCGTTCCGTCTGGTAGCTGTCCAGCAGCGCCTCCCTCGCGCGGCCCTGCGCCACGCGCGCCATCTTCCAGGCGAGGTTGGACGCATCGCGGATGCCGGCGCACATGCCCTGGCCGAGGAAGGGCGGCGTGAGATGCGCGGAATCGCCGGCGAGAAAGAGCGGCCCCGCACGCCAGCGCCGCGCCACGGCCGAGCGGAAGGTATAGACCGCCCCGCGCTCCAGCACCGCATCCTCGGGCGTCACCCAGCGCGCAAGCAGGCGCCAGGTCTCGGCCTCGGGCATCACGCCATCCGGCGCTTCGCCGGGCAGCAGGGTGATCTCGAAGCGCCGCCTTTCGCCCACGCCGCGCACATAGGTGGCCGGGCGCTGCGGGTCGCAGAATTGCAGGCTGTAATCGCCCAGATCCTCGCGCGGGCGGCGCAGGATGAGGTCCACGACGAGCCAGCGCTCGTCAAACCCCAGATCCTCCATGCCGCCGCCCATCACGCCGCGCAGGAAGGAGCGCGCGCCGTCGCAGCCCACCACCCAGCGCGCCCGGCGCGGCCCGGCGGTGGTGGCGAGCGTGACGCTATGCGCTTCGACGGTCACGGCGGTGACCTCGGTCTCGGGCTCGAAGGCGATGCGCGGCTGATCGGCGAAGGCGCCGCGCAGCACCGCCTCCAGCCCCGGCTGGTGGAAGCGGTAGGAGGCGTTCCAGCCCTGCGGCCCCACCGCCATGGGGCGGGACCAATCCAGCAGCAGCCTTCCCTCGGGGTCCAGGAAGCGCATGCCGGGGGAAAGCCGCGTCTGCGGCAGGATGGCTTCGGCCAGGCCGATGCCCTGGAAGACGCGCATCACCTCATCATCGAAATGCACGGCGCGCGGCAGGTGATAGGCCGCTGGCTCGCGCTCGATCACGCGCGCGGTCAGCCCCTGCTGCGCCAGCAGATGCGCCAGCGTGGCCCCGACCGGCCCGCAGCCGATGATGGCGACGTCGCTTTCCGCGTCCCGCATGGCGTTCCCTTCTTCCCGGGATCAGGCTTGCCGAAGCGGGGGCGGCGCGCAAAGCTTTTCGTCCTGATGTCCACCAGGTGAACAGAGGATGCGCCCCAAGCCGATCCGCGCCTTCGCCCGCGGGCTCGATCTGATCGCGGCCCTCAACCGCCATGGCAGCGCCACGGCGCTCACCCTGGCGCGCGAGACGGGCATCCCCCGCCCCACCGTCTATCGCCTGCTGGAGACGCTGCTGGAGGGCGGCTACATCGCCCGCAGCCCTTCCGATGACCGCTTTGTCCTGCGCCTCAGGCTGCGAAGCCTCTCGGACGGCTTCGAGGATGAGGAGTGGATCTCCGCCATCGCCGCCCCCACGCTTTTCGCCCTGACTGAGCGCATCGGCTGGCCCTGTGATGTGATGACGCTGGAGGGCACGCGCATGCGCATCCGCGAGACGACGCATCGCGCGGCGCGCTTCTCGATTGACCGCGCCATGGCCGGGCGAGCGCTGCCGGTGCTGCAAAGCTCCTCCGGCCAGGCCTGGCTGGCGGCGGCCGCGCCGCGTGAGCGGGCGGCGCTGCTCGCACTCCTCGCCGCCTCGCCCGCGCCGGAGGATCACCCGGCGCGGGATGCCGCGCTGATGCGGCGCCTGGTGCGCGAGACGCGGGCGCGCGGCCATGCGCTGCGCCCGGGCGGCGCGCCCTGGCCGCATACCGGCTCGGTCGCTTTGCCCATCGTGGTGGAGGGCCGCCTGCTCGGCTGCATCGCCGCCATCTGGATGGCGCGGGCGGTGAGCGTGGAGGAAGGCCTGCGCCAATGCCTGGAGCCGCTGCGGGAGGCGCAGGCGCGGATCGTTCAGGGCGTGGCCGCGCTGCCCGGCGGCGGGCGCAGCGCTAGCAGCAGCGCCACCGCGCAAAGCCCGGCCATGGCCAGGAAGGCCAGGCCCCCCACCAGGCCATAGAAGGGGCCGCTGGCCCACATCAGCCCGCCCGTGCTGGCGCTGACCGCCGAGGCCAGCAGCGTCTGCGCCCGGCCGGAGAGGGTGGCGGGCAGCCCCACTAGCGCGCGCATGGCGGCCAGATGCATGGCGCCGAAGGTCAGGCCATGCAGCAGCTGGATCACCACCAGCACGGCCGGCTCGCCGGTGAAGGCCGTGACGCTCCAGCGCAGCACGCCCGCGCCCGCCGCCAGCACGGCAAGGCCCTGCACCCCGAGCCGCTCCACCACCGGGCGGCCGTAGAGGAAGAGCAGGATCTCGGCGAGCACGCCGAGCGCCCAGAGCAGGCCGATGAAGCCGGTGCTCAGGCCGGCCGCCTGCCAATGCAGCGTCGAGAAGCCGTAATACACCGCGTGGCTGCCCTGGATCAGCGCCGCGATGGGCAGCACCCAGCGGAAGGCGGGCTCGGCCAGGGGCGCCCAAAGGCTTCCCGTGGGCGCCTCGGCGCGGGGCGGCGCGGCGGGGAGTTGCAGCGCGGCCCAGGCGGTCAGCAGCATGCCCGCCGCCAGCATCCAGGCCGCCACGCGCGGCCCCCACCATTCGGCGGCGAAGCCGGCCAGGATGGCGCCCAGCATGAAGGTGATGGAACCCACCGAGCGCACGCGGGCATAGTCGAAGCCGCCCCGCCGCACCGCGCCCACCGCCAGCGCATCGCAGAGCGGAACGATGGGGGAGGCTGCGATGCTGTGCAGGATCTGCACCGCCAGCAGCAGCGCGAGCCCCGCCGCGAGGCCGAAGCCCAGCGCCGAGGCCGCCGCCAGCAGCGCCGCCACCGCCAGCAGGCGCCGCATATCCGGCACGCGATCCGCCAGCCGGCCGCTCAGCGGCGCCGCCACCAACCGCACCAGGGAGCCGGCGGCCAGCACCAGCCCCACCTGGCCGGGGGTCAGCCCGCCCTCGGCCAGGATGGCCGGCAGGAAGGGCATCATGGCCCCGAAGGCGGCGAATTGGGCGCCGAAGACCAGGGCGAAGCTTTGCGCGGGAGTCACCCCCGCAATCTCTGCCGGCCGGGGGCAAGTTGCAATCACCGGCGCATGCTGCATAACCCCTCATCCCCATCCCTTGGGGCCCTCACTGGAAGCATGCATGTTCGACGCGCGCGTTAAGGCCATCCTGGGCCCCACCAACACCGGCAAGACCCATCTCGCGATGGAGCGCATGCTCGCGCATTCCTCGGGGATCATCGGCTTCCCGCTGCGCCTGCTGGCGCGCGAGAATTACGACCGCATGGTGGCGGCCAAGGGCGAGAAGAACGTCGCCCTCATCACCGGCGAGGAAAAGATCGTCCCGCCGGATGCGAAATGGTTCGCCTGCACGGTCGAGGCCATGCCGCTGGACCGCCGCGCGGAATTCCTGGCGGTGGACGAGATCCAGCTCTGCGCCGACCCCGATCGCGGCCATATCTTCACCGACCGGCTGCTGCATGCGCGCGGCCTGGTCGAGACCATGTTCATGGGCGCCGAGACCATCCGCCCGCTGCTGCAGCGCCTGGTGCCGCAGGTGGAGATCGAGACGCGGCCGCGCCTCTCCAAGCTCGAATATGCCGGCCCGGCCAAGCTGACCCGCCTGCCCGCGCGCAGCGCCGTCGTCGCGTTCAGCGCGGCCGAGGTCTATGCCATCGCGGAGGCGATCCGCCGCCGCCGGGGCGGCTGCGCCGTGGTGATGGGGCGCCTCTCGCCCCGCACCCGCAACGCCCAGGTGAAGATGTACCAGGACCGGGAGGTGGATTTCCTCGTGGCGACGGACGCCATCGGCATGGGGCTGAACATGGATGTGGACCATGTGGCCTTCGCCAGCCTCAACAAGTTCGACGGCCATGCCCCGCGCCAGTTGACGCCGCAGGAGGCCGCGCAGATCGCCGGCCGCGCCGGCCGCGGCATGCGCGACGGCACCTTTGGGGTCACGGGGGAATGCCCGCCCTTGCCGGAGGAGATGGTCGAGAAGATCGAGGGCCATCACTTCGAGCCCATCCAGGCCCTGGCCTGGCGCAACAGCGATCTCGACTTCTCCGGCATCGAGGCGCTGCTGGACAGCCTGGGCGCCGCCCCGCCGCAGCCCGGCCTGACCAAGGGCCATGACGCGGTGGACCACATCACGCTCAGCCTGCTGGCGCGCGAGGAAGCGATCCGCCGCATGGCGTCCTCCAAGTCGCGGCTGCAATTGCTGTGGGAAACCTGCCAGGTGCCGGATTTCCGCAAGCTGGCGGATGACAGCCACACCCGGCTTTGCGCCCGGCTCTTCACCCATCTCTGCGAGGATGGGCATGTGCCGTCGGATTGGATCGCCTCGCAAATCGCCAGCTGCACCAGCATCGAGGGCGATCTCGACACGCTGATGACGCGCCTCTCCTCCATCCGCGTCTGGGCCTATATCGCCGCCCGCGCCGATTGGGTGCGCGACGCCGCCACCCAGCAGGAAGCCGCCCGCGCCGCCGAGGATGCGGTGAGCGACGCGCTGCATGAGCGCCTGACCGCGCGTTTCGTGGACCGCCGCGCCGCCCATCTGATCCGCAGCCTGGACAACACTGAGGAGGACCTCCTTAGCGCCGTGACGCGCCAGGGCGAGGTGGTGGTCGAGGGCCACAAGGTGGGCCGCGTCCAGGGCTTCGAATTCATCCCCGAGCTGGGCGAGGGCGGCGAGGAGGAGAAGAAGCTGATCCTGCGCGCCGCGCGCCGCGCCTTGGTGCAGGAAATCCCGCGGCGCGTCGCCTCGCTCGACATCGCCAAGGCCGACAGCTTCGGCCTGACGGCCGAGCACCGCATCACCTGGGAAGGCGCCGAGATCGCCCGCCTCAAGATGGGCAGCGAGCCGGGCAAGCCGCTGATCGAGGTGAAGGATTCGGAATTCCTCGACGGCCCGCAGCGCGAGCGCATCCGGGCGCGCCTGGCCGGTTGGATCGAGGGGGTGATCGCCAAGGACCTGGCCGCCATCGCCGCCATCGAGGCCAAGGCGGCCGAGGACAACACGCTGCGCGGCCCCGCCTTCCAGCTGCGCGAGACGCTGGGCCTCAAGCCGGGCGATACGCGCAACAATATCGGGCAGGAGCTGCGCACCAAGCTGAAGGGCATCGGCATCCGCGCCGGCCGCTTCGCGCTTTACGTGCCCGAGGCGCTGAAGCCGCGCCCCATGGCGCTGCGCGCGCAGATCTGGGCGCTGAGCTATGACGTGCCCACGCCGACCCTGCCGGCCCCGGGCCTGGTCTCCATCCCGAGCGATGGTGTCATGGCGCTCTCCTGGCCGCCGGGCTTCGCCCAGATGATGGGCTGGGTGCCCGCCGGCCCCGTGCTGCTGCGCCTGGATGTGGCGGAGCGCGTGGCGGCCGAGTTGGGCTACCTGACCCGCCGCGCCCCTGCGCCGCTGCCGCCCGAGATCCTGGGCCGCTTCGGCATCAAGGGCGAGGCGCTGGCCCCGGTGCTGGCCGAGCTGGGCTTCCGCCTCATCCCCTCCGAACCGCTGCCCGAGGGCGTCGAGGGCCCCGTGCTGCCGACCATGGTGGCCTGGGCCCGCCCGGCCCAGCCGCAGCGCCAGCAGCGCCCTGGCCGCCCGCAGGGCCAGAATGCTGGCCGCCCGCAGGGCCAAAATGCCAACCGTCCGCAGGGTCAGCGCCGCGACGCGCCGGCCGAAGGCGCCCCGGCCGAGGGCGTCGAGAATCGCCCGCCGCGCCGCGACGGCCCGCGCCGTGACCGCAATCGCCCAGGCGGCCCGAATCCCGCCCCGGCCGCCGAGGGCGCCGCCGAGGCTCCGCGCCCTGCCGAGACGCGCGAGAATCGGCCGCGCCCCGAGGGCGGCTTCCGCAAGGATGGCCCCCGCAAGGACGGCCCGCGCCGCGACGGCCCGCCGCGGGATGGCGCCCCGCGCGAGGGGCAGAATCGGGATGGCCCGCGCCGCGAAGGCCCCCGCCGGGACGGCCCGCCGCGCGACCGGGATCGTGACCGCGGCCCGGGCGGCCCCGAGACGCGGACCTTCCATGAGGACCGCCCGGCCAGCAAGGTGGAGGACAGCCCCTTCGCCGCGCTCATGAAGCTCAAACTCAAATAAGGGATGGAGGGGGGTGCGCCCTTCCTGCGTCTCGACGCCTGGCTCTGGCATGCGCGCCTGGCCCGGTCCAAGGCGGAATGCGGGGCGCTGATCGAGGCGGGCGGGTTTCGCCTGAACCGCCAGCCCGTCACCAAGGCGCATGCGCGAATCCGGGTGGGGGATGTGCTCACCTTCGTCCGCCATGGCGAGGTCTGCGTCTGGCGGGTGCTCGCCCTCGGCGTCCGGCGCGGCCCGCCGGCCGAGGCGCGGATGCTGTATGAGGAAGTACCGCTGGCGGAATGATCCCCGCTGCGGCTTGTCAATCTGGCCTGACGGCGCCAATTCTTGTGCCGTCCGCCGCAATCGGGAGCTGCCTTCGTGACCTATGTCGTCACCGAAAACTGCATCAAGTGCAAGTTCATGGATTGTGTGGAAGTCTGTCCGGTGGACTGCTTCTATGTGGGCGAGAACATGCTCGTCATTCACCCGGATGAGTGCATCGATTGCGGCGTCTGCGAGCCTGAATGCCCGGCCGAGGCCATCCTGCCCGACAGCGACGACAAGGCGACCCCCTGGGTCGAGATCAACCGCAACTACGCCCAGGCCTGGCCGAACATCACCCGCAAGGGCGAACCCCCGGCCGATGCCGATGAGTGGAAGGACAAGCCGGGCAAGCTCGCCCTGCTGAGCCCGGAGCCCGGCAAGCCCTGAGGCGGGGCGCCCCGCCGGGCGTGACCCATCCTGTTTTTTGTGCTACAGGATAAGGACAGAGACGTCGTGGTGCGGGGCCTTGCGGCCTCGGCGGTGGCGTCCGAGTTCGTCCCCGGCATGCAGGAGCAGAGCGCCCCATGGCCCCGTCATCCCGGAACAAGCCGGCCAAGGCCAAGACTGTCACCCCGAGCGCTGCCAAGAGCGCAGCGAAGACCAGCGCCAAGCCCGCGGCCAAGGCGAAGCCGGCTGAACCGGCGGCCAAGCGCCCTGCCGCCAAGGCCGCACCCGCCAAGCCCGCCTCGGCCAAGGCCGCTCCGGTGAAGTCAACTCCGGTGAAGCCAGCCCCGGCCAAGCCTCCGGCGGCCAAGGCGGCCGCACCGGCGAAGGCGACCACCAGCAAGGCGGCGCCCGCCAAGCCCGCCCCGAAAACGACGGCGTCCAAGCCCAGCCCCGTGACCCCGAAGCCCGCCCCCGCGAAGGCAGGCACGACGACCCCAGCCCCCAGCAGCAAGGCAACCCTTCCTCCAGTGACCAAAAGCAAGGCCCCCGAGGCCAAGTCCCCCGTGAAACCCGCCGCGGAGAAAGCGAGCCCCGTCGTCAAGGCGGAAAAGCCTGCCCCCGCGCCGGTCGTCGACCCGCCGCCGCCGCCCGAACCGGCGCCCGCCGCCGCCGCCCGCCCGGCGATCGTGGTCGCCGCCCCTCCCAACATGCCGATCCGAAACGCCAGCAATCCGATGTCACCCCGTCCGCCCATGGGCCGCCCGAACATGCCGCCCTCCTTCGCTGTCCGCAGCCCTGGCCGCCCCGGTTTCGCCGAGGGCCAGGCCACCCCGCCCCGCCCGCCCGGCCCCAAGGTCGAGTTCAAGGCCGGCGACCATGTGGTCTATCCGACGCATGGCGTGGGCACCGTCCAGGGCATCGAGGTGATCGAGGTCGCCGGGATGGATCACCACATGATCGTCGTCACCTTCGACGAAAACCGCATGACGCTGCGGGTGCCGGTGAACAAAGTGCCCACGGCCGGGCTGCGCAAGCTCTTCACCCAGAAGGAGTTCGAGGCGGCGATCGACACGCTGAAGGGCCGCGCCCGCATCAAGCGCACCATGTGGTCCCGCCGCGCCCAGGAATATGAGGCGAAGATCAACAGCGGCGATCCCATCCAGAT
>JAIYDS010000067.1 GCA_027487385.1 Acetobacteraceae bacterium | reverse complement strand
GCAGGAAGGCGATCATGGCGATGGGCAGCGCCTCGGCCAGCAGCTTGGCCACGCCGACATTGGCGCCGACCAGCGCCATGGCCAGCGCCAATTGCCCATAGGCCAGCGTCATTTCCGCGCGGCGGGCGCGTTCGCCGGACGTGTCTGCCGCGGCACGCCATGCGGCAGGCCGGCCACGTCCAGCGCCGTCTCCGCCTTGGCCACCACGCGGTCGGCCGGGAAGGCCGCGCGTTCCTCGGCATCCAGCATCTTCAGGATATAGGCGATGTGCCGCGGCATCACGTCCAGATGCGCGCCGATGTCCCGGAAGGTCAGCACCTCGCCCTCGGGGATGCTCGCCACGATGGTCAGCACGTCGGCCTTGATGCGGGCGAAGAAGGGCGACTTCGCCATCAGGCCTCGCCATCCTGCCGATAGGGCGAGAGGGTGGCGAGTTCGGCCATGCGCTCCAGGATGGCGGGGCGTTCATGCTCCAGGAACCGCGCCACGGCGTCGGACAGGCCGCGATGCGAAATCAGATGCGCGGAATAGGTCAGCGCCGGCAGGTAGCCGCGCTGGATCTTGTGCTCGCCCTGGGCGCCGGCCTCGACGCGGCCGATGCCATGCGCGATGGCGAAATCAATGGCGCGCAGATAGCAGAGCTCGAAATGCAGGAAGGGCACTTCCTCGTCGCAGCCCCAGTTGCGGCCATAGAGCGCCTCGCCGCCCAGCAGGTTCAGCGCCCCGGCCACGGGCTTGCCCTCGCGCTCGGCCCACATCAGCACGACGCGCTCGCCCAGCTTCTCGCCCAGCAGGGGCCAGAAGGATTTCGTGAGATAGGCGCTGCCCCAGCGCGCATCCACCGTGTTGCGATAGAAGCGGTGGAAGGCCGCCCAATGCGCCGGCGTGATCTCGGCGCCGCGCAAGGTGCGAAGCGTCAAGCCGCTCTCCGCCACGGCGCGCCGCTCGCGCTTCAGGGATTTCCGCTTGCGGCTGGAGAGGGCGCCGAGGAAATCGTCAAAGCTGCCATAGCCCTGGTTCTGCCAGTGGAATTGCACGCCGGTGCGTTGCAGCCAGCCGGCCTCGCCCAGCGCCTCCCATTCCTCGCGCGTGCAGAAGGTGATGTGGGTGGAGGAGAATTTCAGCGCCGCCATGGCTTGGGCCAGGCCTTGCGCCAGCGCCGCGACCGGAACGCCCGGCCGCCGCAGCAAACGCGGCCCGGGCACGGGGCTGAATGGCACCGCCACCTGCAGCTTGGGGTAATAGCGCCCGCCCGCCTGCTCATAGGCCTGGGCCCAGCCATGGTCGAAGACGTATTCGCCATAGGAGTGGGACTTCGCATAGGCCGGTGCGCAGGCGACCAGCTCGCCCCCCGCATCGCGCAGCGCCAGGTGCTGCGGCAGCCAGCCGGTCTTGGCCGAGGCGCTGCCGCTTTCCTCCACCGCCGCGAGGAAGGCGTGGCTGACGAAGGGGTTGTCGCCGGCGCAGGCATCCCACTCCGCCGCCGGGATTTCGGCGATGGCCGGATGCAGGGAAAGGCGGAGTTCGCTGGAATCCATCCGCGAGACTATGGGGCCGAAGCCCGGTTACACCAGTTCGAGAATCGCCTCGACCTCGACCGCCGCCCCACCCGGCAGGGCGGCCACGCCGACAGCGCTGCGCGCATGGCGTCCCGCATCGCCGAACACCGCGACCGCGCAATCCGATGCGCCGTTGATGACGCTCGGCTGGTCGCCGAAATTGGCAGTGGAGTTCACATAGCCGGTCAGGCGAAGCACGCGGGCCACGCGGTCCAGATCACCCCCGCAGGCGACCTTGGCGTGCGCCAGGATGGAGAGGAAGCATTGCTGCGCCGCCGCCTTGGCCTCCTCGATGGACACGCCCGCGCCAAGATGGCCGACCGGATGGATCGCCCCATCCTTTCGCGGCACCTGGCCCGAGATGTAAAGCGTCTTCCCGGAGAGCGTGTAGGGCACGTAATTGGCGATGGGCGCGCCGGCCTCGGGGAGGGTCAGGCCGAGTTCGGCCAGCCGCGCTTCGATCTTGGACATCAGGCAACCACCCTCAAATTGCGTTTCGGACGTTCGGCGACGGCGGGCAGGTCGAGCGGCAGCAGCGGCGAGGGATCGCTCGCGCGGGCCGCGCCCTCGGGGGCCACATCCTCCGCCTCGGGCTGCGGCAGGGCACCGCCCAGATAATCCATGGCGAGCCGGCGGAAGGCCCAGTCCAGCACCGAGGTGGCGCGGGGGATATCCGGATCGCCCTCCACCGCGCCGGCCGGGCCGAAGCGGGTATAGGCGAAGGCCTCGACGTAATCCGCCAGCGGCACGCTGCGCGCCAGGCCAAGCGAGACGGCCTGGGCGAAGCCGTCCATCAGGCTGCGATAGGCAGCCCCCTCCTTGGCCAGGCTGAAAGCGATTTCCCGCAGCGCGCCATTTTCCTCGGCGGTGCGCAGCGCGACGCGATGTCCGCCGATGGTGACATGCAGCGTCTGTCCCGCCTGGCGTCGCAGGCCAGGGCGGGGGGCGTTGCGCGGCGCGGGCGCCGGACGGGGGGCCGCTGGCAGCGCCACCGGCGCGGGCGGCGCCGCGTGCAGGAAGGGCGAGACGGCCGCCTGCATCGCCCGCCGCGCCGATTGGCTGACCGGGCCAAGCAGGGCGGCAATGCGGGCCTGCGGCGCGCGCATCGCGGCGCGCGTCGGCACATCCACGATGCCGCTGGCCGTTTCCACCGCCCGCGTGGCGCCGGGCGCGGGGGCGATGCCGGCGGTCTCGGCGCCCAGAAGCGCCTCGGCCGCATCGGCCGGGGCCAGCGCGACCAACGCCTGGTGGCGCAGCCCGGGCGAGGCCATGGCGGCATCCAGCGCGGCGCGCGCGGCGGCGGCGAGGCCGGGGAGCGGCGTTTCGGCCGGCGGTTCCGGCCAGATCAGGGCCAAGGGCTCCCGCGCGCCGAGTCGCTCGGCCATGCGGCCGCTCTGCGCCTCGGCCGCGCCGCGCGTCAGGGCGGCGAGGCCCGCCGCCACATCGCGTGCGCCCGGGCTGTCATAGGCGAGGCCCAGCGCGGCCAGCAGGCCCGAAAGATCGGCGAAGCCCAGGCGCAGCTTGGTCGCCTTGCCGCTGGTGATGGCATCCAGGAAGACCACGGCCAGGGCGCAGGCCTCGGCATAGCCCTCCAGGTCGAAGCCGCCCTCGGGCTCCAGGAAGGCCGGCAGGTTGAGGACGAAGCGCGGCTCGGCCTTGGAATCGCCCCGCCAGACCTCGGCTCCCGGGGCGCCGCGCCGCGTCAGCAGCAGGGCGCGCCAGCCTTCGGCCAGATGCGGCGCCTCGCGCTCCGTGATCAGCCCGGCCTTGTCGCCACGGCTGAGGGCGCGGGAAATCCAGGCCTCGGCGGCGCGGGGCAGGGTGATGGGAGCATCGCCGGGGGCGAGGGCCGCGAGCGCGGCGGCGGCATCGCCCTCCCAGGCTTCCGGCAGGGCCACAGCGCGCGGCGGCGCGTCAGGGTCCGCGCCGATCCGGGTGCGCCGCAGCGCCACCCCTTCCCACAAGCTTCCGGTGATGCGTGCCATGCGCGAGACCCTAGCCGCCGCCGCCCGCAGCGGGAAGCCGCATGCTGTGGTCAGAACGGGAACGGGCCACAACATCTTGTGGAAAACTCAAACCGCCCTGCGCTTGGACGGCGGGCGGTTTTGTGGGAGGATAAGCCATGTCCACGATCCAGCTCTTCCTCACCCGCCTCACCAGCCGCAAGGTCGGCCAGGATGCGGCCGGCAACACCTATTATGAGGCGAAGCGGCCCGATCCGGTCTATGGCCGCGCGCGGCGCACCGTGGCCCTGGCGAAGGGGCTGGATTCCTCGGTGGTGCCGCCGGAGTGGCATGCCTGGCTGCATCACACGGCCGAGGCCCCGCTTTCGGGCCCCCGGCATTCCTGGCAGAAGCCGCACCAGCCCAACCTGACCGGCACGCCCCAGGCGTGGCGGCCGAAGGGCCATGACTATGCCGGCGGCAAGCGGCGCGTGACCGGCGGCGATTATGAGGCCTGGACGCCGGGCGGCTGACGGGCCATCTCTCCGCCCATGACAATCTCTCCCCCGCGCTGGGCCGCATGAAGGGCCGCAGCCTCGCCGAGGTTCTGACCGGGGCCATGGTGCTCTGTGTCGCCGCGGCCTTCCTGGTCTACGCCATCCTGCATGGCGGCCGCGCGCCGCAGATGGCCGGCATCGCCCTCACCGCCGAGTTCGACCGGGTGGATGGGCTCAACCCCGGCGCCGATGTGAAGATCGGCGGCGTGAAGATCGGCAGCGTCAGTGATTTGCGGATTGACCCGCGCAGCTTCCAGGCGGTGGTGACGCTGCGCGTCCGCGCCGATCTCGGCCTTCCCGCCGATTCCTCGGCCGAGATCACCTCGGAGGGCCTGCTGGGCGGAAAATACGTCGCCATTGTGCCTGGCGGCGCCGATCGCCTGCTGCGCGACGGCGGCCGCATCACCGAGACCCAGGGCTCGGTGAGCCTGGAGAGCCTGCTGGGCCGCTTCATCTTCTCGGTGACGCAGATGAATGCGGGCGCGGCACCCGCCGCCGCCGAGCCCGCTTCCCCCCGATGAGTGCGCCGCCCGCCACCTGGCCGGGCAGCGACGGCCAGCCCATTTCCTGCCGGGAAAAGGTGAAGGTGCTGACCGAAAACCACGCGGAAGCCGCCCAGGTGCTGCGCGACGCCTTCGAAGATGCCGTGCTGATGGGCGTGGATGAGGCCGCGATGCGGGGAATCCTGGCCGAGATCGTCGCGACGCTGCCAAGCCCGAAGCGCCGGTGATGCGCGCCCTGCTGCTCGTGGCCCTGCTGGCCCTCCCCCAGATGGCGGGCGCCCAGGAATGGGTGCCGCGCCGGGTGGGCGAGATCCAGGCGCTGGACAAGGTGAATGCCCGCGTTGCCACGCTGCGCGCCACGGTGGGCGAGCCCGCGCGCTTCGGCACGCTCACCATCACGCTGCGCGCCTGCCACGCCCGCCCGCCCGATGAAGTGCCCGACGCCGCGGCCTGGATGGAAGTGACCGATGAGCGCAGCCCGGCCGGCAGCCCGCCGGTGTTCCGTGGCTGGCTCTTCGCCGATGCGCCCGCGGTGCACATGTTCGAGCACCCGGTCTATGATCTCCGGATCATGAACTGCCGGTAGCAGGGCGACCCGCTAGCCCCGGACAAGTCGCATCGCGAAGAAGCCATCCATCCCCTGATCCGGCCGCGTCCGCAAATAGCCCGGGCCGGTGGCGCCGATGCCCGGCAATTCGGCCTCGCGGATCGGGTCGAGGCGCATGCCTTCGGGGATATGCGCCAGATGCGCCTCGCCCTCCTCGGCCTGGAGGGAGCAGGTGGCGAAGACCAGCCGCCCGCCGGGCTTCAGCAGTTTGCACGCCGCGACCAGCAGGTTGCGCTGCTGCGCCGCCAGCACCGCCACATCCTTGGCGCGCTTGAGATGCGGCACATCCGGGTGGCGGCGGATGGTGCCCGTCGCCGTGCAGGGCGCGTCCAGCAGGATGGCGTCGAAGACCGGGCCCGGATTCCAGCCGATCACATCGCTGTTCACGAGGTCGGGCGTCAGCTTCAGGCGGGCCATGTTTTCGCGCAGGCGGGGCATGCGCATCGCCTCGCGCTCCACCGCCACCACATGGGCGCCGGCAGCGGCGAGCTGCGCCGTCTTGCCGCCGGGGGCGGCGCAGAGATCGGCGACGTGCTCGCCCTTCTGCACATCCAGCAGCCGGGCGGGCAGGGCGGCCGCGGCATCCTGGGCCCAAAGCTCGCCCGCCGCGAAGCCGGGCAATTCGGTGATGCGGGTGCCGGCGGGCAGGCGGGCCGTGCCGGTGGGGAGCAGGAGCGCGCCCTCGGGCAGGGGGGCGCCAGGCTTCAGTGAGAGGTCAAGCGGGGCTTCCTCCCGATGGGCCACGGCGATGGCGCGCACCGCCGGCCCATGCGCCGCATGCCAGGCGGCCCAGAGCCAGCCGGGCGTGTCGAGCCGCTCGGCGTCCAACTCCTCCAGCGCCTGCGCGCCGTGCTCGGCCACGCGGCGCAGCACGGCATTGACGAGGCCGGCCAGCGGGCGCGGCACCAGCGAGACGGCGGAGGCGACGGCGGCATGCGGCGGCGTGCCCAGCAGCAGCAATTCGGCGGCGCCGATCCGCAGCGCGCGCAAGGCCGGCGCGGGCGGGGCACGGCGCAGGAAGGGTTCCATCACCGCATCCAGGCTGCCCGTCCGGCGCAGCACGGCGGCCGCGATGCGATGGCCGGCCGCCTTGTCGCGCGGCTCGATCGTGCCCGGGATGCCATCCAGCGCCTCCTCCAGCGCGCGGTGCTGTTCCAGCACGGCTTCCAGCAGGAGATCGGCGACACGGCGGGCGGGAGAGATGCTCATCCCGCGCTTTATGGCCGTGCCCGCCCCCCCGTGCTAGACGCGCCGCGACATGACGACCCTCCTGCCTCAAATGGACCGCTGGATCACCGCCCTCAGCGCCCGCGCCCAGGCCTGGCCGCGCCTGGTGCTGGTGCTGCTGTGCCTTGGCCTGTTCCTGCCTGGCTTCTTCGTCACGCCGGCCACGGATCGGGATGAGAGCCGCTTCGCCCAGGCCACGCGCCAGATGGTGGAGGCGGGCGACTATATCCACATCCGCGTGGGGGATGAGGAGCGGAACAAGAAGCCCGTCGGCATCCATTGGGCGCAGGCCACCAGCGTGCATCTGCTGGAGGCCACGGGCCTCGGCACGCGGCGGGACATCTGGGCCTATCGCATCCCTTCGATGCTGGGCGCCATCCTGGCCGTGCTGGCCACCTTCCAGTTCGGCCGCACCCTTGTGGGGCGGCGCTCGGCATTGCTGGCGGCGGCCATGCTGGCCGGCTGCATGGTGGTGATGGTGGAGGCGCATATCGCCAAGACCGATGCGGCGCTGCTGGCCACCATCACCGCCGCCATGGGCCTCTTCGGCGCGGCCTATCTGCGGCCCGAACAATTCACCGCCCGCCACGCCGCCGCCTTCTGGGTGGTTCTCGGCCTTGGCGTGCTGTTGAAGGGCCCCATCGCGCCGATGGTGCCGCTGCTGACCGGCATCACGCTGCTGATCAGTGACCGTCGCGCCCCCTGGTTCCGCCCGCTGCGGCTGCATTGGGGCCTGCCGCTGATGCTGCTGATGGTGCTGCCCTGGTTGGTGGCCATCGGCATTGCGACCGAGGGCCGCTTCTTCGCCCAGGCCATTGGCGACGACATGCTGGGCAAGGTGGGCTCAGGGGATGAAAAGCATTGGGGCCCGCCCGGCTTCTATTTGCTGAGCTTCCTGATCGCCGCCTTCCCGGCCGGCTTCCTGGTGGTGCTGGGCCTTTCCACCGCCTGGGCGCAGCGCCGCCAGCCGGTGACGCGCTTCCTGCTGGCCTGGATCATCCCGACCTGGCTGGTCTTCGAGGCGGTCGCGACCAAGCTGCCGCACTATACCATGCCGACCTACCCCGCGCTCATGCTGCTGGGCGCGGTCTGGGCGATGGACCCGCTGCGGCGTGAGCCGCCGCGCTGGCTGAAGCGCGCCATGAAGGGCGCGGTGGCGGGGGTGGCCTTCGGCATCGGCATCGTGGCGCTTTCCGTGCCCTGGTTCGTCACGGGGCATGAGCCGCTGGGCGCTTTGCTGGCCTTGCCGTGTGCCGCCCTGCTGGTCTGGCTGGTCTGGCGCGAGATGGACCGCGCGCATTGGGCGCGGGCCGCCGTGCTGGGCGTGGTGGCGGCGATCCCGCTCTACACCAGCATCATGCAACTCACCTTCCCGCGCATCGAGGCGCTGTGGATCGCCCCGCGCCTGGAAGCCGTTCTGGCGCGCGAGGCCCCAGGCCTCGATCCCGCGCAATTCGGCATCACAAGCCATGCCGAGCCCTCGACGCTGTTCCACATCGGCGGCGCGCTGCGCCTGCTGCGCCGGGGCGAGGATGCGGCCCGCTTCCTGGCGGAACAGCCGGGCCGCGTGGTGGCCGTGGGCAACCGCGCGCTGGAGGATTTCAACCGCGAGGCCGCGGCGCAGGGCATCACGCCGCGCCCGATCGGCGAGGTGGCAGGTTTCAACTACACGCGCGGGCGGCACATCACGCTCAGCCTCTTCAAGGTTTCCGCCCCATGATGGATCTCGTCACCTCCTGGGTGGCCGCTGCCGGCTATCTCGGCGTCTTCGCGCTGATGTTCCTGGAGAATCTGTTTCCGCCCATCCCCTCGGAGCTCATCATGCCCTTCGCCGGCTTTGCCGCCGCGCGGGGCGAGTTGTCGCTGCTGCTGGTGATCGTGGCCGGCGTGGTCGGCACGCTGGTGGGCAATGTGGTCTGGTTCGAAATGGCGCGCGCCTTCGGCGCCGACCGCACGCGCCGCCTTTGCGAGAAATACGGCCGCTGGGTCGGCGTGCTGCGCGAGGATCTGGACAAGGCCGAAGCCACCTTGCGCCGCTGGGGGCCGCTCGCCGTCTTCCTGGGGCGCATGATGCCGGGCATCCGCACCGTCATCTCCATCCCGGCGGGGCTGATCGAGATGCCGCGCCTGGTCTTCTATTCCTGGACGGCGCTGGGCAGCCTCATCTGGGTCGGCGCGCTGGCCGTGCTCGGCTATGTGCTGGAGGAGGGCTACCAGCACATCGAGGCCTATGTGGACCCGGTGGGCAAGGTGCTGATCCTGCTGGTGGGGGCGCTGTTCCTGTGGCAGATCATCCGCATCTGGACCCGCAAGCCCAAGGCCTGACGCCCGGTTGCATTTCGAGACTGGACCGGCGGCCTTCCGCCGGTTTCAACGTCGGGCATGCAGACCACGCCCCCGCTGATCGGCCGCCGGCACCTCGCCGCCGGCCTTGCCCTCCTCGCCCCCGGCTGCGCCCAGGCGCAGGCCCCCGGCGCCACGCCGCGCCAGACGACCGGCCCCTTCTACCCCACCGACTGGTCCGGCGATGCCGATGCCGACCTGGTCCGCGTGACGGGCGAGGCCGCGCAGGCGCAAGGCACCGTCACCCATTTGCGCGGGCGCTTGCTGGCGCTGGATGGCACGCCACTCAGCGGTGCGCGGATCGAGATCTGGCAATGCGACGCGCGCGGCATCTACCGCCACCCGCGTGACCGGGAAGCCGACCGTGACCCAGGCTTCCAGGGCCGCGGCCGGACGCTCGCGGGCCGCGATGGCAGCTTCGCCTTCCGCACCATCCGCCCCGCCGTCTATCCCGGCCGCACGCCGCATATCCATGTGCTGGTGAATGCGCCCGGCCGGCCCGAGCTGATCACGCAGCTCTATGTCGAGGGCGAGCCCGGCAATGCCCGGGACGGCTTGTTCAACCGCCTGCCGCCCGCCGCGCGGGAGATGGTGCTGCTGCGCCTGCAGCCGGCCGACAGCCTGGAGCGCGGCGCGCTGCTCGCGGAGCGTGACATCGTCCTGGCGTGACCAAGTCCCGGGGTCTGGGGCCTTTCGGCCCCAGCGGCCGGAGGCCCTTTTCTTTACAGCCCCAGCTTGTCCAATACCCGCCCTTCCCAGACTTTCGCCATCACGCCCAGCTTCCAGAAGCCATGGAAGGGCATGGGCTTGATCGAGGTGACGGGCATGTCGAGGTCCTCGGCCGCCGTGCCGAGCAAGCGCCGCGCCACCTGCCCGCCCATGGCCGTCGCCATCGCCACGCCCCGCCCGCTATAGCCCAGCGCCGCGATGAGCCCCGGCGCGGGCTCGTGCAGATGCGGGTAGAAATCCGGAGTCACGCCGAGTTGCCCGTTCCAGCCATGCGTCCATTCCACCTGGCGGAAGGCGGGCCAGAGCCTGGCGGCATATTCGGTGATCCAGCGGATCGGCGTCGTGTCGCTGATCGGCTGCTGCGGGCCGCGCCCGCCGATGACCAGGCGGTTCTGCCGGTCCATCCGGTAATAAACGGTGATGCGGCCGATTTCGTAGACGGAGGAACGGCGCGGCATGATCGCGCGCGCCACATCCTCCGGCAGCGGGGCGGAGGCCGCGATGGAGCTGAAGGCCGGCACGATGCTGCGCCTGAGCCCGGGCCAGAGGTCATCCGTGTAACCATTTGTCGCCAGCACCACATGCGCGGCGCGGACCTCACCGGCCGGGGTCTGGACCGACCAGCCGCCCTCGCGCCGCGTCAGCTTCACGGCCGGCGTGCCGCCATGGATGCGGGCCCCCTGGTCCATCGCCGCGCGTGCCAGGCCGCGCGCATAGGAGAGGGGCTGCAGGTCACCGCCGCGCGCATCGAGCATGGCGGCGCTGTAGCGCTTGGTGCCGGTCAGGGCGGCGGTTTCGCCCGCATCGGTGAAGCTGACGGGCCAGCCGCGCCGCATCCCTTGCTCGGCACTGCGCTCGGCCTCGGCGGCGGCCTTGGCGCCGATGGCCGCGCGCAGCGTGCCCTCCTGCCGCGCTTCGCAGGGGATCTGGTGGCGGCGCACCAGCTCGAAGAGCGCATCCGGTGCGCCGTAGGAGAGGCGCAGCATGCGACCGCCCATCTCGGGGCCGAAATCCTTCTCCACCTGGTCGGGGTCGTGCTTCAGCCCGGGATTCACCTGGCCGCCATTGCGGCCGGAGGCGCCCCAGCCGGGCTCCCGCGCTTCGATCACCACCACGCGCGTGCCGGCCTCGGCCAGGCGCAGCGCGGCGGAGAGGCCGGTGATGCCGCCGCCCACGATGCAGACATCCGCCTCCACGGCGCCTTCCAGCGGCGGCGTGGGCGCGGCGGGAACGGCGGTGACCGCGTAAAGGCTCGGGGGCAGGCTCATGGGGCAGAAACTCCGCGCAGGCGGCGCACCGCCCAATCGGTGATGAGGGCCAGGACGGTGACGCCGATCAGCACGGTGCTGACGGCGGCGATGGTGGGCTCCACCTCCAGAAGCAGGGAGTGCCAGATGCGCACGGGCAGCGTTTCGGCGCGCACGCCCGCGAGGAAGAGCGAGATCATCAGCTCGTCGAAGGAGGTGAGGAAGGAAAACAGCGCGGCCGAAATCACCGCGGGCAAGGCGAGTGGCAGCACCACGCGGCGGAAGACGCCCCAGCGGTCACAGCCGCAGATCATCGCCGCGCGTTCCAGGTTCGGGTCCACATTCACCAGGGCCGCGCGCAGGATCACCAGCACCACGGGAAAGGCGACGACGGCGTGGCTCGTCGCGATCCAGGGGCGGGAGCCGACCAGGCCGAAGCGGGCCGAGAGGTAATAGACGCCGATGGCCGTCACCACATGCGGCACGATGAGCGGCGCCAGCAGCAGCGCCGTCAGCGGCCCCTTGCCCTTGAAGCCGCCGCGCACCATCGCATAGGCGGCGAGGAAGCCGATGGCCGTGGCCGCGATGCAGGTCATCGCCGCGATGAAGACCGAGTTGAACATCGCCGCGCGCCAGCGGTGATCGCCCAGGAAGCGCTCATACCAGCGGAGCGAAAAGCTCTCCGGCGGGAAGCGCATATAGCCCTCGCCGCTGAAGGAGAGCACGACGACGATGAGGATGGGCGCCAGCAGGCCCACGCAGAGCAGCACCATCAGGGCCTGGATGAGCACGCGGCGCAGGAT
>JAIYDS010000125.1 GCA_027487385.1 Acetobacteraceae bacterium | reverse complement strand
CGGAGACATCCCTGACGGTTGAGATGGTGGCCTTTGGTCCTCTGATGTCAATCCATCCGAGGTTGAAGCGCATGAAATGGAGGCTCCAGACGCCGTCCGTTGCGGTTGGCCGGAGCGCCACATCCATGCCGGCGAAGGCCAGGGACAGTGGCAGCTTGTGGCCCTGCCACTGGACATGCCCGTGCACCCCCACGCGGCGGATCTTGTCGCCCGCGTCATACTCTGGCTCCGGCAGCCGCTCGGGAAAGGCGCGTGGACTGGGCCGATAGCGGCTCGCCGGCACAGCCAGGCCCAGCGCTTCATGCGGCCGCTGCTCGTTGTAAATCGGACGCCAGCGATCAAACGCCCTCTGGCTCTCGGCCAGGTCGGCGAAGTGGCGGCCCTGCAGCACCTCCACATCCAGCGTGCGGTGGAACCGCTCCTCCTTGCCCTGTGTCTGCGGATGCCGCGGCCGGCCGTGCAAGGTGGCCACGCCAAGCCGCATCAGCCGCACCTCGAAGGCCGTGCGCTGGCTGGGCCGCAGCCCGGCATGGCCCGCCGCACCCCAGGGCGAGCCATTGTCACACAGGATGGCCCCCGGCAGGCCATACTGGCGGAACAGCCCGGTCATCCGCCGCTGCACCTCGGCCAATGTCTCGCAGGCGCAGGCCAGGATGCCCAGCGAATAGCGGCTGTGATCATCCAGCACGGTCAGTGGGTGGCAGCGGCCGGCGCCCGTGGCGAAATGGCCCTTGAAGTCGATCTGCCAGAGGTCATTCGGGGCGTCACGCTCAAAGCGGATGAAGGGCTTGTGCCGTGCGGCCTCGGCCGGGTCGATCAGGCCCTCGCGCCGCAGCACCTCGGTCACCGTGGAGGGTGCGGGCACCTCACGCAGGCCGAGGTCAGCCAAGCGCCGGGCCAGCTTGCGGCCCCCCCAGCGCGGATGCTCGGCGCGCAGTTCGAGGATGCGCGCGATCATCTCGGGCGGGACCTGCCGCGGACTGCTCAGCGGCCGGCGCGAGCGGTCCAGCAGCCCCGCCTCGCCCTCCTCACGGCTGCGGCGCAGCAGCCTGAAGCCCGTCTCACGGCTGATGCCAAAGCGGCGGCAGAGCTCCGCCACACTGACCTCGCCAGACTGCGCCAGACGGACAAACTCACGACGGTGGTCCAACACGGATAACGCCTTCCAGGGCATCGTCTCTCTCCCGAGAAAAACTGCCCAAAAGCGTCAAGCATGTCCCCGAACACCCGTCAGGGATGTCTCCGGTCTAAACAGAGGCCCCAGACCCCATGAATTAAAGGGGTCTTGGGGCCTCGGCCCCAGCCGCCGGAGGCCCTTTTACTTTGTCGTCAGCCTTCAGAACTTCCCCGGCCAGATAAAGACTTCCACAGATCAGCACCCGCCCCGGCGCTTCTTCCGCCACAATGCGGGTCAGCGCGCGCGCCACATCCGGCCCGGGCTTCGCCACGCCGCCGCTCGCCGCGATGATCTCCTCGACCGACATCGCCAGATGCTGCCCAGGCTCCGCCACGGCGGTCACGCTGGTGGCCAGCGGCAGGATGGGCGCGAGGAAGCCCCCCACCGTCTTGCCCTGCTTCATGCCTATGACGAGGTGCAGGGGCCGGTCCTGCCAATCGCGCAGCGTCTCGGCCAGGGCCTGGCCGGCGCCGGCATTGTGCCCGCCATCCAGCCAGAGCTCCCACGGCGCGGGCGGGGCCAGACGCCCGCGCAGCCGCTGCATCCGGGCCGGCCATTCGGCCGCGGCAGCGCCGCGGATGATGGCGTCCTCGCTCAGCCAGGGCGGGTTCCAGGCGCGCAGCGCGGCGATGGCGATGCCGGCATTGTCCGGCTGATGCGCGCCGCGAAGGCCAAGTTCGGGCAGGGTGATCGCCCCGCTCGCATCGGTGAAGCGATGCGCCGCGCCGTCACGCTCCATACGCCAGGCTTCGCCGCGCGCCAGCAAGGGCGCGCCCAACTCGGCCGCGCGCGCGGCGATCACCGCCAGCGCTTCGGGCAGCTGGGCGCCGGTGGCGCAGGGCACGCCGGGCTTGATGATGCCGGCCTTCTCGAAGGCGATCTTGCCGATCGTGTCGCCCAGGAATTCCATGTGGTCCATGGAAATGCTGGCGATGGCGGTGGCCGCCGGCGCCTCGATCACATTGGTCGCGTCAAAGCGCCCGCCCAGTCCCACTTCCAGCACCAGCAGATCGGCCGGCACGCGGCTGAACAGCAGCAGCCCCACCGCGGTGGTGATCTCGAAGACGGTGATCGGCGTGTCGCCATTCACCCGCTCCACCTCCTCCAGCGCGTCGCTCAGCACCGCCTCGCTGACCAGTTCACCGGCCAGGCGGATGCGCTCGTGGAAGCGCACCAGGTGGGGTGAGGTATAGACATGCACGCGCTGCCCCGCCGCCTCGCCGATCGCGCGCAGGAAGGCGCAGGTGCTGCCCTTGCCATTGGTGCCGGCCACATGGATCACGGGCGGCAGGTGCCGCTCAGGGTGGCCCAGCTTGGCGAGAAGGGCCTGCAAGCGGCCCAGGCTCAAATCGATCAGCTTGGGATGCAGCGCGTGCATCCGGTCAATGATCGCCTCCGAACGGCCAGTCATGCGGCGGCCGGCGCTTCCTCGGCGGCGCGCAGCAGGCGGATCACGCGGGCCAGGGTCTCACGCATCTCGGCGCGCTTGACCACCATGTCCAGGATGCCGTGATCCAGCAGATATTCGGCGCGCTGGAAGCCCTCGGGCAGCTTCTCGCGCACCGTGCTCTCGATGACGCGGGCGCCGGCGAAGCCGATCAGCGCGCCAGGCTCGGCGATCTGGATGTCACCCAGCATGGCGAAGCTGGCGGTCACACCGCCCGTGGTGGGATCGCACAGCACCACGATGAAGGGCAGGCCGGCATCCTTCACCATCTGCGTCGCGATCACGGTGCGCGGCATCTGCATCAGGCTGACGGCACCCTCCTGCATGCGCGCGCCGCCCGAACTCGCGAAGACGATCAGCGGCGCATCCTGCAGCACGGCGAGCCGCGCGGCAGTGACGATGGCCTCGCCCACGCCGGCGCCCATGGAGCCGCCCATGAAGCTGAACTCGAAGACCGCGACGACGGCGCGCTGACCCTCGATCTTGCCATGGCCGACCAGCACCGCGTCATCCATCCCGGATTTGGTCTGGGCGTCGCGCAGGCGTTCGGAGTAGCGGCGCTGGTCGCGGAAGCGCAGCGGATCGGCCGGGGCTTTCGGCAGTTCGATCTTCTGCCAGCCTTCATCCAGCGTGGCGTCGAGGCGCTGCTTGGCCGAAAGGCGCATATGGTGGCTGCAATGCGGGCAGACGCGGAGATTCTTCTCCAGATCGGTCTGGAAGATCATCTGCTCGCAGCTCGGGCATTTGTGCCAGAGATTGTCCGGCATCTCGCGCGAGGTGCCGAAGAGCGTCTTGATCTTGGGCAGCGCCCACTCGGAAATCCAGTTCAT
>JAIYDS010000196.1 GCA_027487385.1 Acetobacteraceae bacterium | reverse complement strand
GTGGTCCAACACGGATAACGCCTTCCAGGGCATCGTCTCTCTCCCGAGAAAAACTGCCCAAAAGCGTCAAGCATGTCCCCGAACACCCGTCAGGGATGTCTCCGGTCTAAACAGCCCCCTCGGCCCCAGCCGCCGGAGGCCCTTTTTCTTGGTCTCTGGCTCAGACCAGCCGAGGCCGTGTCAGCTCCGGCGCCACCAGCTTGCGCACGGCGACCTCCCCCGCGGCGGCGATGCGCTCGGGGCCGATGGCGGCCAGCGGGTCCTCGGCATTGCGCCAGGCCTTGTACTCATCCTCATAGGGCAGCCCCATGCCTTCGGCGAGGAGATGCACCCAGTTCACCACGCGGATGCCGTGGTCGCGCTCCAGCCCGATCATCTCGCGGTGGCAGGAGTGGAAGATGGTCACCAGCGTATCCGCCCCTGTCTCGCGCATGGCGGCGAGCGTGGTCCGCTGCACATCGGCCAGGGCGCCGGGCACGCTGGCCAGGCCGAAGCACATGTAGCTGGGGGCACGATAGGGGTGGTCCACCACGGAGACACCCGGGATCATGCCGAGCAATTCGGGGATGATGTCATTCACCGGCACGCGGCCCTGGAAGCCCACATGCCGGTCCACGAAGACCCGCGCCGAAAGCCGCTGCGTCAGCAGTGGGGCGAGGCGGTCGCGCTGCTCATGGATCGCCTCGCAGAGATGCTGGCTGTCGAAATTCTGTTCCTTGGTCTGCCCCATGAAGTCGTCGAGATTGGCGTGGCAGGAGGGGCACCAGGTGATGACCCGGGGCGTCCCGCTGGCCGCGAATTTCTCCATCGTCCGGTCGGCCATGCCTTCGGCGATGCGCGGCGTGCTCTCCTTCGGGCTGCCGCAGCAGGCGCCGGGGCCACCGACGGGCGCGGCCTCCACCCCCACGGCCTCCAGGATGCGCTGGCTGAGGCGGATGATCTCGCCATGGCGCGTCATGTTGCAGCCATACCAGAAGGTGCTCACAGCCATTCGCCCTGTTCCTTCTCCGAGAATGAGAGCCGCGCGAAGACCTTCACGCGGGACATGGTCTCCGCCGCATCGCGTCGGGGGATCACCCCGCCCTCCTGCGCCTGCCACTTGGCCAACCGCAGCATCAGCATGGGATTCACCGCCTCCGGGCAGGCCGCGTTGCAGGAGCCGCTGCGGGTGCAGACGCTGATCCAGTTGCGCGAAGCCGCATCGCCCGCGCCGCCGGAAAGCACATCCAGCACGCCGATCACGGCGGCCTTCGCATCCGTGCCGCGCGCGTCCGGGGCATAAGGGATCATCGGACAGGCCTCGAAGCAGGCGCCGCAGCGGGTGCAGGCCGCCAGCATGCGCTCCGTCTCGGCCGCCCGCAGCGCGGACCAGTCCTGATGCGCTACCATCCGTTGACCCTCGGCCACACCGCGAGCACCTCGCGCGATCCATCCACCACATGATAGCGGTCAAAGGCGGCCGCTGTCAGGCAGGTGTGATTGGGGGCCACGCGCAATTTCGTGCCGATGGGCAGCATGGGCGCGGGCGAGGCCTCGCCATGCTCCTGATGGACGCGCGTCAGGATGGGTTCGCCCAGCGTGTTCCCGCCATCCATGTCCAGCACCAGGCCGAAGCCGTAGTCGCGCGGGGCCTTTTCCGTGCTGCGGTCCTTGCTCATCGCCAGCGCGCCGGAATCCAGCAGCAGCGCGCCGCGCGCGGGCTTGCGGCCGATCACGCTGGCCAGCACCGTCACCGCGATGTCGCCCTCCGGATGGGTGCCGAGCTGCGCCTGGAAGAGATCGCCGAACATATAGACGCCGGCGCGGATGTCGGTGATGCCGTCGAGCCGCTCCGCATGCAGCGCGGTGGGGGAGGAGCCGAGGCTCACGATCTCCAGCGCGAAGCCGGCCTCGCGCAGCGCCCCGGCGGCGCGGACCACGCCCGCCCGTTCCAGCTCCGCGATGGCCGCCATCTCGGGGATGCTGCGCCCGCCATAGGAATGGCCTGCATGGGTGAAGACGCCGGCCAGCTTGCCGCCCAGCGCCGCCGCGATGGCGCGCGCCTCATCCGGCGGCACGCCGCCGCGGCCCTCGCCCACATCCACCTCGACCAGTGCGCGGATTTTTCCCGGATGCGCGGCGATGGCCTGGGCGGCCTCCACGTCATCCGTGATGACCTTCACATCCGCGCCCGCCGCATTGAGCGCGGCCACCGCATCCAGCTTTTGCGGCGTGACGCCCACCGCATAGATCTGGTCCTTCCACCCGCCCTCGGCGAAGTAGCGCGCCTCCGCCAGCGTGCTCACCGTGATGGGGCCGAAATTGGGCGCCGCCAGCATCGCCACATCGCGCGATTTCGCGGTCTTGAGGTGTGGCCGCAGCACCACGCCGGGGTGCCGGGCAATCGCCCGCTGCATCATGGCCAGGTTGCGCTTCAGGACGCCGAGGTCGAGCACCAAAGCCGGCGTGGTCAATTCATCGAGATTCATCGCGAGGCATCCTGATCCAGCGGCAGCACGGGCCGCGGCAATTTGGTCCAGTCGAAGCGGCTGAGGATGGGCGAGGTGAGGCCTGGCGCATCCACTTCGACGATCTGCTCGTGCTGGAAGAATTCGTCAAAGCCGCCACGGAAATGCCCGCGCGACTTGACCACGACGCAGCGCGCGGCGCCCACATCCAGGCCCAGATGCTCCAGGAAGGCGGGGTCCGCGCATTGCGTGCGCTGGCTGATCACCACCACGTCAATCCCGCCCAGCCGCAGCCAGGCCGTGTCGCCCAGCTGCATCGCCGTGCCGGCGAAGATGCCGCGCCGCCCGGTGACTTGGCCGTTGGAGAGCGCCTTCACCTCGGCCTGGGCGGCGAAGGGGCGGCTGAAGGGGTCTTGCTCGGCCGCGCGGTTGAAGCGCGCCTCGAAGCGGGCGCCGAGGCCCAGCGCCTTGGCCTCCGCCACCAGCGCCGGGTCATGGATGACGCCGAAGATGGCACCCTCCACGCCCGCGCGGTGAAAGGATTCCAGCAGCCACATGGTGTTGCCGCGCCCGCCGCCGCCGGGATTGTCCGCCACATCGGCGAAGGCCAGCGGCGTGGGGCTGGTCAGTGCGCGCTCCGTCGCTTCCTCCAGGGGCGTCAGCTTCGCCACGAAGCGCTCCCGCCGCGCCCAGGCGGCATCGGCCAGCTCATCGGCCAGGGCATCGGCGGCGCCCTGATGCGTCGCGGTGACGATGGCGCACATCCCGTTGAAGGGCGTGTCGCCATAGGCGAAGCCCGCCATGACCGAGACATTCACGATGCGCGGATCGGCAGCGCGGCGCTCCTGGCCCAGATTGATCACCTCCGCATAGGGCCCCTGCGCCGTGAGCAGCGAGACGGTGGGCGCCACGATGGGCAGGCGCCGATGCGCGCGCACGAAGCGCTCGCCCTTCAGCAGCCGGCGCATGAGGCCCGCGCTTTCCTCGCCACGCGCCCGCATGTCCATATGCGGGTTGGTGAGGTAGCCCACATAGGCGTCGTTCAGCGCGACATTGGCGTCGCTCACATTGGCGTGCAGGTCATAGGTGCAGATGAAGGGGATCTCGCCGAGTTCGGCCCGGACCAGCGCCTGCACCGCGCCCTCCGGATCATCCAGCACCGTCGTCAGCCCCGCGCCATGCATGACGCAGAAGGCGCCCTCGACCTGCCCGCGCAGCGCGCGCAGGCCCGCGCGCCACTCCTCCATCAGGCTCTCGAAGAAGGCATGGTCCACCGGGCCATTGGGCTCGGCCATGGCGAGCGTGAGCGGGCGCGGCTGCCAGGGGCCGGTCGCATCCATGGCGGTGACGAAGCCCGGCATCTCGCCCAGCGCCTGGGGGCTCGCGCTGCGGGCATCGGTCACGATGGCCTCGCCGCGCAGCAGGCAGCGATATTCGAAATCGGCCGCGGTCGCGATGGGGGCGAAGCGGTTGCACTCGATGGAAAAGCCCAACAGGGCGATACGCGGAATCATGCTCGGCAGACCTTGGCTAAGGCGGGGGAAGTGTCCCCCCGCCCGACCTGACTATCCGGCGCCCGGGCCCATCGCGCCAGGGGAGGGGCGGCTCAATCGCCCGGGCGGATGCCCGCCGCCTGGACGATGCCGCGGAACTTCTCCAGCTCCGCCTGCCAGAATGCGCCGAAATCCCGCTGGTTGCGGAAGATGATGGGGGTGGCGAGGCGCTGGAAGCCCTCGATCACCGAGGGCGCGCGCAGGGCCCGCTCGCAGGCCGCCTCCATCCGCGCGAGAAACTCGGGCGGCGTGCCGGCCGGCGCGAAAAGGCCCGACCAGATGGAATAGACCATGTCGAGCCCCTGTTCCCGCGCCGTGGGGGTGTTCGGGAATTCCGCCGTGCGGCGCTCGGCCAGCAGGGCCACGGCCTGCAGGTTGTTGGCGCGCAGCGTGCCCGGCTGGTCGGCGAAGATGCTGACATCGCCGCGCAGCAGCGCCGTCACCGCCTCGGCATTGCCGCGATAGGGGATATGCGTCATCGGCACGCCCGCCGCGCGGGCCAGCGCCACGGTGGCGATATGCGGCAGTGAGCCCGGCCCGGTGGAGGCGAAGTTGAAGGCGCCATTCGCCTCCCGCGCGCGGGAGATCACCTCGGCCATGCTGCGCAGCGGGCTGCCGGGGGCGGACATCACCACCACGGGCGTGTCGGCCACCTGGCAGATCGGCGCGAAATCCGTGGGGCGATAGGGCAGATCCGCGCGGAAATGCGGCTGGATCGCCATGGCGCCGATGGGCGAGAGCAGCAGCGTCGTCCCATCCGGCCGGGCGCGGGCCACCTCGGCCGCGCCGATCCCGCCGGCGGCACCCGCGCTGTTCTTGATCACCACCTGGGTGCCCATGGCGGCGGCGAGTTCGGGCGCCAGCAGCCGTCCCATCAGATCGGACGGGCCACCGGCCACGAAATTCACCACGATGGTGATGGGCGCCTGGGCGCGGCTTGGTGTGGGCAAGGCAAGGGCCAGCAGCGCAAGGCCGGCGAGGAGGCTTCGCATGGTCGTTCTTCCCTGGTGCGTGGCGGCTTTAGCCGCTCTGAACGGCGCAAGGCTAGGACCATTCGGGCCGAGAGGGGAAGCGGGCCTGCCTTGCGCCCAAAGCCGATGCTGCGACGCAAAAAGCTGGTAGCATCCTCCCCATGTCGCTCCTTCTCACCGGCCTGCCGGTCAAAGGGTTTCGCGAGACCGCCCTGTTCCGGCCTCGCTCCGTGCTGCTGCGCGCGGATCCCGGGCTGCCGGAATCCGCCGTGCTGGCGCGCAACCTGGCGGCGGGCGGCTTCCAGGGCGCGTTGATGGGCGATGGCTTCGCCGCGCCCGAGGGCGCACCCGATCTCGGCATCCTCTGCGTGAAGCCCGAGGCGCAGGCCGAGGAATTGGGCCGCTTCGCCGCCATGGGCTGCTTCGCCGTGGTGGTGCCGACGGCAGCACCAGGCCTTGCGGGCCTGGCCGCCACCGCCGGGCTGCGCGTGCTGGGCGAGCGCAGCTTCGGCATCGCGCTGCCGGCCATCGGGCTGAACGCGACCCTGTCACACATGCCGATCCGGCCCGGGAAACTGGCGCTGATGGCGCAATCCTCCGCCATCGCCCGCGCCGTGCTGGATTGGGCGGCGGCCGAGGGGCTGGGCTTCAGCCATGTCATCGGCATCGGCGCGAATGATGGCTTGGGTTTTGCCGCGGGGCTCGACTGGCTGGCGCGGGACACCGCCACCTCCTGCGTGCTGCTGGAGGTGCGGCGCATCAAGCAGCGCCGGCATTTCGTCTCCGCGGCGCGGGCCACGGCGCGCACGCGCCCGGTGCTGGCCCTGCGCGCCGGCGGCCGGCTGGAGGATCCGGATGGCATCGCCGATGGCGTGATGGCGGCCCTGCTGCGCCGCGCCGGCGTGCTGCGCGCCGAAGGCTTCGAGGAATGGCTGGCGGCAGCGGAGACGCTGGCCCGCGCCAAGCCGCGCGGGGGCGCGGGGCAGGGGGACCGGCTCGCCATCCTGGGCAATGGGCTGGGCATGGCGCGGCTCGCCGCCGATGCGGCCCTCGCCCAGGGGCTACGCCTGGCCGAGTTCAGCGCCGCCACCTGCGCCGCCCTGGCCCCGCTGCTGCCGCCGGGCTGGGAGGCGCGCAACCCGCTCTCGCTGGGCGGTGCCGCGGGTGAGGATCTGGCCCGTGCGGCCAAGCTCCTGGCCGCCGCGCCCGAGGTGGATGTGGTGATCGCCCTGCACGCGCCGGAACAGCTGGCGGCCCCGGTCGCGGGTTTCGCCGCCGCCGCGCGCGGCAATCGCGGCGCGCCCATCCTGCTGGGCTGGACCGGAGAAGCGAGCGCCCATGCCGAGCGCGCGGCGCTCACCGAGGCCGGGTTGCCGGTCTTCGCGACGCCGGAGGCCGTGGTGCGCGGCGCCGCCCATCTGGCGGCGGAACGCCACAACCGCGCCACGGCGGCGGAATTGCCGGGCTCGGACGTGCTGGACATGACGCCGGATCGCGCCGCGGTGCGGGCCATCTTCGCCGCGGCGCGGGCGGCCGGGCGGCTGGAGCTCTTCGAGGATGAGGCGCTGGCCGTGCTGGCGGCCTATGGCATTCCCGTCCTCTCCCCCCGCCGCTGCGCCGGTGCCAGCGAGGCCGCGGCGGCCGCGGTCGCCCTGGGCCCGCCCGTGGCGCTCAAGGCGCGCGCCCTGCTGCGCCACAAGAGCGAGGTGGGCGGCGTGGTGCTGAACCTGCGCCATTTCGACACGGTGCGCCTGGCCGCCGACACCATGGCGGAGGAGGTCGCCCGCCGCGCGCCGGGCGCGGTGTTCGATGGCTTCCTGGTGCAGCGCATGGCGCCGCGCGGGATGATGGAACTGCGGCTGCGCCTGGGCGATGATGCCATGTTCGGCCCCTGGATCGGCTTCGGCCAGGGCGGCACCACGGCCGACATCGCCCGCGACGAGGCGCTGGACCTTCCGCCCCTCAACCTGCCCTTGGCCCATGGGCTGATCGCCCGCACGCGGCTTTCCCGCCTTCTGCCGGGCTTCCGTGACCGCCCGGCGGTGCATGAGCCCGCCATCGCCGATGCGCTGGTGCGCCTGAGCCAGTTGCAGGTGGATTTCCCGGAGATCGTGGCCGCCAGCGTCAATCCGCTCTTTGCCGATGCGGGCGGCGTGGTGGCGGCGGATGCCGGGCTGACGCTGCGGCCGGAGGGAGAGGCCGCGCTGCTCGCCATCCCGCCCTATCCGGCCGAGCTGGTGGGTCCATTCACCGCGCGCGACGGCCGCGTCTTCGAGGTGCGGCCCATCCGGCCGGAGGATGCGGCGGCCCAAGGCGAATTCGCGCGCGAATTGCCGCCCGAGGATATGCGCTTCCGCTTCTTCTCCAGCATGAAGGAATTGCCGCCCGCCATGCTGGCGCGCCTCACGCAGATTGATTACGGGCGGGAGATGGCCTTCATCGCGACGCGCGAGGGGCGGGTCTTCGGCACGGCGCGCATCATCCGCGAGGGCGGCGGGGAGACCGCCGAATTCGCCGTGGTGGTGAGCCCCGCCGCCAAGGGCACGGGCGTGGCGCGGCATCTGATGGAGCGCGCCATGGATTGGGCGAAGGCGGAGGGCATCACCGAAATCATCGGCCATGTGCTGGCCGACAATGCGCCCATGCAGGGCTTCATGCGCAAGCTGGGCTTCACGCTGAGCCGCAGCCTGGAGGACAGTGACATCCTGCTGGCGAAGAAGGCGCTTTGATTCCGCCTTGATTCGGGCGTGGTGGCGCCATGGCGGCATGGTTCCTTGCGTGCAGGTGGCGCTCCCAACCCCGCCACCCATGGAGGCCATCATGGCCCGCGCCCTCACCCGCCTTTCCCTGTTCCGCGTGTTCGGTGCCCTTGCGGTGCTCGTCACCCTTTCCGCCTGCGTCGCGCCGCGCCATGGCGGGTATCATGGCGGTGGCTATCACGGGCGTGGCTATGCCCAGCACCAGCCCGTGTTTCGCGGCGGATGGCATGGCGGCCACCAGCGCCATTGGCGCTGAAACCTGGATCGCGCATGACGTGAAAAAAAGGCCTCCGGCGGCTGGGGCCGAAAGGCCCCAGACCCCAATCCCTGGCACCGACCTTGGAAGGCTGCGCGGTCATGGGGTCTGGGGCCTTTCGGCCCCAGCCGCCGGAGGCGATCGGATCGCTTGAAGTCCAGCAGGCTTGGTTTGGTACTTCCCTGGGGAAAGCCAGCCTTCCCAACCGACGCCTCAGCCCGCGCCGCGCAGCACCTGGCGCCAGACGCGGAGAAAGTTGCCCGACCAGAGCAGGCCGATCTCGCGCGCGCCATAGCCACGCCGCGCGAGTTCGGCGGTGATGTTCCGGGTCTCCGCCGCATTGGCCCAGCCGATCACCGTGCCGCCGCCGTCGAAATCCGACGAGATGCCGACATGGTCGAGGCCGATGCGGCGCACGGCATGCTCCACATGGTCCACCAGATCGGCCACGCTTGCCTGCGTCACGCCATTGGCCCCGGGCGCCTTGAGGAAGGAGGCGACGGCGGTGATCTGCGCCACGCCGCCCACCTTTCGGATCATGTCCAGCTGCGCGTCATCCAGGTTGCGCGGATGGGCGCAGAGCGCGGCGCAGGCGGTGTGGGTGACGGCGATGGGCACGCGAGACAACTCGGCCGCCTGCATCATCCCGGCCTTCGACACATGCGAGCAATCCAGCATCAGCCCCACGCGGTTCATCTCGGCGATGGCGGCGCGGCCGAGCGCGGAGAGGCCACCATGCTCGCTCTCGGCGTCATGCAGGTTCTTGCGCGGGCGGGCGCTGTCGGCGAGCGCATTGTGCCCGTCATGCGTCAGCGTGAGATACAGGGCGCCGAGCCGGCGCCAGGCGGCGATGCGGCTCAAATCATGGCCCATGGCGTAGCCATTCTCGACCGCCGAGAGCACGGCGGGGATGCCGGCGGCGAAACTCGCCTCCACTGCGTCGGGCGTCTCGCAGAAGCGGGCGGCCACGCCATCGGCCCGGGCGCGGATATGGCGCAGCATGGAATCGGCGCGGGCGGAGGCCGCCGCATGCCCCGCATGGTCGCGCGCCCCCTGGCCGACATAGGCGATGAAGACGGCCGCACTCATGCCGCCGCGGCGCATCTTCGGCAGGTCCACGCATTGCGCCGTCTCGCTCAGCCAATCCGGCGTTTCCGGCCAGCGGATGTCGATGTGCGTGTCAATGACAAGCGGGTTCATGCCGCATCTCCGAAGCCGGTCAGGAAGCGGTGCAGCAATTGGCCCAGGATGTCCACATTGTAGCCGCCCTCCTGGCAGATGGCGGTGGGCAGGCGAAGCCGGCCGATGGCGGCCCCCGCGCGGGCGAAGCCCTCGGCCGTGACGTTCAGCGCGGCCAGCGGCTCGAACTCGCTGGCATCGAAGCCGAGCGGGACCACCAGCGCCTCGGCGCCGAAAGCGCGGATGGCGGCGATGCCGTCATCCAGCGCGGCGAGCCAGGCCTCATCGCCAGTGCCGAAGGGCTGCGGCAGGTTGAGGTTGGCGGTGCCCGTTTCCTCCGCGAAGCCGACATACCAGGGGTAGTAGCGGGAAGGGTCGGCATGCAGGGAGATGGTCAGCACGTCGTCGCGTTCCCAGAAGATGCCCTGGGTGCCGTTGCCGTGGTGGCTGTCGATGTCCAGCACCGCCACGCGCTTCGCCCCGGCATCGCGCAGGCGCTGGGCGGCCAGCGCGCTGTTGTTGATGTAGCAATGCCCGCCGGCGCGGCCGGCATAGGCGTGATGGCCGGGCGGGCGGCAGAGCGCATAGGCCGCGCCGCCTTGCGCCGCGACATCGGCGGCGGCCAGCGCGCAGCCGGCCGCGCCGATCGCGGCCGTCCAGGTGCCGGGGCCGATGGGGCAGGCGGTGTCGGCCGTACGCGCGCCGGCGCGGGCGATGACGTGCGCGGGCTTGCGGGCGGATTGCGCCAGCATCTCCGGCGTCGGGTGGATGTTGGCGACGATCTCGCGCCCGGCCTCGGGCAATTGCGCCCAGGCGGCGGCGGCATGCTCCAGGAAGTCCAGATATTCGGGCGTGTGCAGGGTCAGCAGCGCGGCCATAGGCGCAGGCGGCGGGACGGTGGGCGTGATGCCGAGCGCCGAAAGCCCCTCCCGCAGCGAGGCGGCGCGGGCGGGCACCTCGTAATTGGCGCGGACCTGGCCGCGCATGAGGAAGAATTCCGGCGCGTGCAGCGCCTCATCGGGATGGTGGAAGGCCTTCATGGGCGTGAGTGTCGCCCGCCCACGGGGCCTCGACAACCTCGCGCGCGCCCGCCCATGCTGCGGCGCATGACCTCCCTCGATCCCGGCGCGCGACGCGCCATCCTGGACGCCTGCGATTCGCTGCGGGAAGACACGCTGGACTGGCTGTTCCGCCTGGTCCGTTGCCCCTCCACCCTGGGCAATGAGGCCTCGGCGCTGAATGAGATGGAGCGGCTCTATCGCCATATGGGTCTCACGCCGCAGCGCATTGCCACCGATCCCGCGAAGCTGGCGGATCATCCGGGCTTCTCACCCCCGCTGATGGATTATGCCGGGCGGGACAATGTGGCGGCGATCCATCGGCCGAGGGCGGCGAAGGGCCGCAGCCTGGTGCTGCAAGGGCATGTGGATGTGGTGCCCGAGGGGGCGGCCGATATGTGGGAAACGCCGCCCTATGCGCCCACCATCCGGGGCGGGCGCGTCCATGGGCGCGGCGCGGGCGACATGAAGGCGGGCATCGTGAGCTATGCCATGGCTTTCGCCGCCCTGAAGCGCGCCGGGCTGCAACCGGCGGCCGAGGTGCAGATGCAGGCGGTGATCGAGGAGGAATGCACCGGCAATGGCGCGCTCGCCACCATGCTGGCGCTGCCCAAGGCCGATGGCGTGATCATCCCCGAGCCCGGCCCGGGGCTCGATGCGCTCTACACGGCCGAGGTCGGCGTGGTCTGGGCCTGGGTGACGGTGAGCGGCCGCCCCGCCCATGTGCGGGACATGCAGGCCGGCATCAATGCGATCGAGGCCGCCAACATCATCGCCGGCGCCTTCAAGGATTACGAGGCGGAGCGCAATCGCGGCGAGCATATCCACGCCGCCTTCCATGGCGTGAACCATCCGGTGAATGTGAATCTCGGCACGATTTCGGGCGGCGAGTGGAATTCCTCGGTGGCGACGCGCTGCCGCATCGGCCTGCGGGTCGGCGTGATGCTGGGCTATTCGGCCCGGCAGACCAAGGCGGATATCGAGGCGCTGGTGGCCAAGGCCGCCACGCATGAGCGCCTGCGCGGCGCCCAGGTGAAGCTGGAGTTCAAGGGCTTCATGGCCGATGCCTGCGTGTTTCCCAAGGATACCGCGATCAGCGCCCTGGCCCAGCGCAGCTATGCCGAGGCGACGGGCGGCACGCTGCGGGACTATCCCGCGACCGGCCTGACCGATGGGCGGCACTTCGTGCTCTACCAGGGCACGCCCTGCGCCGTGTTTGGCCCGGACGCGCAGGACATCCATGGCATTGACGAGAGCGTGGGCATCGAGAGCATCCATGGCATCACGCGCAGCATCGCGCTGACCATGGCCGAATGGTGTGGAGTGGAACATGCATAATCTGCCGCTTTCCGGCGCCCGCCTCTGGGACAGCCTGATGGAGATGGCCAAGATCGGCGGCACGGCGAAGGGCGGCTGCAACCGGCAGACGCTGACCGATGTGGATGCCGAGGGCCGCGCGCTGTTCCAGAGCTGGGCGGAAGCGGCGGGCCTGACCATGACGGTGGATCGCCTGGGCAACATGATCTTCCGGCGCGAGGGGCGGAACCCCAGCCTGCCGCCGGTTGCCATCGGCAGCCATCTCGATACCCAGCCGACGGGCGGAAAATATGACGGCGTGCTCGGCGTGCTGGCCGGCCTCGAGATCATGCGCGCGCTGCACGAAGCCGGCGCCGAGACGGAAGCGCCGCTGCTGCTGATCAACTGGACCAATGAGGAAGGCTCGCGCTTCTCGCCGCCCATGATGGGCAGCGGCGGCGCCATGGGCATCTTCACCGAGCAGGAAATCCTGGAGAAGACCAGCTTCGATGGCGCCATCTTCGGCGAGGAGCTGCGCCGCATCGGCTGGCAGGGCGAGGCCGATCCGGCGGAGCTGCAAAAGATCGGCCACTATCTCGAACTGCATATCGAGCAGGGCAAGATCCTGGAAGATGGCGGGCATGATGTCGGCATCGTCACCCATGCCCTTGGCCAGACCTGGTTCGAGGTGGTGGTGGAGGGCGAGGAAGCGCATGGCGGCTCGCCCATGGCCGGGCGGCGGGATGCGCTGATGGCCGCCGCGCCCCTGATGGCGGCGGTGGAGGAGATCGCCCTTAGCACGCTGGCGCCGAATGGCGAGAAGGGGCGCGGCACGGTCGGCGTGGTGGACATCTACCCCGCCAGCCGCAACATCGCGCCCAGCCGCGTCTTCTTCACCATCGACACGCGTCATGGCGACCCTGAGGCGCTGGAGCGGATGGAAGCGCAATTCCGCGCCCGCGCCGAGGAAATCGCGCTGGCACGCGGCGTGACCATCACCGTCACCCGCTTCTGGCATTCGCCGCTGACGCCCTTCGACGCCACGCTGGTCCAGCGCGCGCGCGAGAGCGCCACGGCGCGCGGCTTCAAGTGGCGCGACATCCCGACCGGCATCGGCCACGACGCCGTCTATATGGCGCGCCGCGTGCCGACGGTGATGGTCTTTTGCCCCTGCCATGGCGGCCTCAGCCACAACGAGGCCGAGAGCATCACGCCCGAATGGGCCACCGCCGGCATGCAGGTCCTGGCCGATGCGGCGCTCGCCACGGCAGGCCTGGTGCGCCCGTGAACCTGCCGCTCTCGCCCGACCGTCTCTGGGACCGGCTGATGGAATTGGCCGCCATCGGCCCCATCCCCGGCGGCGGCAACAACCGCCCGGCGCTCTCCGCGCTGGACGGCGAGGCACGGCATTTGCTGGCGCGCTGGGGCGCCGAAATCGGGCTGACGCTCTCCGTGGACCGCCTCGGCAACATGGCGCTGCGGCGCGAGGGGCGGGACCCCAGCCGCAAACCCGTGCTGATCGGCAGCCATCTCGACACCCAGCCCACGGGCGGCAAGTTCGATGGCCCCTATGGCGTGCTCGCCGGCCTCGAAATCCTGCATGCGCTGCATGAGAGCGGCACCGTCACCGAGGCGCCCATCATCCTGGTGAACTGGACCAGCGAGGAGGGCTGCCGCTTCAGCCCCTCCATGATCGGCGCCGCCGGCGCCATGGGCGTTCTCAGCGAGGCCGAGGTTCTGGCCCGCCCCGCCTTGGATGACGGCCAGCCCTATGGCGAGGCGCTTGCCGCCACCGGCTGGAACGGCACGGCCGAGCCTTCGCTCCTGCAAGACGCCGCCGCCTATTTCGAGGCGCATATCGAGCAGGGCCCGGTGCTGGAAAACGAGGGCTACGACCTCGGCATCGTCACCGGGGGCTATGCGACCGAGCGCGCCCTGGTCACCGTCACCGGCGAGACCAGCCATGCCGGCACCACGCCCATGGGGATGCGGCGCGACGCCGTGCTGGCGGCCGCCGAGATGATCTCGGCCGGCGAGGCCATCCTCCATCGCCTGGCGCCCGAGGCGCGGATGACGGTCTGCCGCTTCCTGGTGGAGCCCGGCGCCGATGGCGTGGTGCCCGGCCAGGTGCGCTTCGCCTTCGAATACCGCCACCCCTCGAACGAGGTGCTGGCACAGCTCCTGGCCGAGGCGGATGCCGCCATGGCCGCCATCGCGGCGCGCCGGGGCCTGGCCGTGCGGCGCGATCCCTATTGGAGCTTCGCCGCCGTGCATTTCGACGCGGCCCTCGCGGAGCGCCTGCGCGCTTCCGCCACGCGGCTCGGCTATCGCCACCGGGACATGCTCTCGGGCGCGGGGCATGACGCCTATCATGCGGCGGCGCGCATGCCCGCCGTGATGCTCTTCATCCCCTGCCATGGCGGCATCAGCCATCACCCGAGCGAATCCATCTCCCGCGACTGGGCGGAGAGGGGCCTGCGCGTGCTGGCCGAGGCGGTGCTGGAGACCGCGCGGTGACGCCCATCCTGCGGACCGGGCGGCTGATCCTGCGGGAGTTCCGCGACGCGGATTTCGAGGCCTTCGCCGCCTTCTGGGCGAGCGAGGCCTCGCGCTTCGTCGGCGGCCCCCTCGGCCGAGCGGATGCCTGGCGGCGGATGGCCATGTATGCCGGGCATCGCGTGCTGCGGGGCTATGGCCTCTGGGCCATCGAGGCTGCGGGCAGCGCCGCCGTGATCGGCCAGGCGGGGCTTTGGTATCCGGAAGCCTGGCCGGAGCCGGAAATCCATTGGGTGGTCTTTCCCGCCCATCAGGGCCAGGGCTTCGCCACCGAAGCCGCACTTGCCATCCGCCGGCATGCGCGCGATGAGCTGGGCTTCACCCGCCTCGTCAGCTGCATCGAGCCCAGCAACGCCGCTTCCATCCGGGTGGCGCTGCGGCTGGGCGCGACCCGCGAGGGCAGGGCCAGCGTGCCGCCCCGCATCATGGACATCTATCGCCACAACATGGAATTCTGAACATGCGCATCGCCGTTGCCGGCTTTCTGCACGAAAGCCACTCCTTCGCCCCGCGCCCTACGGAATGGGTGAATTTCCTGACGCCGGGCGGCCTGCCCGCGCTGCAACGCCCCGCCGCGATGATGGAGGGCCTGAAGGGCACCTCCACCTGCGCCTGGGGCGGCATCTCCGAGGCGATGAAGCACGGCGCCTCCATCGCGCCTTTGGGCTGGTGCTTCGCCAACCCCGCCGGCCCTGTGACACGCGAAGCCTTCGAGCGCATCAGCGCGATGATCGTGGACGCACTCTCCGTCGCGCTGGAGGAGGCGCCGCTGGACGGCATCTTCCTCGACCTGCATGGCGCGATGGTCAGCGATGACTACCCCGATGCCGAGGGCGAGTTGATGCGCCGCGTGCGCGCCGCTGCCGGTGGCATTCCCGTGGCCATCACGCTTGACCCGCATGCCAATATGACGCGCCAGATGGCGGAACTGGCCGATGTCATCGTCCCCTATCGCACCTATCCGCATGTGGACATGCTGGCCGTGGGAAGCCGCGCCATGGCCCTGCTGATCCAGCGCATCCAGCGCGGCAGCTCCTGGGCCATGGCCTTCCGGGAACTCGATTTCCTGATCCCCATCACCAGCCAATGCACGATGGTGGAGCCCATGGCGGGTGTCATGGCCGAGCGCCTGGCGCTGGAGGTTGGCGTGGTGGAACTCGCCTATTGCTTCGGCTTTCCCTATGCGGATTTCCCCGGCTGCGGCCAGGCCATCGCCGCCTATGCCGAGACGCCGGAGGCCGCCTCCGACGCCGCCGAGGCGCTGGTGAAAGCGATCCGCGCGCGTGAGCTGGCCTTCGCCGGCGCCGTGCAGCCGGCCGCCGAGGCCGTGGCCGAGGCGATCCGCCTGGCTGGCCAGGGCAAGCCGATCGTGATCGCCGACACGCAGGACAATCCCGGCGGCGGCGGCCATGGCGACACCACCGGCCTGCTGGCCGAACTCATCGCGCAGGACGCGCAAGGCGCCGTGCTGGCGCCGATGAACGACGCCGAGAGTGCCGCCGCCTGCCACGCGGCTGGCGAAGGGGCGACCATCACCCTGGACCTCGGCGGCAAGAGCGATGGCGCGCCGCTGACCGTGACAGGCGTGGTCGAGAAGCTGGGCGATGGCCGCTTCACCCTGACGGGGCCGATGGGCAAGGGCAATCCGGCGGATCTTGGCCCCTCGGCGCTGCTGCGCATCGGCGGCGTGCGCGTCGTCATCGTCAGCCGCAAGATGCAGGCGCATGACCAGTCCATCTTCCTGCAGCTGGGCGTGGAGCCGGCGGCCCAAAAAATCCTCGCCGTGAAGTCCAGCGTGCATTTCCGCGCGCATTTCCAGCCGATTGCGGCGGCGGTTCTCGTGGCGGCGGCGCCTGGCCCGGTGGTGGCCGATCCGGCCACGCTGCCCTTCACCGCGCTGCGCGAGGATATGAGACTGCGGCCGGGGGATAACCGGCGGTTCGGGTGGCAGAAGTACCGGCAGCCGAAGAAGCCGCCGCAATCGGTGCTGGAGATTCCGGCGAAGGAAGAGGAGTAACCAGCGGCTCTGCCCCTGGACCCCGGCAAGAACCTCAGGTTCTTGCATCTCCGACAAATAGGGGTGCAGGGGCCGTGAAAACCACGCAGGTTTTCACCCCTGCCGGGGAGCGCGAGGGGCAGAGCCCCTCGCATCAAGCCGCCGAAGCCATCTCCCGCCCGCGAATAAAGTCGCTCGCCTTCTCCGCGATCATCAGCGTCGTCGCATAAGTGTTGGCGCTGACCATCGCGGGCATGATGGAGGCATCCACCACCCGCAGCCCCGTCATGCCATGCACCAGCAGCCGGTCATCCACCACCGCCGTCGGGTCCTCGCGCGGGCCCATCCGCGCCGTGCCGATCAGGTGATAGGTCGTGCTGCCATTCTTGAAGGCGAAGTCCAGCAGCTCGTCATCACTCTGCACATCCGGGCCGGGCAGGGTCTCGCGATCCACGAAGGCCGCGAGCTCGGGCGTCGAGAGCATCCGCCGCAACAGCCGCATGCCGCCGATATGCACGCGCCGGTCCATCTCATCCGAGAGGTAGTTGGGCTGGATCTCGGGGTCTTCGAAGACATCCGTGCTGCGGGCGCGCACCCAGCCCCTGCTCTCGGGGCGGTGCTGCCAGGCGCCAGCCGTCATGCCGGGATAATCGTCCAGCACATAGACCATGCCCTCCTTGTAGGAGCCGGGGGTGAAGACGCATTGCAGGTCGGGCTGGTCCAGCCCCTCGAAGCTCTTCCAAAAGACGTGGGCGTGGCTGGGCGCGGTGGCCAGGATATTGGGCTGGCCCGTGCCCCAACGCAGCAGCTGCTTGCCGAGGTTGAGGCCCTTCGACAGCTCGTTCAGCGTCTGCGTGCCGGGCTTGGCGCGCATCACGAAGCGGCTGGCATAATGGTCGCGGAAATTCTCGCCCACGCCGGGGAGTTCGTGCTTCACCTCGACGCCCAGGGACTGCAGCAAGCCAGCCGGCCCGATGCCGGAAATCTGCAGGAGCCGCGCGGTGTTCGCCGTGCCGCCGGAGAGGATCACCTCGCGCCGCGCCCGCACCGTCACGGGCTTGCCGCCGCGCTCGCTGAGATATTGCACGCCCACCGCGCGCTTGCCCTCCATGAGGATCTGGCAGGCCCGCGCATTGGTGCGCAGCGAGAGGTTGGGCCGGTTCAGCGCGCCATGCAGGAAGGCGCGATAGGCGCTGACGCGCTTGCCATCGAGGATGGCGCGCTGGAAATAGCCGACGCCGGCCTGATCGCCGCTGTTGTAGTCCGGGTTGCGCGGAATCCCGAGGCCGACGCAGCCGGCGATGAAGGCCTCGGTCACCGGATGAATCCAGTCCATGTCGGTGACGGGAATGCCCTGCTCGCGCCCGCGCCGATCCGGCTCGCCATAGCCGATGCGGCGCTCGGTGCGCATGAAATAGGGCAGGCAATCCGCATAGCCCCAGCCGCGATTGCCGCGCTGCGCCCAGTGGTCCAGGTCGTTCGGCTGGCCGCGGTTGTAGATCATGCCATTGACGGAGGAGGAGCCGCCCAGCGTGCGCCCCTGCACGGTGGCGATCCGCCTGCCACCGGTGCGTTCCGTGGGCTCGGTGCTGAACTGCCAGGTGACGCCGGGGTCCTTCAGCGTCTTGATGAAGCCGGCCGGGATATGGATGAAGGGGTTGCGGTCCTTGGGGCCGGCTTCCAGCACGCAGACGCTGGATTGCGCGTCCTCGCTCAGCCGTGCCGCGAGCAGCGAGCCCGCCGCCCCGCAACCCACGATGACATAGTCGAACTCATCCGCCATGGCGCTTCCCCCGGTCTTCGGGGCAAGCCTAGCGCGCGGATCGCAACGGGCCAACACGGCCCAGCCAACACAGCCCACCTCACCCGGCTGTCTGTGCCCTCTCCCCGATCCGCCCCCCGGCCGGCGCCGCGGCTTTGCCGCGGCAAGGAGAGCGCCCCACCAAGGGAAGCACCAAACCGGGGCCCCCGCGAAGGTTTCGCCGGCGCAAACGGCGCCCTTGCGCCGTTGAGCCGGCGAAAACTTCGCGGGGAGAATCAGAATGGCGAGAGGATATCCAGCAATTGCTGCCCCAGCCTGGGCTGTTGGATGTCCGAAAGCGAACCCCGCCCGCCATAGGAAATCCGCGCCTCGGCCAGGCGGTCATGCCGCACCGTGTTGTCGCTGGCGATATCCTGCGGGCGGACGATGCCCTGCACCGAAAGCTCGCGCATCTCATTGTTCACCCGCACCTCCTGCCGCGCCATCACCACCATGTTGCCGTTCGGCAGGGATTGCGTGACGGTGGCGGCGAGGCGGAGGTTCACCGTCTCGTTGCGGCGCACATTGCCATCGCCATTGCTGGTGCCGGTGCTGTTCGTGTTCAGCAGCGCGGCGGGGTCGGCGCCCGGCGGAAAGAGCCGGCGCGGCACCCGCTCCTGGCCGAAGAGGTTGGGCGCGGCCGCCGTCTCGGTGCCGGTGCGGCTGCGCTGGGTGCGGTTCTGCAATTGGGCGTCATCGTCAATGGTGACCAGGATGGTGATGAGGTCCCCCACCTGCGCCGCACGCTGGTCGCGCAGGAAGGTGCGGCTGCCCGGCCGCCACAGCGAATTGGCCAAGGGCGGCGCCTCATGCGGCGCCGGCATGGGCATGGAGACGGGGCGATAGCGCGGATCCTGCGTCGGGTCGCTCACCGGCGAGAAATCCGGCGCGCGGCCGATGCGCGAAAGCCGCTCGGCCTGGCCGCAGCCGGCCAGCGCCAGCAGCAGCATGAGGGTGGCGGGCGCCCTCATCGGGCGGCCATCGGAATCGTGCCCATGGCCACGCGCACGCGGCCCGGGGCGATGGCGATGCCCTCCACGATGTTGCGGCTGGCCAGGTTCATCACCGGTACCGTGGCGCCCCGCGCGGCGGATTCCAGCGCCCGCCCCTGGGCCGAGAGCGAGATGCCGGGCGATTCCAGCTGCAGCGTCACCAGCGCGTTCTTCTGCACGATCGAAGGCGGGCCGAGATCCACCAGCGCGAAGCCCTGCTCGATCGCCATGGGGCGCCGCAGCTCCTGCCCCACCACCTGGCTCAATTGCTGCGCCTGGCCGGGGCGCACGCGCTCGGCGCGCTGGCGGCTGAGCCGGGCGTCGTTGGGGCCGACCACCTCGCCCAGCGCCAGGCGGCGGGTAGCGACGACAACGGGCACGGTCGGCACGGCACGGCCGGCGATGCGCAGGCGCTGCGTGCCCGCGCCATCGGCCAGCACCACCAGCGTCGCCTGGAAGCGCGAGCCGGGTTGTTCGACCGTCACCCCCTCGATGGCCATCTGGAACCAGGCGCTGGCCGGGATCATGGGCGGGATCAGGCCGGGCAGTTCCAGCTCCATCTCCGGCTCGATGCCCTGGCGCGCGAGCTCCTCGCGCAGCATGGCCTCGATCTCGGCGCGCGGGATGGGGCGGCCCGGGCGCTCGATCACGATGCGCTCGGTGCCGGTCAGCGGGCGCCAGGCCACGCCATGCTGGCGGGCGATGTTGATCAGGTTCTGCGTTTCCAGAACCATCCGGCGTCCGGGCAGGGGGCTGGCCGCGATCACCGTCTCGGCGCGCGGCCCCGCCTGGTCGAAGAGGTCGGAGAGGCGCAGCACATCGCCCTCCAGCATGGCGTGCGGCCGCAGGATGGCCATGGGCGCCACCTGCGCCCGGAGTTGTGCCGGGGCGGGCAGCGCGAGCGCGCCGAGCGCGAAGAGCAACCGCCGGCGCATCAGCGCAGCCTCGTGAGCGTGCTGAGCATCTCGTCGCTCGCCGTGATGACGCGGCTGTTCATCTCATAGGCGCGCTGCGCGGTGATGAGCGAGGTGATCTCCTGCACCGTGTTCACATTGCTGGTCTCGACGAAGCCCTGCATGACCGAGCCATGGCCCGGCTGGCCGGGGGCCGCCGCCTGTGCGGCGCCCGAGCCCGGGGTGGCGAGGAAGAGGTTGTCGCCGATCGCTTCCAGCCCGCCCTCATTGGCGAAGATCGCGGTCTGGATCTGGCCCACATTCTGCGGCGCCACCTGGCCATCGAGCCGCGCCAGCACCTCGCCGCTCGCATTGATCGTCACGTCGCGCGCGGCGGCGGGGATGGTGATGCCGGGCTGCACGACGAAGCCCTCGGCGGTCACCAGCACGCCCTCGGGGCTGAGGGCGAAGGTGCCGTCGCGCGTATAGGCGACCTCGCCCGAGGGCATCTGGATCTGGAAATAGCCATTGCCGCGGATGGCGAGGTCGAAGCGGTTCTCCGTCTGTTGCAGGTTGCCCTGCTCGGAGATGCGGTAGATGGCCGCCGTCCGCACGCCCAGGCCCACCTGCGCGCCGGAGGGGAGGACGCTGCCCGTATCTGAGCTCTGCGAGCCGACGCGGCGAAGGTTCTGGTAGATCAGGTCCTGGAATTCGGCGCGCCGGCGCTTGAAGCCGGTGGTGCCCATATTCGCGAGGTTGTTGGAGATCACCTCCACATTGGTCTGCTGGGCCAGCATACCCGTGGCGGCGATGGCGAGGGAGCGCATGGTCAGCGATCCTTTCCGGTGAGCCGCCACAAGGCGGAAAGTTCGGCGGCGATGGCGAGGGAGCGCATGGTCAGTCCTCCTTAGCTGCGGCGACGGAGCAGGCGGTCCACGGCGCTTTGCTGCCGCTCGCCCTCGCGCTCCAGGAATTGGGTGGCGAACTGGAATTCGCGCAGCTCGGCCATCATGCGCGTCATCTCCAGCACGGACTGGACATTGCTGCCCTCCAGCGCGCCCTGCACCACATTGGGCCGCGCCACATCCTCGGGGTCCTGGCCGGCGGCGTTGATGTGGCGGTCGCCCTCGCTGCGCAGCGCCTGCTCATTGGCGAAGCGCACGATGCGCATGCGGCCCAGCACGCCATTCTCCGAGCGGATGGTGCCATCGCCCAGGATCTCGATGCGCGTGTCATTGGGGGCGATGGCAATGGGCCGTGAATCCGTGTTCAGCACGGCGGCCCCGGTCTGGTCCACCAGCTGCCCATCGGCGCCGATGGCGAAGCGCCCGGCCCGGGTGTAGCGCTCGCCCCGCGGCGTCTCGATCACGAAGAAGCCGGCGCCCGAGATGGCGACATCCAGCGGATTGCCGGTCTGGCTGATCGCACCGGGCTGGGTCTCGCGCCAGCTCGCGCGGTCCCAGGCATAGCCGACATTGCCCGCGCCATTGGGGCCCAGAACGCGGCCCTGGCGCTGCACATGCTCGGCGAAGATGGGGCGCGCGGCGCGAAAGCCCGGCGTCTCCGCATTGGCGAGGTTGTTCGCCGTCAACTGGCTCGCCCGCATCTGCGAGGAGAGGCGGGAGAGGACGATGTAACCTGGGCTGTCCATGGCGCACTCCGTTCAAGGTCCGCAACCGGGAGGGCAAGCGCCATGCCAGCGTCTCGGCCCGGAAACCCGGCAGGGATTGCCCGGCGGGCCGGTCCATTCTGCCGCCCCGGCGGCGGATTTCGCCGCAAGGCTTTGTTAATCCGCCTGCGCCACAACCCGAGTCTCCAGAAACCAGAAGGGTGTGGGCGCCATGGCGGCGGCGAAGGGCGAAGAGGCCCCAACGGAAGCGGGCGAGGGCGAGGCCAAGCCCAACGGCTCGAAGAAGAAACTGATCCTGCTGGCGGTGCCGCTGCTGCTCGGCGGCATTGGCGCGGGCGTGTGGTTCAGCGGCATCCTCTCGCCCGCACCGCCCCCGCCGCCGGCGGCCGAGGCGGCGGCCGAACCGCAGCCGGTGAACCGCCAGCCGGTCTTCGTGACCATGCCGGACATCACGGCCAATCTGAACGCGCCCGGCCGGCGCGCCTTCATCCGGCTGAAAAGCCAGGTGGAGGTGGCGGGCCCCGCGGATGCGGCCGCGCTGCAGGCCGCCATGCCGCGCCTGGTGGACCTCTTCACCACCTATCTGCGGGAAATCCGCCCGGAGGAACTGCGCGGCAGCGCCGGCACGCATCGCCTGCGCGAGGAGCTGATCGCGCGCGCCAATATCGCGGCCGCCCCGGCGCGCGTCACCGACGTCCTCTTCACCGAGATCCTCGTGCAATGAGCGAAGAGGAGGATATGGCGGCCGCCTGGGGCGCCGCCCTGGCCGAGGAGGAGGGCGCGGCCAGTGCCGCCCCCGCGCCCGATGCGGCGCGCGTGCTGAACCAGTCCGAGATCGACAGCCTGCTGGGCTTCGAGGACGACGCCAACGCCGATGCCGGAAAGACCGGCATCGAGCGGATGATCCATTCGGGCCTCATCTCCTATGAGCGCCTGCCCATGCTGGAGATCATCTTCGACCGGCTGGTGCGCATCCTCTCGACTTCCCTGCGCAACTTCACCTCCGACAATGTCGAGGTTTCGATCGACAGCGTGGCCAGCCAGCGCTTCGGCGACTACCTGAACTCCGTTCCGCTGCCCGCCATGCTCGCCGTCTTCAAGGTGGAGGAGTGGGACAATTTCGGCCTGATCGTCGTTGATTCCTCGATGATCTATTCCGTGGTGGATGTGCTGCTGGGCGGCCGGCGCGGCACGGCGGCCATGCGCATCGAGGGGCGGCCCTACACCACCATCGAGCGCACGCTGGTGGAGCGCCTGATCGGCGTGGTGCTCAAGGATCTGGGCGATGCCTTCGGCCCCATCACCGATGTGGAATTCCGCTTTGAACGGCTGGAGGTGAACCCCCGCTTTGCCACCATCTCCCGCCTGTCCAATGCCTGTGTTCTGACGCGGCTGCGGATCGACATGGAGGATCGCGGCGGGCGTCTCGAATTGCTGCTGCCCTACGCCACGCTCGAGCCGGTGCGCGAATTGCTGCTGCAGCAATTCATGGGCGAGAAATTCGGCCGCGACAGCATCTGGGAAACCCACCTGGCCGAGCAGCTGCGCCACACGGACATCTCGCTGGATGTGGTGCTGGATGAGCAGACCATGCCGCT
>JAIYDS010000270.1 GCA_027487385.1 Acetobacteraceae bacterium | reverse complement strand
CATGGCCGCAAGGTGCGCATGGGCAACCTGGCCTTTGTCGGCTCGCACAAGGTGAATGGCGTCTCGGCCCTGCATTCGGACCTGCTGAAGAAGACCGTCTTCCACGATCTCAACATGCTCTATCCGGGGCGCATCACGAACAAGACGAACGGCATCACCTTCCGGCGCTGGCTGCAGCAATGCAATCCCTGCCTGACCGAGCTGCTGACCGAAACCATCGGCGCCGAATTCCTCGACCGGGCCGATGCGCTGACGGCGCTCAAGCCCTATGCCACCGATGCCGGCTTCCAGGGCCGCTTCGCCGAGGTGAAGCGCACCAACAAGGAGGCGCTGGCCAAGCTCATCCGCACGCAGACCGGCATCCGCGTGGACCCGGCCGCGCTGTTCGATGTGCAGATCAAGCGCATCCACGAATACAAGCGGCAATTGCTGAACCTGCTGGAGACCGTCGCGCTCTACAACGAGATGCGCGCCCAGCCGCACACCAGCTGGGCGCCGCGCGTGAAGATCTTCGCCGGCAAGGCGGCGGCGAGCTATCACCGCGCCAAGCTCATCATCAAGCTCGCGCATGACATCGCCCGCACCATCAACCGCGACCCCACCATCCGGGACCGGCTGAAGGTGGTCTTCATGCCCAATTACAATGTCTCGCTGGCTGAAATGCTGGTGCCGGCCTGCGACCTCTCCGAGCAGATCTCCACCGCCGGCATGGAGGCGTCGGGCACGGGCAACATGAAGCTGGCGCTGAATGGCGGGCTGACCATCGGCACGCTGGATGGCGCCAATGTGGAAATCCTGGAGCATGTGGGGGCCGAGAACATCTTCATCTTCGGCCTGACGACCGAGCAGGTGGCCGCCCGCCGCCGCGAGGGCTGGCGCGGGCAGGATTCCATCAACCTCTCGCCGCGCCTGCAGCAGGCACTCGAATCCATCGCCTCGGGCGTCTTCTCCTCGGATGATCCGAACCGCTATGGCGAACTCGTGCACATGCTGCGTGAGCATGACCACTTCCTCGTCACCGCCGATTTCGACGCCTATTTCGACACGCAGCGCCTGGTGGAAAAGCGCTGGGCGGACCAGGCGGCCTGGCAGAAATCCGCGATCCTCAACACCGCCAATATGGGCTGGTTCTCGTCCGATCGCACCATCGCGGAATATGCGCAGGAGATCTGGCGGGTGCCCGTGCCTGGGTGAGTGAAGGAAAAAGGCCTCCGGCGGCTGGGGTCGGGGGCCCCAGACCCCATTCCTTAAGTTTTGGGGTCTGGGGCCTCTCGGCCCCGGCCGCCGGAGGCGCTTTTTTCTGAGGGATCAGCACTTGCAAGGATGGGTCTGAACGGCATGCAAGCCAGCGAAGGCGATGTGACGGCACTGATGGAAGGCCGGCACGCCGATCCCTTCGCCGTGCTGGGCCCCCACGCCGCACCGGGTGGCCTCATGCTCCGCGTCCTGCGACCGGGCGCCGCCTCGGTGGAGGCGCGCTTCGCGGGCGTGACGCAGCGCCTGGAACCGCGCCACCCCGATGGCTTCTTCGAGGGTTTCATCGCGGGCGTCCGCCTGGGCGAAGCCTATTACCTGACCATCAGCGAGCGCGGCACAACCACCGAATTGCCCGACCCCTATGCCTTCGGCCCCGGCCTCGGCCCGCTCGATGACCACCTGCTGATCGAGGGCACGCATCACCGGCTTTATGAACGCCTCGGCGCGCATCTCGTCACGCAGGAGGGGGTGGCGGGCGTGCGCTTCGCCGTCTGGGCGCCGCATGCGCGCCGCGTCTCCGTGGTGGGCGAGTTCAACCGCTGGGATGGCCGCTGGCACCCAATGCGCCGTCGCGTGGATTCCGGCCTCTGGGAAATCTTCCTCCCCGGCATCACGGAAGGCACGGCCTACAAATACGAACTGCTGGGCCCTGATGGCGCGCTGCTGCCGCTCAAGGCCGACCCCTTCGGCTTCGCCGCCGAACTCCGCCCCGCCAATGCCAGCGTCGTCGCCCGCATTGACGACTTCACCTGGACGGATGACGCCTGGATGGCGGCCCGCGCCAAGCGCGATGCCCGCACCGCCCCCATGGCGATCTATGAGGTCCACGCCCCCTCCTGGAAGCGCCATCCGGATGACCGCTTCTGGAACTGGGACGAGTTGGCGGCCGACCTGATCCCCTATGTGGTCGGGATGGGCTTCACCCATATCGAATTCATGCCCGTGATGGAGCATCCCTTCGACGGCTCCTGGGGCTACCAGCCCATCGGCATGCATGCGGTCACGGCCCGCCTCGGCCATCCCTCCGGCCTCGCGCGCTTCATCAATGCCGCGCATCTGGCCGGCATCGGGGTGATCCTCGACTGGGTGCCGGCGCATTTCCCGGATGACGCGCATGGCCTGGCGCGCTTCGACGGCACCACCCTCTATGAGCACCCCGACCCGCGGCGCGGCTGGCATCCGGATTGGCAGACCGCGATCTATGATTACGGCCGCAAGGAGGTGCAGGCCTTCCTCGCCTCCAACGCGCTCTTCTGGCTGGAGCGCTATCACGCGGATGGCCTGCGCGTGGACGCCGTCTCCTCCATGATCCACCTGGATTACTCGCGCGGGCCCGGCGAATGGGCGCCGAACGAGGATGGCGGCAATGACAATCGCGACGCTGTGGGCTTCCTCCAGCGCACCAACCTCATGCTGGCCGAACAGGCGCCGGGGGCGCTGATCATCGCCGAGGAAGCCACCAACTGGACCGGCATCTCCGCCCCTGTTGCCGAAGGCGGCCTCGGCTTCGCCTTCAAGTGGAACATGGGCTGGATGAATGACACGCTGCGCTATGTGGCGAAGGACCCGATCTTCCGCCGGCACAACCACCAGCTCATGAATTTCGGCCTGATCTATGCCTTCAAGGAGCGTTTCATCCTGCCGCTCAGCCATGACGAGGTGGTGCATGGCAAGGGCACGCTGGGCGGCCGCATGCCCGGCGACACCTGGCAGAAGCTGGCCGGGCTGCGGGCCTATTACGGCTTCATGTGGGGGCATCCCGGCAAGAAGCTGCTTTTCATGGGCCAGGAATTCGCACCCTGGGCCGAATGGACGGAAAAGCGCGAGCTGGATTGGTGGCTGCTGCAATACGCCCCGCACCAGGGCGTGCAGGGCTTCGTGCGCGAGTTGAACCGGCTGCACCGCCAATGCCCCGCGCTGCACGCGGCCGACGCCCACCCCGAGGGCTTCTGCTGGATTGACGCCAATGACGCGGACCACTCCCTCTTCACCTGGCTGCGCTTCGACGCGGCCGGCGGCCCGCCCATCGCGGTGCTCTGCAACTTCACCCCCATCCCGCGCGAGGCGGTGCTGATCGGCCTGCCCCAGGCCGGCATCTGGCGCGAGGTGTTGAACAGCGATGCGCTGGAATTCGGCGGCTCCGGCCGGGGCAATCTCGGCGCAGTGACCGCCCGCGCCTTGCCCGCCTTCGGCCAGCCTGCCTCGGCCCGCGTTTTCCTGCCGCCGCTTTGCACAATCTATCTGGCGCCCGAGGCCTGGGCCGTGCCAAAGGTTAACGCCGCCGTAACGACTGCCGCACCGACCGCCGCACCGACCCCTGGGACGAAACATGCCTGACCGCGCGCAAAACGCTGCCCCTTTGGCCCGCACCGCCATGGCCTTCGTCCTGGCCGGCGGACGCGGCTCCCGCCTGATGGAATTGACCGACCGTCGCGCCAAGCCCGCCGTCTTCTTCGGCGGCAAATCGCGCATCGTGGATTTCGCCCTCTCCAACGCCATCAATTCTGGCATCCGCCGCGTCGCCGTCGCCACGCAATACAAGGCGCACAGCCTGATCCGGCATTTGCAGCGCGGCTGGAACTTCCTCCGCCACGAGCGCAATGAGAGCTTCGACATCCTGCCGGCGTCGCAGCGCGTGTCCGAGCAGAGCTGGTATCTCGGCACGGCCGACGCCGTCTTTCAGAACATCGACATCATCGAGGATTTGGCCCCGCGCCACATCGTGCTGCTGGCCGGCGACCATATCTACAAGATGGATTACGAGCGCATGCTGCAACAGCATGTGGAGCAGGGTGCGGATGTCACCGTCTCCTGCATGGCGGTCCCGCGTGAAGAGGCCAAGGGCTTCGGCGTCATGGCGGTGGACAGCAACGCCTGGATCACCGATTTCGTCGAAAAGCCGGCCGACCCGCCGGGCATTCCGGACCGGCCGGAACTCTCCCTCGCCTCCATGGGCATCTATGTCTTCGAGACGCGCTTTCTGATCGAGCAGTTGAAGCGCGACGCGGCGGACCCGGAATCCAGCCATGATTTCGGCAAGGACATCATCCCCTACATCGTGAAGCATGGCCGCGCGGCGGCGCATCGCTTCGAGCGCTCCTGCGTGCGCTCCTCCCAGGAATTCACCCCCTATTGGCGCGATGTCGGGACGATTGACGCCTATTGGGAGGCGAATATCGACCTGACCGACATCGTCCCGCCGCTCGACCTGTTTGACCAGGAATGGCCCATCTGGACTTATGGCGAAGTCGTGCCGCCGGCCAAATTCGTGCATGACATCGAGGGCCGCCGGGGCGAGGCGATTTCCTCGCTGGTCTCGGGCGGCTGCATCATCTCCGGCGCCTCGGCGCGGAAATCGCTGCTCTTCACCGGCGTGCACCTGCATTCCTACGCGAAGCTCGAAGGGGCGGTGGTGCTGCCGCGCGTGGATGTCGGCCAGGGGGCGCGCCTCTCCAAGGTCGTCGTGGACCGCAATGTGCGCATCCCGCCCGGCCTGGTGGTGGGCGAGGACCCCATCGAGGATGCGCGCCGCTTCCGCCGCACCGAGAAGGGCGTCTGCCTGATCACCCAGGCGATGCTCGACAAGCTCGCATGAAGCTTCTCGCCGTCGCTTCGGAGGGGTTTCCCTTCATCAAGACCGGTGGCCTCGCCGATGTGGTGGGCGCGCTGCCCGCAGCCCTGGCGCCCGAGGGCGTGGCCGTCACGACCTTGCTGCCGGGCTATCCGGCGGTGATGGCCGCCCTCGGCCCGGTGCAGCAGGTGGAGCATCTGCCGGACCTCTTCGGCGCCCCCGCCCGGCTGGTGCGGGCCGAAGCCGCGGGGCGGGACCTGCTGGCGCTGGACGCGCCGCATTTCTTCGCCCGCGCCGGCTCGCCCTATCTGGCGCCGGGCGGGATGGACTGGCCGGACAACGCCATCCGCTTCGCCGCCCTCGGCCGGGCCGCGGCGCATGCGGCGCAGCATCTGGGCTTCGACGCGCTGCACGCGCATGACTGGCAGGCGGGGCTCGCGCCCGCCTATCTGCGCTTTTCCGGGGCGACGGTGCCGACGCTCTTCACCATCCACAACCTGGCCTTCCAGGGGCAATTCCGCGCCGATCTCTTTGGCCTGCTGGGGCTGCCGGCCGCCGCCTTCGCCACGGCCGGCCTCGAATATTTCGGCCAGGTCGGCTACCTGAAATCCGGCATCTGGTTCAGCGACCGCATCACCACCGTCTCGCCCGGCTACGCCGCCGAAATCCGAACGCCGCAATGGGGCATGGGCCTCGATGGGCTGCTGCGCGGGCGCGGGCGCCAGGTCAGCGGCATCCTGAACGGGCTCGACATCGCCGAATGGAATCCGGCGACGGACCCGCATCTGCCCGCGCATTACGATGCCACCTGCCTCGACAAACGCGCCATCAACAAGGCCGAACTCCAGGCCCGCATGGGGTTGGATCCGGAGCCCGATACACCGCTCTTTTGCTTCATCGGAAGGCTGGCCTGGCAGAAGGGGATGGACCTCATCCTCGAAGCCCTGCCCGCCATCCTCGACAATGGCGCGCAGCTCGCCATCCTCGGCAGCGGCGAGGCCCCGCTGGAGGAGCGTGTGCATGGCGCGACCGGCGCGCAGAAGGGCCGCGTCGGCAGCTTCATCGGCTTTGATGAGGGGCTGGCGCGGCTTTGCTATGGCGGCGCGGATGCCATCCTCATGCCCTCGCGCTTCGAGCCCTGTGGCCTTGGCCAGCTCTGCGCGCTGCGCTATGGCGCGCCGCCCATCGTGGCCCGCGTGGGCGGCCTCGCCGATACGGTGATCGATGCCAATGAGATGGCGCTGGCGGCCGGCACCGGCACGGGGCTGAACTTCGCGCCGGTCAGCCAGGAGATGCTGGCCGCCAGCATCGAGCGCGCCATCCATCTCTATCGCGATGGCACAAGCTGGAAGCAGCTCCAGGCCAATGCCATGGCGAGCGATGTCTCCTGGACGCGCTCCGCCCGGCAATATGCCGCGCTCTTCCGGGGCATGATCGCTGACCGCGCCCTCTGAATTCGGGGTGACCCTCCATGCCCATGGGGTGGAGGTGGCCATCCCCGCGCCTGGCGCCACGCGGTTGTTCTTCTGCACCTTCGCGGGCACCACCGAGACGGCGCGGATCGCCCTGCCGCACCGCCACGGCGATGTGTTTCATGGTGTGATCCCCGGCCTCACCGCCGGCGCCGCCTACGGGTTGCGCGCCGAGGGCCCGGGCTTCGACCCCGACAAGCTGCTGCTCGACCCCTGGGCGCGCGCGCTGGAGGCGCCGCTGCGCCTGCACCCCACGGCCTTCCAGCCCGGCGATTCCGGCCCGCATGTGACCCGCGCCGTGCTGGAAGCGCCCCTGCCCGCCGCCCCCTGGTCGCCCCTGCCCGCGCGGCCGCCGGTGATCTATGAGCTGCATGTGAAGGGCTTCACCGCCCTGCACTCGGACATTCCCGAAGCTCAGCGCGGCACCTTCGCAGGCCTGGCCCACCCCGCCGCCATCGCGCATCTGCAACGGCTCGGCGTCACCCATGTCGAGCTGCTTCCCGTCGCCGCCTGGGTGGATGAGCGGCATTTGCCGCCGCTGGGTCTCACCAATTACTGGGGCTACAACCCCGTCGCCTTCCTCGCGCCCGATCCGCGCCTGGCGCCCGGCGGCATGGCGGAGGTGCGGGCCGCCGTCGCGGCGCTGCGCGCGGCCGGCATCGGCGTGATCCTCGACGTGGTCTTCAACCACACGGGCGAGGGCGATGCGCTGGGCCCCACCCTCAGCCTGCGCGGCCTGGGTGAGCCGCATTGGTATCGCCTCGGCCACAATGAGAGCGGCTGCGGCAATGTGCTGGCGCTGGACCGGCCCTGGCCGCTCCGCCTTGTCATGGACGCGCTGCGCCATTGGGCCGAGCAGGCGGGCGTGGATGGCTTTCGGCTCGACCTTGCCACCACTCTCGGCCGCACAGATTCCGGCTTCAGCCCCGACGCCCCTCTGCTGGCCGCGCTGCGCCAGGACCCCGTTTTGCGCCAGCGCTGGATCATCGCCGAGCCCTGGGATATCGGCGCCGGGGGCTACCAGCTCGGCCGCTTCCCCGCCGGCTGGGGCGAGTGGAATGACCGCTTCCGCGATGATGTCCGCCGCTTCTGGCGCGGCGACGCTGGGATGCTGGGGCCGCTCGCCACGCGCCTCGCCGGCTCCGCCGATGCCTTCCCCGATCGCATCGCCGACAGCGTGAACTTCATCACCGCGCATGACGGCTTCACCCTGGCGGACCTGGTCAGCCATGCGCAGCGCCACAACCTCGCCAATGGCGAAGAGGGCCGCGACGGCGCGGGCGAGAACCACTCCTGGAATCACGGCACCGAGGGGCCGGATCCCGCCCTGCACGAACGCCGCCAGGGCGATCTTCGCGCCTTGCTCGCTACGCTGCTCACCGCGCGCGGCACGCCCATGCTGGCCATGGGCGATGAGGGCGGGCGCAGCCAGGGCGGCAACAACAACGCCTATGCGCAGGACAATGCGATCTCCTGGCTGGATTGGGTGAAGCTGGATCAGGGGCTGGTGGATTTCACCGCCGCCCTCATCGCCGCCCGCCATGCCCATCCGGCCCTGCACGCCACAGCGCCGCTGACCGGCACGGCCCTGGATGATGCGGGCCTGCCCGATGTCGAATGGCGCCACCCCGAGGGCCACGCTTTGGCCCCGCAGGATTGGGGCGCCTCCCGCGCCCTGATGGCCGTGCTGGCCGAAGGCGGGGACCGTGTGGTGATCGCCATCAATGGCGGCGACGAAGCCCGAACCCTGCGCCCGCCCCGCCCGCGCTGGGGCTTCCGCTGGAATCTCCTGGCCGCCAGCACGCCCTCCAGCGCCGGCGAAATCCCGCCCCGCTCCGTGCTGCTGCTGGCCGAATCCGCCGCCCCGCCCCGGCGCGCCGAGGCGCCGGAACCCGCCCTGCTCGGCCAACTTGCGACAGCCGCCGGCATCGCCACCCATTGGCATGACCTGACCGGCCGCGAGCATGAAGTGCCCGAGGCCACGCTGCGCGCCGTGCTCACGGCGCTGCAACTCCCGGCCGAATCGGCGGCCCAGGCGCGCGACAGCCTGGCCCGCCGCCGCCATCGCCCGGCCCTGCCGCCGCATTGCGCCGCCCAGGCCGGCGCGCCGGCGCGGATCCGGCTTGGCGGGGGCCTACCCGCGCGGTTGGACCTGCATCTCGCCCTGGAAGATGGCGGCAGCCAGGATTTCGCGGCCGCCACGGATGGCGGCGACATCCTCCTGCCCCCCTTGCCCGAAGGCCGGCATGAATTGCGCTGGAAGGACGCGCTGTGCCGCATCACCGCCGCCCCCGCAGCCGCCTTCCTGCCGCTGGAGGAACCCCGCTTCGGCATCACCGCCCAGAGCTACGCGCTGCGCCATGCGGCCGACCAGGGCATGGGCGATTTCACCGCCATCGCCGAGCTGGCGCGCGGCGCCCGGCAGGCAGGCGCGCTCTGGCTCGGCATCAGCCCGCCCCATGCGCTGATGCCGGTGGATCGCGAACGCGCCAGCCCCTACCAACCCTCCGACCGGCGCTTCCTGGAACCGCTGCTGATTGATGTGAGCCGCCTCGGCGGCGATGGCGCCCTTTTCGCCGCGCTGCGGGCGGGGGAGCTGGTGGATTACCCGGCCGTCTGGGCCGCCAAGCGGCGCGTGCTGGCCGATTCCTGGGCGCGCTTCGACCGGATGAACCCGGAATTCCTGCGCTTCCGCGCGGCCGGCGGCGCGGCGCTGCTGCGCTTCGCCACCTTCAACGCCATCGCGGAGCAGCAGGGCCACAGCGATTCGCGGCGCTGGCCCGCCGGGCTGCGCCATGGGCGCGATGCCGGCATCGCCGCCTGGCAGGCGGCCCAGGCCGAGGCGGTGGGGTTCCACGCCTGGCTCCAATTCCTGGCCGATTCCCAGATGGCGGAGGCCGCCCAGGCTGGCGCCGGGCTTTACCGCGACCTCGCCGTCGGCATGGCGGGCGATGGCGCGGAATTCTGGTCGGGCGACACGGCCTGTCTGCCCGGGCTTTCCATCGGCGCGCCGCCCGATCCGCTGGGCCCGCTCGGCCAGGTCTGGGGCGTGCCGCCGCCCGATCCCCTCGCCGCCGAGGCCTCAGGCCATGCCGGCTTCGCTGCCCTTATCCGCGCCAATATGCGCCATGCCGCAGCGCTGCGGATTGACCATGTGCTGGGGCTGAAGCGGCTCTTCCTGGTTCCGGATGGCGCCACGGCCGGCGAGGGCTGCTACCTCGCCCAGCCCTTCGAGGCCGCGCTGGGCGAGATCGCGCTGGAGAGCCAGCGCGCCCGCTGCGCCGTGTTGGGCGAGGATCTCGGCACCGTGCCGGATGGCCTGCGCGAGGCGCTGGCTGCTTCGCGCATCCTCTCCTATCGCGTGCTCTGGTTCGAGCGCGAGGGGCGCGAATTCCGCCCGCCCGAACATTATCCGCGGCTGGCCGCCGCCTGTGTCGCCACGCATGACATTCCCACCCTGGCCGGCTGGTGGGAGGGGGCGGATATCGCGGAACGGGACAGGCTGGGCCTGCTCGATGCGGCGGGCGCGGCCGAGGCCTGGGCCGAACGCGCGGCCGAACGCGGCACGCTGCTGGCGGCGCTGGGGTTGGAGAGCCACGGCGCGGCGCGCCTGCCAGACGAGGTGGCGGCCGCAATCCATGCCTTTGCCGCCGCCACCCCCTCGCTGATGTTGCTGTTGCAGGCCGAGGATCTGGCGGGCGAGCGAATCGGCGTGAACCTGCCCGGCACCGATCGCGAGCGGCCGAATTGGCGCCGGCGCATGGCACCAGAGGCGGCGCGGCTTTGCGAGAGCCCGCTGGCCCAAGCCATCCTCGCCGCGGTGGCGGCGCGCGGCGCCCCCTGAAGCGGGGCATCTGAAACAAAAAAGGCCGCCTGCGCCCATGGCGCAAGCGGCCTTCCAAGCAGGCCGGCCGCACTGGCGTGCGGCCGGAACCCAGGATCAGCGGGCCGGCTGAACCACCGGGGCCACACCGGGCGCCAGCTGGCCGGGAACCGGCACGGCCGGGGCACGGCGGTTGCCGCGCGGACCAGCGACGGTCCCGGTCGGGGCCTGCTGGCCGGGCTGCACGAAGGTCACGATCGGACGACCATCCGCGCCAACGCCCGTGATGACCGGCGTGCCATCGGGGGCGAAGCTGCCGCTCGCGGGGCCGACATGCTCGACGATCGGGCGGCCCGAGCCGTCCGTGCCGGTGATCACGGCCTGACCGGCCGAAACGCCGGCCGAGACGCGAGGACCAAGCGTCACGAGCTGGTCGGTGCCGTTGATGTTCGCGCGCACGGCGGTGCCGGGCGGGGTGTTGCGAACCACCGAGGCGCGCACCATGGCAACCGTGTTGCCGGTGGCATCCACCAGCGGGAACATGTCTTCCGGCGGGCCGCTCTGGGCACAGGCGGCGAGGCCGGCAACCGCGATCAGCGCGATGAACTTGTTGGCCTTTTTCATTTCTCTCATCATCCCAACCCCTGAAAATGGATACGGGGACACCGGCCAGCTGCAGGGTTCACCAGCCTACCTTCCCATTCGCTTTCGAAGCCTAGCATCAACTTTCGCGTCGGCAATAGCGCTGAATCGGCGGCATCCAGCGCTTCGCACCGCATTCGTGGCTTTTTTGACGCAACCGCGTCTTATCGGCCACAGTTGCGCCGCGACCGCCCGTCACATCACCGAAGCGGCACTGGCGCGGGAGGTCGGGCCGCGCCGGCGGCCCGAGGGATTGGCGCCGGTTTCATCCGCCGCTGTCGCGGCGGCGCGGGAGCGGCGGGCGGCGCGCCGCGGCGTCGCGTCCGGGGGCGTCAGCGATTCGGCCTCCACCGGCGCCATGAGGGGGGTGTTGGCCACTGGCGGCAACCCGGCCGAGGACGCGACGGCCACCGGGCGCGCGGCGAGGACCGGACCCTGCCCCACCCGCTCGCCCACCATCAGCTCCTGCTCCAGCCCGTCGATCTGGGCGCGGACCATGCTGCCCGGCGCCGCGTCGTTCAATTGGGAACGGCCCGCCAGGGCGACCGAGCGGCCCAGCGAATCCCGCAGCACATAGAGCGGCTCCTCGCCCCCCAGGCCACCGCAGGCGGCCAGGCCGAGCGCCAGAAGCGGCATCCACATCGTCTTCCGCACCATTCCATCCTCGACTTGCCTGGCGGCAGGCTAAGCCCTTTGCGCCCGGGCGGAAACCGCCCGCCTATTCCCGCCGCAGCACGGAGTCGGTGAACCAGGCGGCCAGGGGCTGCGGCTTGAAACCGGCCCGCAGCGCCGCCTCGTCATACTCCTGGTCCAGCCAGGTCTCGAAATCCGCGCCGCGGGCTTCGGCGGCCGCGTATTGAGCGAAGAAGGCATCCAGGATGCCGGTGCGCGCCGCCGCGATATGCCCATGCCGCAGCGAGAGTTCGCGCATCGCCACCGCCGCCCCGCGCCCCTGCAGCAGATGCCAGATTCCGGCGGCGAGACCGGTGCGGTCCGCGCCCGATTTGCAATGGATCAGGATGGGCTCCGGCAGGCTGCGATAGAGCGCGATCAGCTTCAGCAGCCGGTCCTTGTGCGGCGCGCCCCGGCTCTCGAAGGGCTGGTCGGCATGCACGAGGCCCACCTCCGCCGCTGCCCGGCGGCTCAGTGCATCCGAGCCGCAGGTGGCGCGATGGCCGCGCAGATTGATCATGCTGCGAATGCCGTGGCGCTTCGTCGCCTCGCGGATCTGCCAGGGCAGCGGGTGGTTGGAGCGATAGAGCCTCCCGCTCTCCACCACGCCCCAATTGCGCCAGGGGATGCGCAGGAAGGCGTGATCCACGAAGAGCGAGTTGATCCAGGTCATCGCCGGCTTTTGCGCCGGAACGCCCTCAATAGACAACCACGCTCCGGATGCTCTCGCCCTTGTGCATCAGGTCGAAGCCCGTGTTGATCTCGGAAAGCGGCATGACATGGGTGATGAGGGGGTCAATCTCGATCTTCCCCTCCATGTACCAATCCACGATCTTCGGCACGTCGGTGCGCCCGCGTGCGCCGCCAAAGGCCGTGCCGCGCCAATTGCGCCCGGTGACGAGCTGGAAGGGCCGCGTCGAAATCTCTTGCCCCGAGGCGGCGACGCCGATGATGATGGAGGTGCCCCAGCCGCGATGCGTGCATTCCAGCGCCTGGCGCATCAGCGTGGTGTTGCCCACGCATTCGAAGCTGAAATCGGCGCCGCCATCGGTCAGGTCCTGCACGGCCTGAACCACCTTGTCGCGGCCCACCTCGTCCGGATTCACGAAATGCGTCATGCCGAAGCGGCGCGCCATCTCCTGCCTCGCGGGGTTGATGTCCACGCCGATGATCTGGTCGGCGCCCACCATGCGCGCCCCCTGGATCACGTTCAGCCCGATGCCGCCCAGGCCGAACACCGCCACTGTGGCGCCCGGCCAGACCTTGGCCGTGTTGATGACCGCGCCGATGCCCGTGGTGACGCCGCAGCCGATGTAGCAGATCTTCTCGAAGGGCGCGTCCTTGCGGACCTTGGCCAGCGCGATCTCCGGCAGGACGGTGAAATTCGCGAAGGTGGAGCAGCCCATGTAATGCATCACCTCCGTGCCCTCGCAACGGAAGCGGCTGGTGCCGTCGGGCATGACGCCCTTGCCCTGGGTGCCGCGGATTGCGGTGCAGAGGTTGCTGCGCTGGCTGAGGCAGGTTTTGCACTGCCGGCATTCGGGCGTGTAGAGCGGGATCACATGGTCGCCCACGGCGAGCGAGGTCACCCCCGCGCCGAGCTCACGCACGATGCCCGCGCCCTCATGGCCGAGGATGGCGGGGAACAATCCCTCTGGGTCCGCGCCGGAAAGCGTATAGGCGTCGGTGTGGCAGATGCCGGTGGCCATCACCTCCACCAGCACCTCGCCGGGCTTGGGCCCGCCGATCTCGATCTCGCCGATGGAGAGCGGCTGGCCGGCGGCCCAGGCAATGGCTGCACGTGATTTCATGTTTCGCGCCCTCAAACTTCACGCCAGCGGCGTGTCCTCAACCTTTACGCCAGCAGCGTGTCTTCGACCGTTACGCCAGCAGCGTGTCTTCGACCGTTACGCCAGCAGCGTGTCTTCGACCGTTACGCCAGCAGCGTGTCTTCGACACGACGCACTCACCTGGCAGCGCGCCCCAGACAGGGCGCGCTGGCGAAACGCTCGGTGGCCGCACGCCGCGGCTGCTCGCCGCAGATTCGGCATGGGCCGAAGCTTGCACTGAGATGTTGCGCTGCGCCAGACGTGGTTGGCAGCGTCGGCGCCTATTCCAGCCGCGCGCCGGAAATCCGCACCATCTCCTGCCAGAGCGGACGTTCACGCCGCGCCCGCTCCCACACGCCATCGGGCGAGGAGCCGATGGCATGGGCGCCGGTGCGCAGGAAACGCTCCTTCGTCGCCGGCTCATTCGCCACCTGCTGCATCAGCTCGCTGGCGCGGGCCACGATGGGCGCGGGAACGCCCGCCGGCATGCCGAAGGCGCACCAGGATTGCACGGTGAAGTTGGGAATGCCGGCCTCGGCCATCGTGGGCACATCGGGCAGCGCCGGGTGGCGCGCCGCGCTGGTCACGGCCAGGGCGCGCATCCGCCCCTCCTGGATCACCGGCACGTAGCTGGCGAGGTTGTCGATCGCGAAGGTCACATCGCCGGAGAGCATGGCCGGGATGGTCTGCGCCGCGCCGCGGAAGGGCACATGCACCGCGTCAATCCCGTTGCGCGCCGCAAAGAGCGAGCCGCAGAGATGCGCCGTGGTGCCGACGCCGGGCGAGCCATAGGAGACGCCATTGGGCCGCCCCTTGGCGAAGCTGACGAATTCCACTGCGGTGCGCGCCGGGGTATGCGCGGCCGAGACCACGAAGACATTGGGCAATTCCCAATGCAGCGACACCGGCTGAAAATCGCGATCCGTGTCGAAGGGCAGCCGCGCATAGAGGAACTGCGCGATGGACCAGACGGTGAGCGTCAGCGGGCCCATGGTGTAGCCATCGGGCGTGGCCTTCGCCACCGCATCCGCGCCGATATTGCCGCCCGCGCCAGGCCGGTTCTCGATGATGAAGGATTGCCCGGTGATGGCCTGCAGCCGCTCGCACATGATGCGGCAGAGCACATCCGTGCTGCCGCCCGGCGGCCAGGGCACGATCACGCGCACCGGGCGCTCGGGCCAGGCGGATTGCGCGCGGCTCGCCGAGGGGATCACGGCGGGCGCGGCAAGGCCGGCGGCGAGGAGGATGCGACGGGTGGTCATGGGGCGGGTTTCCTCGGTCTGTTGGTCTTCTGACCGGAGAATGGAACAGCGCGGCGGCCAGGACGAGGGGGGCAAGGGAATCTTTACGCCCCCGTGCCACAAAACCGCCCAAGAGCGGACCAAGAGCCGCCGCACGCCTCGGCCAGAACGGCGATCCAGCCAGGGAACAACCGCCATGTTCGCCAATCTGATCCAGAAATTCCGCCGCTGGATCGGCTATCGCCCGGAACGCCGCTACATGCGGGGTGGCGCGGGCCAGCCGCAACGCTAGACCGGATCAGCAAAGCTTGATCATGGCCTGGCCTCTGGTGATCCCACCAGAGGCGACCAGCTCCTAGCCGCCCATATGGGGGTCGGTCATCCGCTTGTACTCCTCCAGGGCGAAGCGGTCGGTCATGCCGGCGATATAGTCGCACACCACTTCCGCCGCCGCCGGCGTGCCGGATTCCCCGGCCCGCAGGCGCCATTCATCGGGCAGCATCTGCGTGCCGCCATGCAGCAGCTGGAAGAGGATCTGCAGCGCCCGCTTGGATTTCTGCGTGGCGCGGTTCACCCGGAAATGGCGATACATCCGCTCGAACAGGAAGGCCCGCACCTCGGCATTGGCGCGCGCCATCCCGGCGCTGAACCCCACCACCGGGGCCGATGCGGCGCGGATATCCTCCGCCGATCGCGGCGCGAGGGCCGCGATGCGGCGTTGGGATTCGGCCACCACATCATTGATCATGGCCGCGATCACGCGGCGCACCATCTCGGGCGCCGCGCGGCCCCCCGGCATCTCCGGATGCGCGGCCCGCGCCGCGGCCAGCGCCTCGCCGGGCATGGGCAGCGCCGCCACCTCCTCCAGCGCGAAGAGCCCGGCGCGGATGCCATCCTCCAGATCATGGTTGTTGTAGGCGATGTCATCGGCGATGGCCGCCACCTGCGCCTCGGCGCTGGCATGGCTGGTCAGCTCCAGGTCGTGCCGGGCATTGTAGTCGCGCAGATAGGTGGCGGGGCGGCGCACCGGGCCATTGTGCTTGGCCAGGCCCTCCAGCGTCTCCCAGCTCAAATTCAGCCCGTCGAAGCCGGCATAGCGGCGCTCCAGCAACGTGACATGCTTGAGGCTCTGGGCGTTGTGGTCGAAGCCGCCATGCGGGCGCATCGCGGCATCCAGCGCCTCCTCCCCCGCATGGCCGAAGGGCGGGTGGCCGAGGTCATGGGCAAGGGCCAGCGCCTCGGCCAGGTCCTCGTCCAGGTCGAGCCGGCGGGCCAGGCTGCGGGCGATCTGCGCCACCTCGATGCTGTGCGTCAGGCGCGTGCGGAAGTGATCGCCCTCATGGAAGACGAAGACCTGCGTCTTGTATTGCAGCCGGCGGAAGGCGCGGGAATGGATGATGCGGTCCCGGTCGCGCTGCCAGGGGCTGCGATTCGGGTCCTCGGGCTCGGCGTGCAGGCGGCCGCGGGAGGAGGTCACGGCCCAGGGGGCAAGCGTGGGTTGCATGCGCCAGCCGTATCAGGCGCGCGCGGCGGTGGAAATCCTGAACCTGACGCTCTACATTGGGGGCCAGGAGATTTTCCCATGCCCGATGGCCAGCTTGCCCGCGCCTTCCTCGTCACCCCCCGCGCCGCGGAGGAGATCGCTGCCATTGCCGCGCGCGAGGGCCGTCCCGGGGCGGGGCTGCGCGTCACCGTCTCCGCCGGCGGCTGTTCCGGCCTGCAATATGGCTTCGCCCTCGAGGAGAACACGGGCGAGGATGACCTGGTGGTGACGGTCGAGGGCACGCGCGTCTTCGTGGACGGGGTTTCGCTCGATTTCCTCGATGGTTCGCAGCTCGACTGGCATGAGGCGCTGATCGGCGCGCATTTCGTGGTGCGCAACCCGCAGGCCGTCAGCGGCTGCGGCTGCGGCGTGAGCTTCGCGGTGGCCTGAGCCCCGCTGGACGCCGGCCCGCCCGCCCGCCACAAAGGGCGCATGCGCCTCGCCAGCTTCAATGTGAATTCGATCCGCCGCCGCGTGCCGCATCTGGCGCGCTTCCTGGCGCGGCATGAGCCGGACCTCGTCTTCCTTCAGGAATTGAAGTGCAAGACGGAGGAATTCCCTGCCCTCGAACTGGCCGGCACCGGCTATCGCATCCATGCCGTGGGCCAGCCGGGCGGCCGCAACGGCGTGGCGGTGCTGGGGCGCGTGGAGTTCGAGGTGATCGCCGAAGCCCTGCCGGGCGAGGATGAGGACAGCCACGCCCGCTTCATCGCCGTGCGCGCAGGTGGCATCACCGCCGCCGGCATCTATTTGCCCAATGGCAATTCCGGCGGCGCCGAGGGCATGGCCTATAAGTGGCGCTGGATGGACCGGCTGCGCCTCTGGGCCACCACGCAGCTCGATGCCTTCACGCCGCTGGCGATCCTCGGCGACTACAATGTCTGCCCCACCGAGCGCGACCTTGCCCCCGGCGCCCTGCCCCCGCTCGACGCCCTGGTGCATCCCGAAAGCCGCGCCCGCTGGCGCGCGCTGGAGCATCTGGGCCTGACCGACGCGCTGCGCGCCCTGCACCCGGCCGATGCGCCCTACACCTATTGGGATTACGGCGCCGCCTTCGAGACCAATCGCGGCCTGCGGATCGACCATGCCCTGCTTTCGGCGGAACTCGCCGAGCGGCTGACCCTTTGCGGCGTGGATGTGGCAGCCCGGGCGGAGGACCAGCCCTCGGACCATGCGCCGGTCTGGGTCGAACTGGCGGAGTAGCCAAGGCCTTCCGCACCCAGCGGGCTCAGGGCCGCGCCTGGGTCAGCGAGAGATCATCCCAGGCCAGATGCGCCTTCAGCACCAGCACCGCCGAATAGTAATCCGCTGCGGTGGCGACGCGCGGCAGGCGGTTCGGGTTCCCCTCCCCGGCCTGGGCCGCCTCGCTCAGCCGGGCGATGGCGACGATGCCCGGGGGCGCGGCATAGCTGGGCGTGACATTGGTCATCAGATCCACCCAGGCGGGCATGCCGCGCGGCGTGGGGCTGTTCCAGAAGCGGATGGCGGCGCTGACCGCGGGCTCGGCGGCGAGGCCCACCCAGCACAGGTTCAGCGGGATCCGGATGGCGTCGAAGGAGAATCGCTTGGGCCAGCCCTGCGCCATCACGCCGCGCCCGCCCTCGCGGGGCAATTCCAGCCAGTCGGGCGGCAATTGATACATGCCGAAACGGCTGTCGCGGATCAGCTCCAGCCCGTCCCGCTCCAGCCGGCTCCAGGCGGGGTCGGGCAGGTGCTGGGCGATGACCCGGAGCGCGGCGAAGGCATAGTAGGAGAGGTTCACCACCACGCGGCTGTTGTTCTGGAAACCGAAGGCGCCCGGCAGCAGCACCCAGCGCGGCCCCACCTGCACCACGCAGCGCCGCAGCAGATCCCGCCCGATGGCCTGGCCGAGCCGCCGATAGACCGGGTTGGCCCATTGCCGCGCGCCTTCCAGCAGGGCCCAGGCGATGTAGATATCGCCATCGCTCGCATTGTTGAGGTCGGTGACATGGGGGCTGGTGTCAGGCTGCCAGCGCCAGGCGAAGAGCGAGTCGCTCGGCCGTTTCAGGTGATTGAGCGTCCAGGTGAGGATGCGGTCGAAGGTCGGCTGGTCATCGGCGCGCAGGGCCGCGAGGAGGCCATAGCCCTGCCCCTCGGAATGCGAGACGTTGCGGTTGCCATTGTCCACGATCCGACCCTCGGGCGAGACGAAGCGTCGCTCGAAGGCCTGCCATTCCTCACGCCGGGAGGCAGCGGCCGCCACGGCCGATAAACCCGCCAGCAGGCCGGGGATCAACAGGCGGCGCGGTGAAGACAGCATGGCCGCGTGACATCCGGAACGTCATTCAAATTTGTCATCTTTGCGCTGGATCGAAACACGGCGCTGTCGCGTTATATATACAGTAGCCATGGGCGGAGGCCGTTGGAAAGCGCCGCTGCCGGATCGGAGTATACCATGCGTCCCGCCTGCCTTGCACTCCTCGCCCTGGGCCTTTGCGGCCCGGCGATCGCCCAGCCCGGGCCGGAGGATCTGCTGGCCCTGGCCCGTCAGGTCGAGCTGGATGATTCCGAGGAGGAAGTCCTCGCCGAGTTGACCAGCGCCCCCTGGCTCACCGTGGAGACACCGCGCGCCCTGCCCGACGGCGTCAGCCGTCTGATCCTGGCGGTCCCGACCGATGACGACTGCATGCCGCGCGGCGCGGCGCTGGTTTGCCCCTCGATCCGCGTGGTGCTGGTGCTGGACCCCTCGCGCGGCGCGCGGGTCAGCCGCATCGAAGCCTTCACGCCCTTGCCGGGCGACCAGAGCGTGATCGAGGTGTTCCGCAACGCGGCCGATGGCCTCGGCCCCCCCTTGCAGACCGAGAGCTGGGGCGACCAGATCCGCGGCATGCCGCGCCATGTCTGGCGCCAGCGCTGGCGCCCCGATGCCAGTGCCGGCACCTTCATGGAGGTGATGGTGACCGCCGAGCACGAGCCGACAGGAAGCTTCGGCCTCGCCAATCCCGGCGTCCCGGCCCTGGGCCTCGGCTTCGTGCTGACCGACCCGGCGATCGAGGATTCCACCCTGTCGGCGCGGCGCCGCCTGATCTGCCGCCCCGGCGCCCCGGATTGCGGCTGAGGGATCGCGGCAGGGTCGGGCCAGACCCCCGGCCGCACGCCTGAGAGGCAGCCTTGCCTATAAGCGCGACATGGGCGTGCGCGGCGCCCCCGTGAACCGCTCATGCCAGGCGGCGAAGCTGCCATCATCCTCGCGCAGGAACACCCAGGTGTTGAGAAAGCGCAGCAGATCCGGCTCGCCCAGGGGCAGCGCCACGCCATAGGGCGGGTCCCCCAGCACGGCCACGGGGTAGAGCAAGGCATTGGGGTGTTCAAGCGAGAGGCGCCGAAAGGCGGGCTCGGGCAGGGCCATGGCAGCCGCGTCACCCGCCTGCATGGCACGCAGCCCCTGCTCATATTCATCCACCACCACGATGTCCGTGCCGGCCGGCAGGCGCCGGGTTGCCTCGTGGATGGTCGAGGAGCGCACCAGCACCCGCCGCCCGCGAAGCTCCGCCAGGCTGGAGACGGGGCGGGAGCCAGTGGTGGCGAGCAGCGTGGTCAGCCGCCCATGCGGATGGGCGAAGGCCACGCGACGCAGGCGCTCCGGCGTGATGATGATGGCGGCGCAGGCGAGGTGCACATGGCCGAGGGAGACGGCGGCCGTGCGATCGCCAAAGCCCAGCGGCACCAGTTGCAGCCGGACGCCCAGGCTGCGTGCGATGTCACGCGCCGCCTCCACCTCCATGCCCGCGGGCTGGCCATCCGGGCCGAAATAGCCAAAGGGCGGGCTGTCCAGCCAGACCCCCGCCCGCAACACGCCCTGGCTTAGGATACGCCCGAGCGCCCCGCGCGGCGGGTGGGCGAGGGCAGGCAGGGCCAGCGGAGCCGTGCCCAGGGCCAGGAGGGTTCGGCGGCCGAGGGGGGCGGCCGGCGTCACGATCGGACGGTGCAGGGCAGGAAGACGCAAGGATCAGAAGCTCGGCAATTCGGGCTGCGGCAATCCCAGCAGCGCTTCGGAGAGTGCGGCGAGGCGGCCTTGGGTCCGGGCCAGGAAGATGAGGCTGTTCAAGGCCCGCAGAAGGTCATGCTCGCCAAAGGGAAGGCCGATCGAGATCCAGCGCGGGGCCAGGTCGAAGCGGTGGGTGAGATCGAGTTGCGGAATGCCGCGTTGCAGCGGGGCGAGGGCGGGGCGCGGCACCACCATCGCCTCGATCCGGCCCGCCAGGAGGGCGGCGGAGAGGCCCGAGAGGGTGGCAAAGCCGTAGAGCCGCGAGCCCGAGGGCAGCGCCTCGCTCACCATGGCCTCCGACTCACCGCCGGCGAGCAAGCCCACGGCATGGCCATCCAGCGTGGAGGGCCGCCGGAAGGGCAGCCATCCGGGCGAGGCAAGGGACAGATAGACCCGGCCACAGGGCGCGGTCAGCAGCGCCTGGCGCGCCGCCCGCACGCCGAGCGGCACGTGGCAGATGATATCGCCCTCGCCCTGGCTCATCCGCGTGAAGGCGTCCGCCGTGAGGGTCTCGACAAAGACCGGCTCGACGCCAAGCCCCTCCGCCAGCATGCGGCCGATGGCCACGTCGAATCCGGCCGGCTCGGCACGGTCGTCGCGATAGCCGAGCGGCGGCATGTCGAGCCGCGCGATGATCCGCAGGCGGCGCTGATCGAGGATCCGGCCCAGCGCCTCGCCATGATTCCCGGCATGGGCGGAAGCCATGGGCAGGCCGGCGCTGCAACCGGCCAGGAGGGCTCCGGTCAGGAGTTGACGGCGGTGTGGGGCGGGGGGCCGGGTGGTGCTCAACCTTGCCAAATTGGCAAGGAAATCCGGGGCCTTGGTGGCTGTTCTCATCTCAATATGTTGCCAATGGGCGGCTGGAGAGATCAAGCCCAAAGCGAAGTGCGGCCCGGGGTTAGGTTCGCTGGATGGTTTGCAGCACGTCAAAGCCCTCGAAGCTGGGCGGGCCAAGGGTGAGGTTCTTGCTGCCCCCCGCCCCGGCATGGGCGCGGCGGAACTGCTCCGAGCGGGTCCAGGCTTCGAATTCGGCGCGCGACGCCCAGAGGGTGGAGGAGGTGTAGAGGATATGGTCCTCGGCCTGCGGCCCACGCAGCAGCTCGAAGCGGAGGAAGCCCGCCAATTCGTGCAGCCGGCTCTCGCGCGTCAGCCAGACCTGCTCGAACTCGGCCGCGTGCTCGGGGATCACGCGAAAGCGGTTTGCGGCAACGAACATGGGGGGTGTCCTCGTCAGGCCGGCAGCATGCCCGATTCGCGGCCGCTGGTCAGCGCCCCCCTCAGCGGGCGGGGCGGGCCTGGGCCACGCGGATGGCGGCGGGCCGCTGCTGCGCGGGGCGCTGGGCCGTGCTGCGTTGGGCCGAACGGCTGCGCGGGGCGGCGGAGCGGCGCGTGTAGGAGACGGGGCGGATCATCTCATCCGACGCATCCGCGAGGCCGGTATTGGCCGGGCGGTTGTGGATGAAGCCATAGGTCGGGTATTCGCGGCCGAAATTCTCAGCTGTCCAGCCCACCTGCACCCGCACGCGGGTCCAGGAATTGTCGTCCGAGACATCCATCACCTTTACATTGCGCATGACGGTGCCGCGGCGAATGCCTGGGCCGCCCCAATTCGCATGGTCAATCTCGATCAGGCGGGCATTGAGGACGCGGGAGACGACGGCGACATGGCCCGAGCTCATCGAGCCCGAACCCGGCCAGGCCAGCACCGAGCCGACCTGGGGGCGCTGGCCGCGGGCGTAGCGGCCGGCGGCATTGTGCCACCAGTCCCGGCCATTGCCCGAGATGTCCATGCCGGTGACCGAGCGGGCATAAGGCACGCAGGTCATCCCGCCTGTGTTGCCGGCGCGCGTCTGGCGCGCGGCGGAGGAGCGTGCGCCAGCCTGCCGCACCCCCTGGCGCTGTGCCTGGGCCGCGGGAGCCCGCGACGGCGAAGCCGAAGACCGCACATCCGACCTTGCATCCCCGCGGGAGGCAGCGGCCTCGGGCGCGAAGGGAGATGCGGCGAGCATCAGGCAGAGGGTCAGTTTCGCGAGCTTCAGACGCATGCAGCACCCCTCCTGGGCAGGTGGAATTGTTTCGGCGTGTTTCTGGCTATCGGGGGCGGTGGGCCGCGGCAACCACGGATTGCGACATACGGCGTAACCTGCCGTGATTTGTCGATATTAACGGGTTGGTGAGGGTCAAATCAGGATGATTTTCCTGCGAATGCGCCACTCCGTCATCTCTGCCACAGTGTTGCGACCGAGATGCCACACCCCACGCGCCAATCTTGTTGCTGCTGCGCCAGCATCATCGCGGCGCGAGGCAATGCTATTTCGAAGGCCCGGGCATAAAAAACGCGCTGGTCCGTCAAGACCAGCGCGTTCTTCTCGAATGTCAGCGGGAGTTCGGGCGTCCCGCCGAAGATTACTTGCAGGCGGTGATCATGATTTCCACGAGGTGGCGCGGATCGGCCATGTTCGCCTGCACGCAGGCGCGCGCCGGGCGGCCGGCATCGCCCAGCCACTCGACCCAGACCTTGTTCATCGCGTCACGGTCGCGGATGTCCTTCAGCCAGATCTGCGCCTGCAGCAGGCGCGTGGTGTCGGTGCCATTGGCCTCCAGCAGCGCGTCGATCTTGGCGACGACCTGCCGGGTCTGGCCGGTGATGTCCTGGCTCAGGTCATCGGCGGTGATGCCGGCCAGGTAGACGAAGTTGTGGTACTCGACGGCGCTGCTGAGAATCTGGTTGCTGCCGGTGCGGTTGATCTTGCTCATCTCGGGCGTTGCTCCTGCTGGATGGAAGGCCTGCGAGACTTAACGCAGCCCCTCGCCCGGCGGAAGGCGGCGGGGCGCCGTCCTGGCATTTCATGGGCAAGACGACATGGCGGGCGGTTCGGGCGGCGCCGGAGGAAACTCGGGCGCGCGCGCCTCCGCCGGCGACCATCCCGGCAGGCCGGCCGCGCCAAGCCTAGTCATTGCCATAGCCCTGCCGCAGCCAATCCACCACCGGGAGCGACCGGGCGCGGGGGCGCTGGGCGGCCTTGCGCTTGGCGGAGACGGCGTTCAGCAGGATCTCGCCATCCGGCGCGCGGTGCAGGCTGAGGCGGCGGTTGAAGGTCTCGGCCGAGCCGGGATGTTCGCCGATGACGACGATGGCGGCCTCGGGCAAATGCTCCTCCAGCAGGCGCATCATCGCATCCGCGGCGGTCGCGTCGAGGGAATCGGTCGCATCGCCCAGCAGCACCCATTGCGGCCGCAGCAGCAGCAGGCGCGCGAAGGCCAGGCGCTGCTGCTCCGCCCCGCTCAGCGCATCCACCCAATCCTCCTCGCGGTCCAGCCGATCGGTCAGGCGGGCCAGGCCGACGCGCTCCAGCGCCGCGATCACCGCGGCATCCTGGTCGGCATCCTGCGTCTCCGGCAGGGCCAGGGCCGCGCGCAGCGTGCCCTCCGGCAGGAAGGCGCGCCGGCCGATGGCGACCATCCCGGCATCGGCGGGCAGATAGACATGGCCACGGCCCCAGGGCCAGATTCCGGCCAGCACGCGGAACAAGGTCGCCGCCGCCTCGGGGTCGCCATCCACCAGCACGCGCTCGCCGCGCTCCACCCGCAGATCGAGGGCGGAGAGCATGGCCGTGCCATCGGGCTCCGCCACCCAAAGCTCATCCACGCCGAGCCAGGGGCCGGGGGCGCGGTCCAGGTCGATCGCCGTCTCGCCGGTGCGCGCGGCTTCCAGGGTGACGGTCTGCACCGCCTCATCCAGCGCCAGCACGCGCTCGACCGAGGCGCGCCATTCGGCGATGCGCGCCAGGTTGTCCACCGGCCAGGAAAGGGCGGCCGTCACCTGCTGGAAGGCCTGGGCGGATTGCATCAGCCGCCCGAGGGTGAGGCTGCCCTCCAGGAAGCGCGGCGTGCCGACCAGGATGGGCAGCACCCCCGCCAGCGCGGCATAGCCGGAGGAGAAGGCGATCAACCGCGCGAGGCCCACCGATTGCGCCTGCCAGGCCGCCGCGATGGTCTCGAAACGGAAGCCGAGCCTGGCGCGCACCGGGGCTTCGGCGCGGGCGATGGCGATGGCCTCGGCGCTTTCGCGGGCGCGGACGAGTTCGAAGCGGAAATCCGCCTCGCGCGTCTGGCGGTTGTCGGTGGCGCGCACCAGGGGCCGGCCCAGCACGAAGGCCACCACGGCGCCGATCCCGGCATAGAGAAAGGCCAGCAGGACCAGATGCCCCGGGACCGGCACGCCGAGGATCACGAACCAGCCCGAAAGCGACCAGAGAATGCCGACAAAGGTCACCAGCAGCAGCAGGCAATAGAAAAGCGTGCTGGCGAGGTCCACCGCCGCCTCGGTCATCACGCGGATATCCTCGGCGATGCGCCCATCGGGATTTGCATGGTCGCCCGGGATCAGCCCCGCCTGGTAGTGGCGCGCATCCTCCATCCAGGAGCCCAGGACGCGGGTGGTCAACCAGCGGCGCCAATCCAGCTGCAAATGCCGCTTCACCACCAGATGGCCCATATTCGTGGCCATCATGCTCAGCAGGATGACGGCGAAGATTCCGATCTGCGCCATGGCATGCTCGGTGGAGCGGCGTTCCAGCGCGTCGAAGAGATCGGCGCTCCAGATGTTCAGCCGGATGGCCAGCGCCACCTGCGCCACGATGAGCAGCGCCAGCAGGCCGGTCATCACCCGGGGCCGCCAGCCGCCGGCGCTGCCCCAATAGGGCAGGGCGAGGTGCGTGACGTCGTGCAGGAAGCGCCGGGGGGCGGCGGGCGTCGTGTCTTCGCTCATCCGCGCGGGCCAGGCGCGCGGTGGGGGTGGCTCATCGGCATCATGCGGCAACCCTCGGTCTGTGGCGCGGTTGCTGGCGCGTCAGTCGCTTGAACAGCCCCGGGGCGCCGCGGTTGCACGGAGAGGCCAGAAGGCGTTGCGACCAGGCGAGACCACGGTCTCCCGTGGCACCGTTCCATCACAGATCGGAGGCACCGCCCAGGACGGAGCGCCATCCGGCGGAGGTGCTGGAGCCCGGGGCGCAGCGCCCCCCGGAACCCGCCCTCACGCCGGCACGGCGTAGCTGCTGCCCGAGGCGGCGGCGCCGATCATCGTCTCATAGACCGCGACCCCATGGATCGCCTCATCCAGCGGCAGGGGATAGGCCGGCCCGCCGGCGACAGCGGCGGCGAAGGCCTCCAGCTCGGCATGCTCGATATCCGTCACCGGGAAGTCGCGCGTCCATTCCTTCCCGTCGCGGCCGCGGAAGAACAGGTTCTCATGGCCGCGCAGTTCCAGCAGCCCATCCGTGCCGAACAAGGCGACGCGCCAATAGCGCGGCGCCAGCGCCAGGGTGGCGAAATTCACCGTGGCGCCGTTGGTCAGGGTGGCGAGCATGGCCGTGGTGTCGTCGATCGTGGTGCTGACCTTGGCGTGGCTGAGCACGCGCACGTCGCGGAAGCGGCCGGCCAGGTGGATGATCATGTCCACCATGTGGATGCCCATGCCGCCCATGCCGCCGAGCGGGCTTTCCGAACGGTCGGCGCGCCACATCCCCTCCTTGTAGGCGAAGGCGCCCGGGCCGCTGAACTGGCCTTCGACATGCAGCAGCGTGCCGATGCCGCCATCGGCGACCATCGCCTTCATTTCCGCCACGGCGGGCAGGAAGCGGCGGTTGTGGCCCAGCGCCAGCACGACGCCGGCCTTGGCGCAGGCGGCGACCGACGCCTCGGCGCTGGCCTTGCTCAGGGTGAAGGGCTTCTCGACGAAGACATGCTTGCCGGCGGCGGCGGCGGCGATGACCTGCTCGGCATGGATGCCATGCGGGCTGGCCAGCGCCACGGCCTGCACCTCGCGGTCGGCCAGCACCTCGGCATAGGTGGCGTGCAGGCGGATGCCCTTCTCGGCGGCGTAGTCGCGCGCCTTGTCCAGCGTGCCGGTGGTGCCGGCGACGAAGCGCAGCCCCGCGCCGTTCTTGCCCTGCACGGAATTCACCAGGGTGCGGCCCCAATTGCCCATGCCAATGATCGCGGTGTTCAGCATGCTGGTCACTCCTATGTGGGATGTTCCAGGTGTCTGGCCCAGCCGCGCATCCGTGTCACGCCCCAGATGGTGACAAGCAGCGCGCAGCCGGCGGCGATCAGCGTGGGCCACCGCATGCCGAAGACCTCGCCCGCCGTGCCGAGCACCAGCGCACCGAGTGCGGGGCAGGCGCGGGTGATGAGGCCCCAGAGGGCGAGCGTCCGCCCGCGCATCTTCGTCAGCGCCGCCGATTGCGCCAGCGTCTGCACCGAGATGCCGTGGATGGAAGCGCAGGCGCCATAAAGCGCGCCGCAGAGCACGGCGAGGGGAAACCAGCCGGTGGCGACAAAGCCCATGACGCAAAAGGCCTGCGCCCCGGTCGCCAGCACCGCGATGCGCGTGGTGCCCGCAAGCCGCCCGCGCGATGCGACCCAAAGCCCCGCCACCAGCGCGCCGATGCCGATCGCCGCCGTCAGCAGCGCCAGCCCCGCCGCACCCTGGCCAAAGAGGCGCTCCACATAGGGCGGCAGCACCTCCTGCACGCCGCGCAGCAGGATGGCGCTGATCCCGGCGAAGAGCAGGATGGGCCCGATGCCCGGATGGTTTGCGGCATAGCGGATGCCCTCCGCCGTCTCGGAGAGCAGCGAGGCCTCCGGCGCATGGCCCTGGATATGGGCGGGGTCCACCTTCATCAGCGGCAGGCTGGCGGTGGCCAGCACATAGGCCGCCACATTGCAGAGGATGGCCGGCACCACGCCCCAGACCGCGATCATCGGCCCGGCGATGGCCGGCCCCAGGAAGCGCGCCACATTGAAGCAGAGCGAGTTGCAGGCGACCGCGGCCGGCAGGTCGGAACGGGGCACCAGCCCCGGCATCAGCGCCTGACGGGCAGGCTGGGCGAAGCTGGCCGCGATGCCGCCGATCACCTCGAACACGAGCAGCGAGCCGATGGAGATCACGCCCGTCCAGGTCAGGAGGGCGATGCCCAGCGCCTGCGCGCCGATCACCCCCTGGGCGATCATCGTCAGCTTCACCCGGTTCATGCGATCCGCCACCGCGCCGGCAACGGGGCTGAAGACCACGGCGGGGGCCAGGTCGCAAAACGCCACCATGCCGACCCAGAAGGCGGAGCGTGTCAACTCCCAGGCCAGCCACATCACAGCGATGCGGTGCATCCAGAGCCCGGTCCAGGCGGTCAGGCTGGCGGAGAAGAAGATCCGGGCATCGCGGTGGGACAGGGCGCGCCCGAGCGCGCCGAAGGGCCCCAGTTCAGGAGCCCGTGCGGGGCGCTCGGCGCGGCGGGGTGGGGATGGGCGCGGGTGCGGCCGCGGGCGCCGGCTGCACCGAGGCGTCGCTTTGCGTGTTCGCGCGGATGCATTCATTGATGCGCCGCTCGAAGAGGAATTGCCGGCCCAGCACATCCGATTGGCTGGTGGCGGGCAGCCCACCGAAACCGGAACCCTGGCGGGAGTTGCTCTCATCCTCGCGCAGCAGCTGGCCGCGATCCTGGCGCTGCAGCTCGCGCGCCGCCTGCTCGCGGCAGGCCTGCACCACCGCCTCATTGGTGCGCGGATCACCGGGGCGCGGCGGCGCCAGGCTGGGCGCGTCGAAGCGCGGGGCCGAGAGATTGGGCGTGCCGCAGGCGGAGAGCGCCAGGAGGGAGAGGAGCGAGGCGGAGCAGAACACGGCGGCGCGCAACATGCGGGGGCGTCTTTCCTTGGGTGAGTCGTCAGGGAGAGGCATGGGGGATGCTACGGTCCAACATGGCACGCAAGGGGCCATCCTCGAAACGCCCTGTCGGATCGAGCGGCGCGCGGGAGGCTGCGGCCAGCAAAGCCGGGTGGAATTCCGCGCCATCCGCCGTGATGGCGAAGAAGCCGCGCAGCCAGCGCGCCCGGCCCAGAACCTCGACCAGGGCCAGCAGGCGCAGGCAGAGGGCCAGGTCCCCCAGCGAATTCAGCCCCCTTTGCTGCGCCATCGCCTCCGCCCAGCAGGCGGCGTCGGCGTCGGTCAGGGCGATCTCCACGCCATCCTGGAAGGCGATGAGCCGGGCCGGGCCCCAGAGCCCGGCCTCGGCCGAGGCGCGCGCCGCCTCCCAGGCGGCTTCCAGGGCGGCGGGGCGCACGGCCGGCAGGGCGGAAGCGGGCACGCCGATCTCATGGCGCAGCGCGCCGGAAGGCAGGGCGGTGGTGGTGACGGTCACGCGCGCGCCGACAGGGCCGGGGGCCGCGTCAATGCGCGGCGAGCTGCGTGTCCCGCTGCCCGGCTGAGCGGATCAGGGCCGCGGCGAGGGCTTCGGCCAGGCAGGCATAGCCACGGTCATTGTGGTGCAGCCCATCGGCGGCGAGCACCTCGCCCGGCGGCAGCCCGGCCTCCTGCCAGACGCGCATGAGGCGGGAGCGGGCGAAGAGCGGCACGCGCTCCTCCTGGGCCAGGGCCTGGATGGCGGCGTCGAAGCGGCCGCTGGAGGGCGCGTTCAGGATGCGCGGGGCGCGCTGATTGTCCATCAGCACCACCTCGATCCCGGCCTGGCGCAGGCGGCGCAGCCCTTGGCGCATGAGGTCCAGGAAGGTCGCGGGGTCGCGGCCCAGCAGCACCTCATTGCCGCCGGCCTGCCAGATCACGAGGTCCGGGTCATGGGCCAGGACGTCGGTCTCCAGCCGGGCCAGCATCTCCTGGCTCGTCTCGCCCGACTTGCCGGCATTGATGACGCGCAGCTCCACACCCGGCAGCTTGCCGCGCAGCTGGGCTTCCAGCTGCGTCGGATAGCTGGCCTGCGGCGAGGAAGCGCCGGCGCCCTCGGTCGAGGAGGAGCCGAGCGCCACGATGGTCAGCGGCTCGCCGGCTTCCAGCTCGGCCTGCACGCCGAGGAGGGGGGCCAGGCGCTCGGTCACGGCCGGGCAGGTCGCGCCGGCCCGGCCCGGGGATGGGGCCATCACGGCGGAGAGGCCGACCAGCAAGAAAGGGAGGACGCGGGGGGGCATTCGGCTAATATAGGCCCGCATGACGCAGATGGCTACGCAAACCGGCACCACCCTCCCCCGCCCCGGCCGCGATCCGCGGGCGGATATCTGCCGCGGCCTCGCGCTCTGGATGATCGTGATCAACCACACGCCGGGCAATTGGCTGGGCGGCTTCACCCTCAAGAACTTCGCCTTTGCCGATGCGACCGAGGCCTTCGTGCTGCTGGCCGGCTATGCGGGCGCCTTCGCCTATGCCGGCCAGGCGGACCGGCAGGGCTGGGCACCGGCCGCGGCCAGCCTGGTGCGGCGCATCGCCAAGCTCTACGTTTCCCACATCTTCCTGCTGGTGGTCTTCACCGCCCAGGTCGGGTTTTCGGCGGCCACGCTGGACCGCGCCACCTATCTGGACGAGCTGGCGCTGGACCCCTTCGCCGAGCAGCCCTACCGCACGCTGCTGGAGGCGCTGCTGCTGCGCTTCCAGCCCCACTTCCTGGACATCCTGCCGCTCTACATCGTGCTTCTGGCGCTGCTGATCCCGGCCCTCTGGCTGCGCGGCCATCCCTGGGCGCTGCTGACGCTTTCGGTGGCGCTCTGGGTTGGCGTGCGCGCGGCCGGCTTCAACCTGCCGCGCTGGCAGGAGGGGGGCTGGTTCTTCAACCCGCTGGCCTGGCAATTGCTCTTCGTCGCAGGCTTCCTGCTCGGCCAGGCGGCGCGCGGCGCGCCCTCCATCGCCCTGCCGCCGCGCAACCTGGGGGTGGCGGCGCTGGCCCTGGCCGTGCTCGCGCTGGGCGCCTTCGGCATGATCACCTCCGAGCATTTCCCGCATCTGGTCGAGCAAGCGCCGCTCTGGGTGTCCGAGGCGCTGGTGGGCATCGACAAGACCTCGCTCCATCCGGCGCGCCTCGCCTCGATCCTGGCCCTGGCCTATCTGGTGGCGGCCTATGTGCCGCGCGACTGGGGCTTCCTGACCTCGGCCTGGGTGCGGCCTTTTGCCGCCATGGGGCGACACAGCCTGCCGGTCTTCTGCTTCGGCATCCTGCTCTCCTTTTTCGCGCGGCTGCTGCTGGAGCATGGCGATGGCTGGAGCATGCAGGTGACGGTTAACCTTTTTTGCTTCACCACCTTGCTGGCGGTGGCCTGGATGGCCGATTGGTCGCGCGAGACGGTGCGGCCCCGGGCGCCGCAGCCTGCCGCCCTGCCCGCCTCTCTCCCCGTGGGGAATTCCTGACCATGCCAACCCTGCCCCTCCTGGCGCTCCTCGCCCTGCTGCTGCTGCCGGCACCCGCCCGCGCCGTGGCCTGCGACGTCCCGCCCGAGGTGATGAGCGCGGTGCGTCCCCTGCCCGCCACGTCGCGCGCGCTGCACCAGGGGGGGCTGCGCATCCTGGTCCTCGGCTCGGGCTCGATCACCGGGCCCGGCTCCTCCGGGCCGGACGCCTCCTGGCCGGCGCGGCTGCAAAGCCTGCTCACGGCGCGCTTCCCGGGGCCTTCGGTGGATGTGGCCGTGCGCGGCGGCCGGGGGGTCAGCGTACATGACCATCTGGCCCTGCTGCGCGACGGGCTGGCCGCCGAGACGCCGGCGCTGGTGCTTTGGCAGGCCGGCACGGTGGAGGCGGTGCGCGGCCTCGACCCGGACGACATGGGCGAGACGATGCGCCAGGGGCTGGAGCGCATCCGGCGGCGAGGTGCCGACATCATCATCCTCGACCAGCAATACTCGCGCTTCCTGCGGGCCAACACGAATATCGAGCCCTATCGCGACAAGCTGCGCCTGGTGGCGGCGGCGGCCGGCGCGCCGCTGTTCCGCCGCTATGACCTGATGCAGCATTGGGTGGATAGCGGCGCGCTGGACCTGGAGCGCACCGCCCGCGCGGATCGCGGCGCGGCGACGGACCGGCTGAATGACTGCCTGGCCAAGGCGCTGGTGGAGCTGATCGCGCTGGGGGTGGCGGAGGCGCGGTGAAACGCCACGTCCGGCATGGCGACATCGGTGCATTTTTTGTTATCCTCGGCACCATTACTCGGAGGTGGGCGCGATGAATGTCTCTCTCGGACCCCGCTGGGTCGGATTTGTGGAAGAAATCGTCAGCCAAGGACGCTACGGCTCGGCCAGCGAAGTTGTCCGTGAGGGGCCGCGTCTCGTGGAAGAGCGCGAAATGCGGCTGGCTGCGCTGCGCGAAACCCTCAACGCCGCTGTGGCCGGGGGCGGCGGGTTCAGTGACGAGGAACTGGGCGACGCCATCGCCGCCCACGCTGCGACCCTTGGGCCTGCCAGCAGCTGAGTGCCGCGGCTTGTCTATCTCGCGTCCGCACGGGACGATCTCCTCTCGATCCTGACACATCTCGCACGCGAAAGCGGCAGCACCGCCATCGCGCTCGGCTTTGTGCAGTCGCTTCGCTCAAAATGTCGCGCCCTGGCGGCCCTGCCCGGCACCATGGGGCGCCCTCGGCCTGAATTGCAGCCCGATCTCAGCAGCTTCGCCTTCCGAGACTACGTGATCTTCTTCCGCTACCGCGGAGATCTCCTCGAAGTGGTGGCGATCCTGGAAGGGCACCGGGATGTGCGGCCCTTGCTGGATGATGCCTCCTCCGGATGAGCACGCGCCTCGCCTCCCGCAGAGACGGACCCGGTTGGTCGCGCGCGCGGGCCAGGCCCTGATGCCCATCAACGCCGCGGGGAGGTTCCGCAGCGGGAAAATCCCCACTAGCCTCCGGCCCCATGATCAATCCCGCCCTGCTCCCCGCCCCTGAGGCCGCCGCCGCCATCCAGGCCGGCCGCCTCTCCGCCACCGAACTCGCCGAGGTCATGCTCGGCCGCATCGCCGAGCGTGAGCCCGTGCTGCGCGCCTTCACCCATCTCGACCCCGCGCTGGTGAGAAAGCAGGCGGCGCGGGTGGATGCGGCGGTGAAGGCCGGCGCCCGGCTGCCGCTGGCCGGGCTTTTCCTCGGCGTGAAGGACGTGATCGACACGGCCGACCAGCCCTCGCAATACGGCTCGCCCATCTGGGGCGGGCATCGGCCGCGCAGCGATGCCGCCTGCGTGGCGTTGGCCCGGCGCGCGGGGGCCATCATCGCGGGCAAGACGGTCACCACCGAATTCGCCACGCGCTTCCCGGGGCCCACCACCAACCCGCACAACTCCGGCCACACGCCGGGCGGTTCCTCCTCCGGCTCGGCGGCGGGCGTCGGCGCGGGCGTGCTGCACCTCGCTTTCGGCACGCAGACCGCGGGCTCCATCGTGCGCCCGGCCGCCTATTGCGGCGCGGTCGGCTTCAAGCCGAGCTATGGCAGCTTCCACCGCGCCGGCATGAAGGTGATGAGCGAAAGCCTGGACACGATCGGCCTGATGGGAGCGACCATCGCCGATGTGGTGCTCGGCATGACGGCGATGACCGGCTTCGACCACCACCTCCCCAAGCCCGACCGCGCGCCGAAGCTGGCCCTGGTGCTGGCCCCCGGCCTGGCCGGCACGCCGGAGACGGCGGGCCTCATGGAATGCGTGACCGAGATGGCGCGCCACAAGGGTGCGACCGTCACGCTGGTTGAGCTCGGCGCGCCCTTCACCGACGCCGTCGCCCTGCATGCGCATGTGATGAACATGGAATCGGCCGAGGCGCTGAGCTGGGAGCTGGACCATGCCCGTGCCCAGCTCAGCCCCATCCTGCGCGAGCGGATGGAGTGGGGCATGTCCGAGCCGCGCGCGAAGCTGGCCGCGGGCCGCGCCGCCTTCGCCGCCGCGCAGGCCGCCTTCAACGACGCCATCGCGGGGTTTGACGCGGTGCTGACGCCCTCCGCCCCGGATGAGGCGCCGGCGGGCACGGATTACACGGGCGATCCGATGTTCAACACGCTCTGGACCTTGCTCCACGTCCCGTGCGTGACGGTGCCGGTGGGCAAGGGGCTCAAGGGCCTGCCGCTGGGCGCGCAGATCGTGACCCGGCGCGGCGAGGATGCCGCTTGCCTGATGTGGGGCGAATGGCTGCAGGCGGCGATCCATGGGGCCGCCCATGGCTGAGATCCTCGTCGCCGGCGGCGGCATTGGCGGCCTGGTCGCGGCCCTCTCGCTCCAGGCGGCGGGTTTCGTGCCGCGGGTCTTCGAGGCGGTGGCGGAGTACAGGCCACTCGGCGTGGGCATCAACGTGCTGCCCCATGCGGTGCGCGAGCTGACCGAGCTGGGCCTCGCCGAGAAACTCGCCGCGACCGGGATCGCGACGCGCGAGCTTTGCTACATCAGCGCGCATGGCCAGGAGATCTGGCGCGAGGATCGTGGCCTTGCCGCCGGGTATCGCTGGCCGCAATACAGCATCCATCGCGGCTTGCTGCAGATGCTGCTGGTGGAGGAATGCCGCCTGCGCGGCATCCCCCTGCACACGGGCCATCGCGTGGCGGGCTTCACCCAGGATGCCGATGGCGTGACCGCCCGCTTCGACAATGGCGCCGAGGTGACAGGCGCGGCCCTGATCGGTGCCGATGGCATCCATTCGGCCATCCGCCGGCATTTCGCGCCGGGCGAGGGCGCGCCCTCCTGGCAGGGGGCGATCCTCTGGCGCGCGACGACCGTGGCGCCCCCCTTCCTGACCGGGGCGAGCATGGTGCAGGCGGGGCATCACAACCAGAAATTCGTCGTCTACCCGATCCAGCGCCTGGCCGATGGCCGGATGCTGACCAACTGGATCGCCGAGATGAAGGTGGACCCGGCGGAGGGCTTCAACCGCGAGGATTGGAACCGTGAGGCCGACCGCAACCTCTTCCTGCCGCATTACGAGAGCTGGAACTGGGGCTGGCTCGACGTGCCCGGCCTGATCCGCGGCGCCGAGCGCGTGCTGGAATACCCGATGGTGGACCGGGACCCGCTGGAGCGCTGGACCGAGGGCCGCGTCACCCTGATGGGCGATGCCGCGCATCCGATGTACCCGATCGGCTCCAACGGCGCCTCCCAGGCCATCCTGGATGCGCGGCAATTGGCGCTGCATCTGGCGCAGGCCGGCGACATCGCGGAAGGCCTCAAGCGCTACGAGGCGGCCCGTCTGCCGCCCACGGCCAAGCTGACGCTCGCCAATCGCGCCCTCGGCCCCGACCTGATCCTGGAGGAGGTGCATCGCCGCGCGCCCGATGGCTTCACCGACCTGCATGCGGTGATCAGCCACCAGGAGCTGGTGGACACGGCCTCGAACTACAAGCGCCTGGCCGGCTTCGACCCGGCGCTCCTCAACGAGCGCGAAAGCTGGAGCGTACAGCGCCAATAGCCGGCGGCTGGGGCCTCTCGGCCCCAGCCGCCGGAGGCCCTTTTTCAGGCCATCTCCATGGACCGGTCCCACAGATTCGGAACGGTCGCATTGGTATACCCCGAGACAAAGCGCTTCTTCTCGCTGGTCTCCGGGTCAAACACATGCCGCTCGATGGCGCCGATATTGCCGCCATAGACATGGATGGAGATGGAGGGCCGGTCCGGAATGGCATTCTCCACCCAATGCACATCCTCCTCGCCCGAGCCCACGCCCACCACCTGGCCGGGGGTGAGGTGATCCACCTGGCCCTCGCGCATCGGCGCGCCCGGCTCGGGGTGCATGGTGACGCTCACTTCCGCGCCGCGCAGCATGCCGACCAGGCCCCAGACCTTGTGGTTGTGGACCGGCGTGCGCTGGCCGATGCCCCAGACGAAGCTGACGACGGAGAAACGCTCCAGCGGGTCGCAATGCAGCAGGTATTGGCGATAGGTGGGGCCGGGCTCGGCCAGCGCCTCGGGCAGCCAGTCATCCTGGGCGATGAGTTCGGCGAGCAGCGCCTCGCCCTCGCTCAGCCAGCGCGCCTCGGACGGGTTCTGGTCCGCGAGGCGCGTCATGGCCTGGATGAAGCGGCGCAGGCGGCTGATATCGGGCATCACTCTTCTCCCAGCGCCCGCTTGGCCACGGCGGCGAGGTAGCCGGAGGCCGCGGGCAGCACGTCATCATTGAAGTCATAGGCCGGGTGGTGCAATTCGCGACCGCCATCGGCCGGGCCATTGCCGATCCAGACGAAGGCGCCGGGCACCTCAGCCAGGAACCAGGAGAAATCCTCGCCGGTCATGGCCGGCGGCAGGTCGCGGCGGATGGTGGTGACGCTGGCGGCGGCGGCGGCGGCGGTCTCGCGCTCGGCCGGGTTGTTGGCGGTGACGGGCACGCCTCGTCGGAAGCCCACTTCGGCGGTGAGGCCGAAGGCGGCGGCGATGCCGTGCGCGATCTCGCGCATGCGGGCCTCGATCAGGTCGCCCACCGATTCGTCCAACCAGCGGGCGGTGCCATGCAGCCGCGCCCGGTTGGAAATCTGGTTCCCGGCCGAGCCGGCCTCGGCGATGGTCACGCTCACCACCGCCGATTGCAGCGGGTCCACCCCGCGCGCGACGATGGATTGCAGTGCCACGATGGCGTGGCCCGCGCCCAGCATCGGGTCGCGCGTCATATGCGGCAGGGCGGCGTGGCCGGCATGGCCTTCGAAGACGATGTCGAAGCGGGCGCCGGCGGCCATCACGGCCTTCTCATGGATGGCGATGTGCCCGGCCGCGAGCCCGGGCCAATTGTGCCAGCCGAAGATGCGGTCCATCGGGAAGCGCCGGAACAGCCCATCCTGGATCATCTGCCGGGCGCCGCCGCCGCCCTCCTCGGCCGGCTGGAAGACGAGGCGGATCGTGCCGGACCAGCTCTGATCCTGCTGCAACAGCGCGGCGGCCCCCAGCAGCGCGGTGGTGTGGCCGTCATGCCCGCAGGCATGCATCACGCCGGGCTTGCGGCTGCGATGGGGCAGCGTCTCGTCCAGTTCCTGGATGGGCAGGGCATCCATGTCGGCGCGCAGCCCCACGCTGCGATTCCCGCCCGCCCCGCTGGAGGCCCGGCGCAGGGTCGCGACCACGCCATGGCCGCCAATGCCGGTCTCGATCTCGGTCACGCCGAGGGATTTCAGCTTTTCCACCACGAAGGCCGCGGTTTCGCCCTCATCGAGGGTGAGGCCCGGATTTGCATGAAGATGCCGGCGCCATTGGGTGAGGGTCGCGTGGAGATCAGGGTTCATGACGCCAATCTAGGCGGAAAAGACCCGCGAGTGTAACTCTTCCGGACGTTGCGGTTTTTGACGCAATTCTTCGCAGGCGAGGCTTGATCTCGTTTACAAAGGTTGTATCTTTATACTCGTGCCACCCTATGGTTGTGAACCTTCCCAAGCTTTGGCAGCGCGGGACCGTGTCTAACCTTTCAGTGAACGAGGCGTAAACATATGAAGTTCGCGGATATCGGCCAACAGCTTCGCGCCTATCGCATGGAATCCGGGATGCGGGCGGAAGAGATCGCCGCCCGCCTCGGCGTCTCCCGCGCGGCCCTCTACCGCTATGAGAAGGGGGAGGTGATCAAGCTGGAGACGATCCGCCGCCTGGCGGAGCTTCTCAAGGTTTCACCGCTCTCGCTGCTGGGCATCGGCATCGAGTATTTCGCCCGCCCCGCCGCCTTCCAGGAGCGGCTGCGGGGGCTGGAGGAGCAGGCCGATCAGATCCTCCTCGTCGGCGGCGCCTTCTGCTGGCAGATCACGGGCGAAGCGCTGGAAGGCGCGCTGGCCGAGGCCTGGACCCAGGCCGTGCCGGCCGGCCCCGATCGCAACGTCGCCATCTCTCTGATCGAGCAGGGCCTGGGGGCGCTGACCCAGCGCAAGCGCCTTTACACGCAGAAGCGCCCCAGCGTGATCGCCGTGCTGAGCGAGGCCGCCATCGTCTCCTTCCTGAACGAAGGTGTCGCCGCCGGGCTGAACATCCCCGAGGCGTCGCGCAGCCGCGCCCGCATCGCCGCAGCGCAGGAGGCCGAGGCCATGGCCGTGGTGATGGAGACGGTGCCCATCGGCCTGCAGCTCGGCCTCGCCACCGGCGTCCAGCCGGCCGCGCCCTTCATGGTGCTGCGCGGGCGGGACCGCGCGCATGTCATCACCTCGCCCATCGCGGCGGATGCGCCCCCCTCCGCCGCCACTGGCGTGGCCGGGATCACCGCGGCCGAGGAGGCGGTTTCCGTGCATCAGCGCGTGGCCGAGGCGATGTGGCGGGATTCGCTCAAGGGCAGCGAGGCGGCGGCCCGGCTGCGCCAATTGGTGCGCGAAGCGCAGGGCTGAAGCGGGCGCTTCACGCTTGAACGGCGCGGGTCTCGGGGGGTAGCCTTCAGGGGTTGAGGAACCCCAGGACCGCGAAAGCGGTGAAAGCCCACCATGCGCCCGTTGCACCTTGCCCTGCTTGCCCCGCTGAGCCTGCTGGCCTGCGCCAGCGACCCGCCTCCCCCGCCGCCCACCCCGGTGGCGCAGCCGGCACCGCCCAGCAACCAGGTCGCCTTCCCGACCGAAGCGGAAATCGCGGCCGGCCGCCCCATCCGCATCCGCCCGGCGGCGAATTTCGGCGCCTATGGCGCGTTGCAGCCCCTGCCCGGCGCGCCGGCCTGCGGCGTGCTGCAGCAGGGCCGCACCCCGCGGCCGCTGCCGGTGTCCTCCACGGCGGGCGCGGTCACGCCGGTCTTCAACATCGCCGGCCGCTGCCCGCGCAATGATGATGGGCGTGGCATGCCCTTCGTCCGGATGGACCAGGCCTGGATGCTGCCCAACGGCATCTACATGCGGGGCGCGCAGCATGAATGCCTGCTGCCCAATGTCGGCTCCAACGCGGTCTGCGTGCCGCGCAGCGTGCGGGGGAGCTAGGAGACTGACGCCTTTGGTGGAAGCACCAAGGGCGTCAATCAGCCTCTCAGCAAGGCTGGATCGTGATCCAGCGGCGGCGGATCACGGTCTAGGCGCGCGCCAGCGGGTGGTGTTCTTCGACCACCGCCCGCAGCCGCTCCTCCAGGACGCGGGTGTAGATCTGCGTCGTCGCGATGTCGGCGTGGCCGAGCAGCGTCTGCAGGGCCCGCAGATCCGCCCCGCGCGAGAGCAGATGGGTGGCGAAGGAATGCCGCAGCACGTGCGGGCTGACCTTCGCCGGATCGAGCCCGCCCGCCAGCGCCGCCTGTTTCAGCAGAAGCCCCACCGCCTGCCGCGTCAGATGCCCATTGGCCCCGCGTGAGGGCAGCAACCATTTCTTCGCCGAAAGCCGCCCCTTGCCGCGCGGCACCAATCCCTCCTGCGCCGCTGCCGCCGCCTCCCGCGCGCGGCGGGAGATGGGCACCAGCCGCTCCTTGCGGCCCTTGCCCATGACGGTGACGAGCGGTTCCTCGGCGCGCAGCATGCCCGCCGGCAGCGTCACCAGCTCCGTCACGCGCAGCCCGGAGGCATAGAGCAGCTCGATGGCGGCCACGGCGATGGGCGCCTGCGCGGGGGAGAGCTTCTCGGCGCCGGCGATCAGTTGCTGCACCTCCGCTTCGCTCAGCGCCTTGGGCAGCGGCGCGGGGGCCTTGGGGCTGTCCAGCAATTCCGTGGGGTCATCGGGCCGCAGCCCCTCGCGCGCCAGGAAGCGGTAGAATTGCCGCAGCGAGGAGAGGCGCCGCGCCTGGGTGCGGGCGGAATACTGCGCCTGGGTGGCGAGCCAGCCGCGCAGATCCTCGGGCGTGGCCTGGACGACATCGCCGCCCAGATGCGCCAGCGCACTTTCCAGATCGGCGCGATAAGCCTCCAGCGTGTTGCGCGCGGCGCCACGCTCGGCCGCCATCATCTCCAGGAAGGATTCGAGGTACCGGTTCACCGCACCTGGAAACGGTCATTCGGCAGGGTGCGCTCCACCGGCGCCGTGGTGATGGCCGGTGGAAAGGCGCCCAGCGCCAGCAGGCCAAGCCCCCCCGCGCAGAGCAGCAGCAGCAGCAAGGTCAGCACCGGACGGCGGAACATGGCGGGTTGGGCATCCCCTCGCGTGAGTTGGGGATTGTGCTAGCCTTGCGCCCAGTGTCACGCAACCTTGCCCAGCCCGATTCCCTCCAATCCCCTCTCACGCGCAGCATCGTGCTGGTCGGCATGCCGGGGGCGGGAAAATCCTCCATCGGACGTCGCCTCGCGGCGCGCTTCGGCTTGCCTTTTCGCGACGCCGATACCGAGATCGAGCAGGCGGCCGGCATTCCCATCTCCGAGATCTTTGCCCGCTATGGCGAGGCGCATTTCCGTGAGGGCGAGCGGCGCGTCATCTCCCGTCTGCTGCAATCGGGTGAGCCCATCGTGCTCGCCACCGGCGGGGGCGCCTATGTGGACCCGCGCTCCCGCGCCGCGATCCGCGCGGCCGGGGCCACCACGCTCTGGCTGAAGTGCCGCCTTTCCACCCTGATGCGCCGCGTGGCCGGGCGCGACCACCGCCCGATGTTCGTGGACCAGGACCCGCGCGAGGTTCTCGAACGCCTGATGGCCGCGCGCCACCCCGCCTATGCCGAGGCCGATGTGACCCTGCTCTGCACCGATGAACACCCCGATGTGACCACCCGCCGCGTGGCCGAGGCACTCGCCGCCCATCGCGCGCCGGAGCGGCTGCGCGTGGAGCTCTCCCGCAACGCCTACGACATCGTGATCGGCGAGGGTGTGCTGAAGCGCGCCGGCGCCGAGATGGCGCAGCGCCTGGAAGGCCGCCGCGTCGTCATCGTCAGCGACCAGGCGGTGGCGCCGCTGCACCTGCCCACGCTGCGCGAATCGCTCGCCGATGCCGGCTTCACCGTCTCAGCCGAATTCCTGATGCCGCCTGGCGAGGCCAGCAAATCCTTCGCGCAATTCGAGCGGCTGGTGGATGGCATCCTCTCCGCCAAGGCCGATCGGCGGCTGGCCGTCGTGGCACTCGGCGGCGGCGTGGTGGGGGATCTGGCGGGCTTCGCCGCCGCCGCCGTGCTGCGCGGGCTGCCCTTCGTGCAATGCCCGACCACGTTGCTGGCCCAGGTGGACAGCTCGGTCGGCGGGAAGACCGGGATCAACACGAGCCACGGCAAGAACCTGCTGGGCGCCTTCCACCAGCCCAAGCTGGTGCTGGCCGATACCGCCACGCTGCGCACGCTGCCGCCGCGCGAATTGCGCGCCGGCTGGGCCGAGGTCGCGAAGCATGGGCTGCTGCAAGGCCCGCTCTGGGAATGGTGCGAGAGCGAGGGCCCGCGCGCCATGCAGGGCGAAGCCGAGGCGCTGGCCCATGCCGTGCTGGAAAGCTGCAAGCTGAAATCCGCCGTCGTCGTGGAGGATGAGTTCGAGACAAAGCCCGAGGGCGGGCGCGCCTTGCTCAATCTTGGCCATACCTTCGGCCATGCGCTGGAGGCCGAGTGCGGCTATGGCGGCGAGTTGCTGCATGGCGAGGCGGTGGCCATCGGATTGGGCCTTGCCACCGAGCTCTCCGCGCGGCTTGGCCTCTGCTCGCAGGAAATGCCCGGCCGCGTGCGCGAGCATCTGCGCGAGGTGGGCCTGCCCAACCGCATCGCGGCCCTGCCCCGTCGCTTCAGCGTGGAGCGGCTGGTCGCGCGCATGCGGGCCGACAAGAAGGCGCGGGACGGCGCCATGCGCTTCGTGCTGCTGCGGGCACCCGGCGACGTATTCACCGAAAGCGGCGTGACCGAAGCCATGGTCCGCGCGCTCCTGACCGAGGAAGGCTGCGAGCCATGAGTGAAAACAACCTCCAGGTGCTGCTGAAGCGCCGTCCCGTGGGCGAGCCCGTGCCGGAGGATTTCGAGATCGTCGAGCGCCCCGTGCCGCTGCCCGGCCGCGGCCAGGTGCTGGTGCGCAACCGCTTCCTCAGCCTCGACCCCTATATGCGCGGCCGGATGAGCGATGCGAAGAGCTACGCCAAGCCCGTCGAACTGGGCGCCGTGATGGAAGGTGCCACGGTGGGCGAGGTCGTCGCCTCGGATGACCCGGCCTTCGCGCCGGGCGATACGGTCATGGGCGGCCAGGGCTGGCAGCGCTTCTGCGTGATGGATGGCGGGCGCCTGCGCCGCGTGGATGTCGGTGAAGTGCCGCTCTCGGCCAATCTTGGCGTGCTCGGCATGCCCGGCCTCACCGCCTGGGTGGGCCTAGAGGATATCGGCGAGCCCAAGGCGGGCGAGACGGTGGTGATCAGCGCGGCCTCGGGCGCCGTGGGCCAGGTGGCCGGGCAGATCGCCAAGGCGCGCGGCGCGCGCGTCATCGGCATCGCGGGGGGCGCGGCCAAATGCGCCTTCGTGAAGAATGAGCTGGGCTTTGATGATTGCCTGGATCACCGCGGCGATCTGAACGCGCAGCTCGACGCCGCCTGCCCGGATGGCGTGGATGTCTATTGGGAGAATGTCGGCGGCCATGTGCAGGCGGCGGTCTTCCCGCGCTTCCGTGATTTCGGCCGCATGGTGATGTGCGGGATGATCGCGCAATACAACATCGCCCCCGGCGCGGATGCCGCGGGCGCGCCGGCCGGCCCCAATCTCGGCCCCGTGGTGCGCAAGCGGCTGCGCATCCAGGGCTTCATCGTCAGCGACCATGGCTGGCAGCGCTATGGCCAGTTCCGCGCGGTGATGCTGGGGCTGATCCGCGCCGGGCAGTTGCGCTGGCGCGAGGATGTGGTGGTGGGTCTGCCGGCCGCGCCTGGCGCCTTCATCGGGCTGCTGAAGGGCGAGAATTTCGGCAAGCTCGTCATCAAGGTGGAATGAAACCTGACAGGCTTGCAAAGCTGCCATGCTTGCCGCACATCGCTACCTTCCTCATTGCCCGGACGGAGAGATTTCATGACGCCCACCTTCAGCCGCCGCGCCGCCCTGGCCGGCGCCGGTGCCTTGGCCCTGCCCGCCAACCACGCGCGCGCCCAGGCCCCGCGTGAGCTTCGGCTGGGACTGATCACCCCGCCCCCGCACACCTGGAACCAGCAGCTGACCGCCTGGGGCACGCGGCTGCGCGATGCATCGAACGGCCGCTTCACCGTCACGCTCTTCCCCTCGGGCCAGCTCGGCAATGAGGCGGCGATGCTGCAGCAGCTGCAGACCGGCGCGCTCGACATGAGCCTGCTCACCGTCTCCGAGATCAGCAACCGCGTGGATGCCTTCGGCGCGCTGCTCGCCCCCTTCATCGCGAAGGACATCCAGGAGGCGGTGCGGATGCTGCGGCACCCGATCGCCCTTGGCCTGCTGAACGGCCTGCCGCAGAGCACGGGCTGCGTGGGCTTCCGCTATGGCATGGTCGGCATGCGGCAAATCAGCACGCGCGAGGTGACGGGCAGCCTGGCCGATCTGCGCGGCAAGAAGATCCGCATCACGCCGGCGGCGCCGACGCGCGACTTCTTCAACCTGATCGGCATGGCGCCCACGCCGCTGCCCCTCCCGCAGATCTTCGAGGCGCTGTCCAACGGCCAGATCGACGGCGTGGACCTGGATTTCGAGAGCATCATCAACAACCGGTTCCAGGACCTCTGCCGGACGATGCTGCTGACGAACCACTTCATGTTCCCCGCCGTCGGCCTGATGTCGGCGCGCGTCTTCGGCACGCTGGCCCCGCCGGACCGCGAGCTGATCCGCGGCACGATGACCGAGGCGCTGGACGCGCTCTGCGATTCGATGCCGGAGCGCGAGGCGCGCCAGGGCGCGCAGCTGCGCGCGAGCAACATGCAGATCCGCCCCACGGGCCCGGAATTCTTCGGCGATGCGGTGGCGCAGTTCGACCGCGCCTGGGGCCCGCGCGCGCCGGCGCTGGCGCAGCTGCGCGCGGCCTTCCCGCGCGGCTGAGGTGATGGGACGTGACTGCGAGGGGGGCT
>JAIYDS010000230.1 GCA_027487385.1 Acetobacteraceae bacterium | reverse complement strand
CATGGGGAGCAGGGAAAGGCCGGGCGGCGTTTTGCCGGCCCGCGTGGCGCTGGAAATCAGCGGAAGAGCGAGAGCAGGGCCTGCGGCGCCTGGTTCGCGATGGAGAGCGACTGCGTGCCCAGCTGCTGGCGGATCTGCAGGGCCTGGAGACGCGCGCTTTCCTTCGCCAGATCGGCATCCACCAGCGAGCCGAGGCCGCTTTCCATGGAGTCCATCTTCTGGCGGTTGGTGCTGAGCGCGCCGTCAATGTCACGCGCATCGGCGCCGAACTTGGAGAGGGCGGTGTTCAGCGCCGATTCCACCGTGGCGAAGGTCTTGATGTTGGACGCGGCCGCGCCGCCGCCGAAATTCGCGTCATCGGCATAGGCGGCGATGGTGTTCTGCAGCGGGCCCGTGGCGCTCGCATCGCCATTGCCGAGCATGACGCGCGCCTGCTCCGAGGTCATCGCCGTGCCGCCGTTGAAGACGAAGGCCGTCGGGTTCTCGAAGGTGCCCGAGATGTCCCGCCCGCCGGTCGCCACGCGCGTGTCGAAGGTGAGCGTCGCCGCGTTCACGCCGGTGATGTTCAGCGTATTGCCGCGCTCATTGCGCACCACGCCCGTATCCACCGCGGCACTGGAGGCGGATTTGTTGGAATCCTGCGAACCCAGCAGGCTGCGGCCGTTGTAGCTGGCATCGCCGAGCGCGCGGTTGGTCTGGTTCACCAGGTTCTCGAAATCCTTGGTGTAGGTCTCGCGGTCCGAGGTGCTGAGCGTGTCGGAGGAGAGCTTGGTCAGCGTCTCGCGCACCTTGGTGAGGTTCTTCGAGGCCTCGTTCAGCGCGCCGAGCGTGGTTTCCAGCAGGCCCTTGGTGGAGCCCAGCTGCTCATTCGCCGCACCCAGGCCCGCGATATCGCCGCGGACGCGCTGCGCCACGGCATAGGCCGCGCCGTCATCCTTGGCGTCGGAGACACGAAAGCCGGTCGAGATGCGCTTTTGCGTCGTCGCCATTTCTTCATTGGTGCGGTTGAGCGACTGCAGCGCCACCATCGCACCAATGTTGGTTTGAACCGAATTCATCGCCATTGGGGCTTTTCCCGTTGTTCGAAAGGCGGCCGGGGGATCCAGCCGCCTTTCTCAACATCGCAGGGAAACCCCAAAAAACGGTTAAGCCGCCCGGGAGGGTTTGCCGAGCGGCCGATTCACGCCTTTGGTGAAGCCACCAAAGGCGATCGGACGCTAGATATCCGCGTAGATATGCGTCTCGGCCTTGGCGCCGGGCTGCGTCACCGCCCCGTGCCGGGCCGAACCCACGGTCTGCGCGTACTTCCAGAGCACGCCCGAATTGAAGTTGTGCGTGCGCGGCTTCCACTCCGCCCGGCGCGCCGCCAACTCCTCATCCGAGAGCATGACGTCGATCGTGCCGGCCTGGGCATCAATCACGATCTTGTCGCCATTCTTCAGCAGGCCGATCGGCCCGCCGACGGCGGCTTCCGGCCCGACATGGCCGATGCAGAAGCCGCGCGTGGCGCCCGAGAAGCGGCCATCGGTGATCAGCGCCACCTTGTCGCCCATGCCCTGGCCGTAGATGGCCGAGGTGGTGCTCAGCATCTCGCGCATGCCGGGGCCGCCCTTCGGGCCTTCGTAGCGAATCACGATCACGTCGCCCGGCTTGTAGGCGCGGGCGTCCACCGCGGCGAAGGCGTCTTCCTCGCAGTCGAAGCAAAGCGCCGTGCCTTCGAAGCGCAGCTTCTCCATGCCGGCGATCTTCACGATGCCGCCATCGGGCGCGAGATTGCCGAAGAGGCTGACCACGCCGCCGATCTGGCTGATCGGGTTGGAGACGGGGCGCACCACATCCTGGTTGGTCGGGAAGACCACATCCTTGTGGTTCTCGGCCAGGGTCTTGCCGGTGACGGTCATGCAGTCGCCATGCAGCAGGCCGCCTTCCAGCAGCGCCTTGATGATGACCGGAATGCCGCCGATATTGTGCACATCCAGCGCCACATATTTGCCGCCGGGCTTGAGGTCCGCGATGTGCGGCGTATCGCGCATCAGGCGGGCCACTTCCTCGAGCGGGAAGTCGATTCCGCACTCATTGGCGATGGCGGGCAAATGCAGCGCCGCGTTGGTCGAGCCGCCGGTGGCGCCCACGATGCGGGCCGCATTCTCCAGCGCCTTGCGCGTCACGATGTCCCGCGGGCGGAGCTGCTTGCGGATCAGGTCCACCACCGCGAAGCCGGATTTGTAGGCGTATTCGTCGCGCTCGGTGTCGGGCGCCGGGGCGCCGGCCGAATAGGGCAGCGCGAGGCCGATCACTTCGGAGATGCAGGCCATGGTGTTGGCGGTGAACTGGCCGCCGCAGGCGCCGGCGCCGGGGCAGGCATGCTCCTCCAGCTCCTTGAGCTCCTCGTCGGACATGTTGCCCGCGGCGTGCTGGCCGACCGCCTCGAAGACGTCGAGCACGGTCACGTCCTTGCCGCGATGGCGGCCCGGCATGATGGAGCCGCCATAGAGGAAGACGCTGGGCACGTTCAGGCGGCACATGACCATCATCATGCCCGGCAGCGTCTTGTCGCAGCCGGCGACACCGACCAGCGCGTCATAGCAATGGCCACGCATGGTCAGCTCGACCGAATCCGCGATGACCTCGCGGCTGACCAGCGAGGACTTCATGCCCTGGTGGCCCATGGCGATGCCGTCGGTGACGGTGATGGTGGTGAACTCACGCGGCGCGCCGCCGGCCGCCGCCACGCCGCGCTTGGCGGCCTGCGCCTGGCGGGAGAGCGCGATGTTGCAGGGCGCCGCCTCGTTCCAGCAGGAGGCCACGCCAACGAGCGGGCTTTCGATCTCCTCGCGCGTCATGCCCATCGCGAAATAATAGCTGCGATGCGGCGCGCGCTCGGGGCCAACCGTCACATGGCGGCTCGGCAGCTTGGTTTTGTCCCACTTGGTCATTGGCGTTGTCCTGGTGTTTCAGTTGTGGCGAAGGGCGCCGTGCCGGAGTATTCTAAGCATATGTCGGAACTGCTGGAACCGCTCCCTACCGGTCTTTCGCGCGAGGAATACTACGCCTGGGCCCTGGCCCAGCCGCGTGGGCGTGCCGAGCTCGTGGATGGCGAGGTGGTGGCGATGGCGCCGGAACGAGTGGCGCACACACGCGCCAAGCAGCGCGCCTGGCTCGCGCTGCACCAGGCGCTGACGGCCGCAAATGCGCCGTGTGAGGCGCTGATGGACGGCGTGGCGGTTGAGGCCGGCGAGGCCACAGCCTACGAGCCCGATGTGGTGGTGAATTGCGGCGAACCCGTGGATGGCGAGGCGCTGGCTGCCCCCTGCCCCGTGATCATCGTGGAGGTCACCTCGCCCTCGAACAGCCGCGTGGACCTGACCACCAAGGCCGCGGATTACCTGCGCCTGCCGTCGCTGCGGCACTACCTCATCGTGCATCTGGGCAAGCGCGTGGTGCTGCATCACCGCAAGCTGGAGGATGGCCGGATCGAAACGGCCATCCTGGGCGCCGGCGCCCTGGCCCTGGACCCACCCGGCATCACGCTGAGCGTAGAAGCCTTGCTGGGCTAAACTCCCGGGGTCTGGGGCCTCTCGGCCCCAGCCGCCGGAGGCCCTTTTCTTCTATCCGGCAATCCGCCCCAGCGCCGCATCCAACCGCGCGATTTCGGCCGTGAAATTCTCCAGCCTTTCGCGGTTTTCCTCGATCACCTCTTCCTTCGCCTTGGCCATGAATTCGGCATTGGAGAACTTCTTCTCGATCTTGGAGATTTCGGCCGCCGCCACAGCGCGGGCCTTCACCAGGCGGGCGCGCTCGGCGCCCAGATCAATCACATCGGCCAGCGGCAGCATCAGCGTCGCCTCGCCGATCACGGCCTGGACCACGCCCGGGGGCACGGCGCCGTCCAGGGTTTCGATCTCCGTCACGCGGGCCAGGCGCTGGATCGCCTCCAGCCAGCGACCGGCGCGGGCCATGGTTTCGGGGGCCGCGCCCTGCACCAGCAGCTTGGTCTTGATCGAGGGCGGCACATTCACCTCAGAGCGCACGGCGCGGACTTCGGAGATGAGGCGGACAATGCCGTCCAACTCCGCCCGCGCGGCCTCGGCCTCCCGCACCGGCGTCGCCTCGGGCCAGGGCGCCCTGATCAGGCTTGCCTCGCCGCCATAGCCGAGCTGCGTCCAGAGTTCTTCGGTCACGAAGGGCATGACGGGGTGCATGAGGCGCAGGATCACACCCAGCACGTGCTGCGCGGCGCCCTTCACCTCCTCCTTCTCGGCGCCATCGGGCCCGTTCAGGACGGGCTTGGCGAATTCCAGGAACCAGTCGCAGAAGCTGTTCCAGGTGAAGCGATAGAGGGCGGCCGCGTAGTCATCGAAGCGGAAGGCGTCCAGAGCCGCACCGGCCTCGGCGGCGGCGGTGTTGGCGCCATCCAGGATCCAGCGGGCCAGCGGCGTGGTCGCTGTGGCGGGATCCCAGCCGGGCTGCGCCGCAATGCCGTTCATCTCGCAGAAGCGCGCCGCGTTCCACAGCTTGGTGGCGAAGGCGCGATACCCCTCCATCCGCGACTTCGAGAGCTTGATGTCCCGCCCCGGCGAAGCCAGCGCGCAAAGCGTGAAGCGCACCGCATCCGCGCCATTGGCGTCGATCAGTTCGAGCGGATCGAGGACATTGCCCTTCGACTTGCTCATCTTGGCGCCCTTCTCGTCGCGCACCAGGCCATGGATCACCACGTGCCTGAAGGGAACCTCGCCCATGAAGTGGATGCCCATCATCATCATCCGGGCGACCCAGAAGAAGATGATGTCGAAGCCCGTCACCAACACATCGGTCGGGTAGTGCTTCTGGAGTTCGGCGGTGCTGTCAGGCCAGCCCAGCGTGGAGAAGGGCCAGAGGGCGGAGCTGAACCAGGTGTCCAGCACATCCTCATCCCGCGTCAGTTCCACCTCGCGGCCGAATTGCGCCCGCGCGGCTTCCTGCGCCGCGGCCTCGTCGCGCGCCACGAAGACGCTGCCCTCGGGGCCATACCAGGCGGGGATGCGATGCCCCCACCAGAGCTGGCGCGAGATGCACCAGGGCTGGATGTCGCGCATCCAGGCGAAGAAGGTGTTCTCCCACTGCTTGGGCACGAATTCGGTCTTGCCGGTCTCGACGGCCTCGATGGCGGGCTTGGCCAGCGTCGCCGCGTCACAATACCATTGCAGGGTCAGGCGCGGCTCGATGGGCACGCCGGAACGGTCGCCATGCGGGACCATGTTGGTGTGCGGCTCGGCCTTCACCAGCAATTCCAGGCGTTCCAGCTCGGCCAGGATGGCCTTGCGCGCCACGAAGCGATCCTGGCCGGCCAGGCCGCGCACGAAGCCCGGATCGGCGATGCCCTCCACGGCGCGCAGATCGGCCGCGATCTCGTCCAGCCAGATGCGCGCCTCGGCATCCAGCACGGAGGGCATGGGCAGGTCATGCCGGCGGCCCACGCCGTAATCGTTGAAGTCATGGGCAGGCGTGATCTTCACCGCACCCGTGCCCTTCTCCGGGTCGCTGTAGTCATCGGCCACGATGGGGATCAGGCGGCCGGTCAGCGGCAAGATGGCGCGCTGGCCGACGAGATCCTTGAAGCGCGCATCCTCCGGATGCACGGCGATGGCGGTGTCGCCCAGCATCGTCTCGGGCCGCGTGGTCGCGACCTCGATGAAGCGACCCGCCTGGCCTTCCACCGGGTAGCGCAGCGTCCAGATATGCCCCTTCACCTCGCGGCTCTCGACCTCAAGGTCGGAGATCGCGGTCTGGAACACCGGGTCCCAGTTCACCAGGCGCGTGTCGCGATAGATCAGCCCATCCTGGTGCAGGCGGACAAACACCTCGATGACGGCCTTGGAGAGCCCCTCATCCATGGTGAAACGCTCACGCGGCCAGTCGAGGCTGGCGCCGAGGCGGCGGAGTTGGCGGGTGATGGTGCCGCCGCTCTCGGCCTTCCAGTCCCAGATGCGCTTGAGGAAGGCCTCGCGCCCCAGGCCCTTGCGGGTCAGCCCCTCGGTGCCGATCAGGCGCTCCACCACCATCTGCGTCGCGATGCCCGCATGGTCCGTGCCGGGCATCCAGAGCGCGTCGCGCCCCTGCATGCGGCGGTAGCGCACCAGAACATCCTGCAGCGTGTTGTTCAGCGCGTGGCCGATATGCAGGCTGCCCGTGACATTGGGCGGCGGGATGACGATGGTGAAGGGCGCGGCATTGCGCGCCGGATCCGCGCTGAACGCGCCGGAGGCTTCGGAAGCGGCGTAAAGCCGGGCTTCCAGGGAGGCGGGGTCGAAGGCCTTGTCGAGCATGGGCCACAGGTCCAACGCGCCGGGCGGCGCGTCAAGTCCCGAAAGCGCGGATCAGCCCCTCGCCGGAGCTCAGCCCTGGCGGGCCATCACCTTCTCGATCTCGGCGCGCACCAGGCGCTCCACCGTCGCCGGCAGATGCGCGTCGAGCCAGGCCTTGAGCATGGGGCGCAGCTCCTCGCGCACCACATCCTCGATGCTCGGGCCACCGCGGGAGATGGTGGCGCTGCGCTCCTGCGCGACAGCGCGGCTCAATTGGCCGAGGGCGGCGGCGGCGGCGGCGGCGGCCAGCGGGTCCACCAGGGCCTCGGAGGGCATGGGCAGGGGCTCGGGCCTGGCCGGCTCGGGCTTGGCAGGCTCTGCCTTCGCGACCGCGACGGGTTCGGGCGGGGCGGGTTCGGGCCGGGGCTGCGCCGCGGGGGGGGTGAGGGGCTGCATGATGTTGGTGGGCGTCCGCACGGGCGCGGGCGCGGGCACCGGTCCGGCCAGGCTCTCGGGCGGGGCGACCATCATCTCGGGCGTCAGCTGGATCACCTCGGGCGGGCGCGCGGGTTGCGTCGCCGCACTCGGGTCATCCTCGTTCAGGATCTTGCGGATGGACGCCAGGATGTCGTCCATCGAGGGATCAGCCCCGGCGGGGGTTGTCTGGCCCGACATGGTCAGCGCGGCGCCGGCGCGCTGGCGTAATTGCCAAGCCCCGCCCAACGGTTGCGCACCGCGTTGTAATAGGCCGTCATGTCGTAGAATTCGACGTTGAGGCCAAGATCCTGGGCGGTGAGCCGGCCCACCGAGCCCGCCAGCGCATAGGAGCCGGTGACCACCGAGGCCAGCGCATTCACCAGGCTGGTGCGGGCATTCAGCAACTCCTGCTCGGCATTCAGCACGTCGAGCGTGGTGCGGCTGCCGACGATGGCCTCGCGCTGCACGCCATCGAGCGCGATCTCCTGGGCGCGGATCTGCACGCGCACGCTGGTCACGGCGGCGCGCGCGCTCACCAGCGTCTCCCAGGACTGGGCGGCGGCCTGGGCGGCGGCGCGCCGCGCCTCATCCACCTGGCTGAGGGTCTGCTGCGCCACCTGCCGCGCCTGGCGGACGGCGGCATATTCCGCGCCGCCCTGATAGATCGGCGCCGAGAGGTTCAGCGTCACCTGCCCGCCGGTCTGCCGCGTGTGCGGGGCGAGGTTGCTGTCATTGCGGAAGGCCTGCGCATTGCCCGAAAGCTGCGGCATGAGGGCGGAGGCCTGGACGTCAATATTGTCGCGCGAGGCGGCGGCATTGAACAGCGCGGCCACCACGTTGGGGTTGCTGGAGACCGCCATGGCCTGGGCCTCGGCCTGGCTGCGCACCGGCAGTTGCAGGGGCTGCGGGTTGGTCAGGCGGCGCGGCGCCTCGCCGATCACGCGCTCGAAGGTGGCGCGGGCGATCTGCAGCGTGCCCTCGGCCTGGGTGCGGGCGGTGCGGGCGCCGGCAAGGCGGCTTTCGGCCTGCGCCACGTCGGTGCGGGTGATCTCACCCACGCGGAAGCGCTCATTGGTGGCCTGGAGCTGGCGGGCCAGCACCTGCTCGTTGTTGATGTTCAGCCGCAGCAGCTCGCCATTCTGGATCACGCTGATATAGGCGGAGACGGCATCGCCCAGCACCTGCTGCTCGGTCGCGATCAGGCGCGCGCGCTGGGCGAGGACGAGGTTCTCGGCCTGGCGGGTCTGCGCCGTGGTGCGGCCGCCGCGATAGATCGGCTGGGTCAGGGTCACGCTCGCCGTGGCCGGGCTGCGCTCCTGCCGGATGGTGGTGGATTGCGGGAAGTTCGGGTCACGCCAGAAGAAGCTGCCATCGGGGCGGAATTGCTGCACCTGGCTGCGGGTGCGCACATCGGCCGCGCCATAGCTGCCCGCCATGACGACGGTGGGGCGCCAGCCGGCCAGGGCCTGGGGCACGCCCTCATCCACGCCGCGCAGCTGGGCCCGGGCGGCGAGCAAGGTGGGGTTGTTGTTGTAGGTGCTGGCCAGGGCTTCCTGGAGCGTCTGGGCCTGCGCCTGCGCCCCGGCCCAGCCGATCATCGCCGCCGTGGCCAGAAATCCTGCCTTCATGCCCAGATGCATCCGTCCAATATCCCTTCTACCGGCCCCCACGAGTATAGCGAGGGCGTGGCCCATTGCACCACAGGTCACAAAATGAAACTCACAGAACGAAGCCGGGCGCCCGCTGGAAGGCGGGGAGCAGCGGCGCCGCCGCGTCCAGCCCCTCGATCTCGCTCACCGCGCCGCCGGCCCGGCGGAACAGCACGCCCCGGCCCACCCCGCCCGCCGGGCGGCGGATGGTGACCAGCCGGCCGCCCTCGCCCAGCTGGGAAAACAGCGCGGGAGGAACGGCCTCCACGGCGCCTTCGACCAGGATGAGGCGATAGGGGGCGCCCTCGGGCGCGCCGAGGCGCGGGTCGCCCACCCGGATCTCGGGTCGATTCGTCTCCAGCGCGAAGTCCAGCGCCTGGCGGGCGGCGGCGGCCAGCCCGGCATCGGCCTCGATGCCCAGCACCTGCAGCCCCATCCGCGCCAGCACGGCCGCGCCATAGCCGGCGCCGGCCGAGAGCACGAGGGCGCGCTCGCCCGGCTGGGGCAGCGCCAGTTGCAGCAGCCGCGCCAGCACCATGGGGGCCAGCAGCACCCGGCCCTCGCCCAGCGGCACCGCCTCATCGGCGTAGGCGCGGGGGCGCATCGCGGGCGGCAGGAAGCGCTCGCGCGGGATTTCGTCCATGGCGCGCAGCAGAAGCGGGTCGGTCACGCCATTGGGGGTGAGCTGCCCGTCCCGCATGAAGCGCCGCGCCCGGGCGAAATCCACATCCAATGCGAGCATGCTCTTCTCCTGGCCGGCCATGCCGAGGGTTATAGGCCGCCCCCGGCGCCGCGGAAAGCACATGCCTTGACCGGGCGGCGCGGTGGCCCGATACAGCGGCCCACAGGGTCCGGTGGCCGAGTGGTCAGGCACAGGTCTGCAAAACCTGCTACGGCGGTTCAATTCCGCCCCGGACCTCCAAATCCCCCCTGCCCTTTCCCGAAAGCGCCCGGCCCGGGCCCTGCGACGTAACCCTGGGCTGCCGCCCGGAGAATGTCCTCCGCGAGGCGTCGCTCATCCCGCGGCCGCGCCCCACGGAAAGGCAGAGCCATGCATCCCCAAGATCTTGACGGCCAGATCGCCATCGTCACCGGCGGCGCCAGCGGCATCGGCCTCGGCATCGCGCGCCGCCTGGCCGGGGCCGGCGCCACCGCCATCCTGGCCGATCTCTCCTTCGCCGCCGCCGAGCAGGCCGCCGCCGCGATGGAAGAGGACGGGTTGAAGGCCGCGCCGTTGGCGATGGATGTCGCGGATGAGGCGATGGTGGATGCGGGCGTGGCCGAGATCGCCGCCCGCTTCGGCCGGGTGGACATCCTGGTCAGCAATGCCGGCATCCAGATCGTCCATCCGATCCAGGATTACCCCTACGCGCAGTGGAAGAAGATGATGGCGATCCACATGGACGGCGCCTTCCTCACCACCCGCGCCTGCATCCGGCAGATGTACGCCCAGGGCCGCGGCAGCATCATCTATATCGGCTCGGTCCATTCGAAGGAGGCCTCGGTCCTGAAATCCGCCTATGTGGCGGCGAAGCACGGGCTGATCGGCCTGGCGAAGGTGGTGGCCAAGGAAGGGGCGGCGCATGGCGTGCGCGCCAATGTGGTCTGCCCCGGCTTCGTGCTGACGCCGCTGGTGGAGAAGCAGATCCCGGAGCAGGCCCAGGCGCTGGGTATTTCCGAGGCGGATGTCGTGAAGAACATCATGTTGCGCGAGACGGTGGATGGCGAATTCACCACCGTCGAGGATGTGGCCGATGCGGTGCATTTCTTCGCCGCCGCCAAGTCCAAGGCGATGACCGGGCAATCGCTCATCGTCAGCCATGGCTGGTGCATGGAATAGCCGCGTGCGGGTGATCCATCGCCGGGCGCATCTCCTGGCCTGGGGGGTGCTGGCCCTGCTGCTGCCCGCGGTTCTGGGCCTGGCGCTGCGGCAGATTCTGGAGGCGCCGCCCCCGCAACGCCCCGTGCTGCTGGCCCCGCCATGAGCCATCGCTTCCTGCCGGTCAGCTGGACAAGGGCCAAGATGGTCTATGACGCGGCGCTGCTGGCCGGTGTCGCCGCCTATCTTGGCGCCTACATGAATCTCGCGCCGATGCTGGGCGCCACGCCCGTCGATGCGCAGAGCCTGCGCATGCGCGCCTTCGGCAGCTGCGCCTTCCTGCTGCTGAGCTTCGCCCTGGCCATCGGCCCGCTGGCCCGGCTGGATCCGCGCTTCCTGCCCCTGCTCTACAACCGCCGGCATCTGGGGGTGGTGACCTGCCTGGTCGCGCTGGCCCATGCGGCGGAGGTGCTGGGCTGGTATTTCGCCTTCAGCCCCACCCCCGCGCCCATCGCGCTGCTGACCTCCGAGCCCGGGCCACGGGCCTTCATCCCCTTCGGGATCCTGGCGCTCGGCATCCTGATCCTGCTGGCGGCCACCAGCCATGATTTCTGGCTGGCCTTTCTGGGCCCCGCGCTGTGGAAGGGGCTGCATCTGCTGATCTACCTGGCCTATGCGGCCGTCGTCGCGCATCTGGCCTTCGGCCGGCTGCAGGACCCGGGCGCCCTGCCGCTCGCCCTGCTGCTGGGCCTCGCCGTGGCCGCGCTGCTCGGGCTGCATCTGGCGGCCGGGCTGTGCGAGGCCCACGCCGATGCCCGCACCGCCCGCCCCGCGCTGGAGGCGCCCTGGGTCATCGCCGGCAAGCCGGAGGCGATCCCGGAAGGCCGCGCCCTGGTGGTCCGCCCAGCCGGCGGCGAGAAGGTGGCGATCTTCAAACATGCGGGCCGGCTTTCCGCCGTGAGCCATCTTTGCGCGCATCAGCATGGGCCGCTGGGCGAGGGCCAGGTGCTGGATGGCTGCATCACCTGCCCCTGGCATGGCTATCAATACCGGCTGGAAGATGGCTGCTCGCCGCCGCCCTTCACCGAGCGCATCGCGACCTATCATCTGCGGCTGGTGAGCGGGGTGATCTGGCTGGACCCGCGGCCCAACCCGCCCGGCACCCATGTGCCCGCCCTGGTGCTGCAATGAGGGAAATCTTCGTCGGCTGGGCGAAGCGGCCGCCCGCCCATCTGCGCGGCCTGCTGCGCCGCCTGGCGCTGGGCGTGCCGGTGGCCCTGCTGGCGCTCGGCCTGTTCCTCGGCCTCGCCCCGCAGGACCCCGCCGGGCCGCGCTTCGCCACCGGCGAGGCCCCCCTCCCCGCCCTGCCCAGCCCCGAGCCGGGCGTGACCGGCGTGCTGACCCTGCGCCCCTATCCGCTGCTGCACCTGGGTGAGAATGGCGCCACGCGCAGCCTGCTGCTGGCCGGCGAGGGCAAGCAGCGCCCGCCCGGCGACCTCACCTTGCTCGATGGCCAGCGCGTGACGGCCGAGGGCTTTCTGCTCTCGCGCGGGGACATCGCGATGCTGGTGCTGGGCGCCCCCCCGGTGGCGCTGGGCGCGGCCACCCCGCCGCCGCGCGAGGCCTTGGGCCGCTGGCGCATCACCGGGGAAATCTGCGACGGCAAATGCGCGGCGGATGGCATGCGGCCGGGCATCGGCAGGGCGCATCGCGCCTGCGCGGTGCTGTGCCTGGATGGCGAGATCCCGGCCGTCTTCGTCGCCGATTCGCCGCTGCTGGGCCACGCCCATCTGCTGCTGGCGAGCGCGGAGGGCGGCCCCCTTCCCCCGTCACTGCGCCCCTTCATCGGCCGCCGCGTCACGCTGGAGGGTCAGGTGGAGCGGCTCGGCCGCCTGCTCGTCTTCCGCGCCGAGCCGCCGGCGTGAGGCGCCTCGCGCCCTTCCTCCTTGCCGCCGCGCTGCTGAGCCAGGCGCCGCTGCCCTGGCCCTGGCCGGCCCTGCTGCTCTTCCCCGCCCTGGGCCTGCTCTCGCGCTGGTCCGATTCCGATTCCGGAGATTCCCATGACCCCTGAACCCCGCCGCGTGATCCTGGTGACCGGCGCCGCCGGCAATCTGGGCCGCGCCACCCTGGCGGCACTCGCGGCCGAGGATGTCGCCCTGGTCGCGGTGGATCGCGCGGGGGATGCGGCCAGCCTGCTGGGCGCCGCCGTGCCCGATCCCGCGCGGCACCTGGCCCTGCCGGGGCTCGACCTGCTGGATCCGGCGGCCTGCGAGGCGGGGGTGGGCCAGGTGATGGCCCGATTCGGCCGGCTGGACGGCGTGGCCCATACCGTGGGCGGCTTCGCCATGCATGGCATCGCCGAGGGCACGCCAGCCGCCTGGGAGGCGATGCTGCGGATCAACCTCTTCACCACGGTGAACATCTTCCGCGCCGGCATCGCGGCGATGCGGCCCCCCACCCCAGGGAGCATGGGGCAAGGCAGCCTTTGCGCCGTGGGCGCGCTGGCCGCGCTGAAGGCGCCCGGCGGCATGGCCGCCTATGCCGCCTCCAAAAGCGCCGTGCTGCGGCTGGTGGAGAGCCATGCCGATGAGTTGCGCGGCACCGGCCTGCGGGTGAATGCGGTGATGCCCGGCACGCTGGACACGCCGCAGAACCGCGCCGCCATGCCCGATGCCGATCCGAGCCTCTGGGTGCAGCCCGAATCCGTGGGCCGGGTCATCGCCTTCCTGCTCTCCGAGGCGGCCGGGGGGGTGACCGGCGCGCTCATTCCCGTTCCCGGCCGGCACTGACCACGCCGCCCAGCGTCTTTGTCCGGAATTCCAACAAACCACGCGGGATGTTCCTAGAGAGCGCGGGGCCCCGTCAGCCAGCCTGACCTTCTGGTTGAGAAAGGGCTGAACACAATGGAAATGGACCGCGCAAAGCTGCGGCCGGCGGAACCCCGGCTGAGCCGGACCGCCGCACAGGACAGGGCGCAGGCGCTGGATGAGCTGATGCGCTCGGTCCAGGCGGGTATCCCCCGGGCCTATGCCACGCTGGTGCGCCAGATCACGCCGCTGCTGCGCCAGGTGGCGCGCAACCGCGGCGTCCCGCCGGCCGACCTCGATGACGTGGTGCAGGAGGCGCTGCTGGCGCTGCATCGCTGCCGCGAGAATTACGACCCCGCCCGTCCCTTCCTGCCCTGGGTGGTCGGCATCGCCCAGCATTGCGCGCGCGACCGCTGGCGCCGTTCGATGCGCGAGGATCGCCGCCTGCTGGCGGTGCGCGCGCTGCACCAGGCCTGGGGGCCGGCCTCGGAAACCGGCGGCGGGCCAGATGGGGTGCTGAGCGGCGGGCTGCTGGCCGATTCGCTGGCGGCGCTCATCGCCACCCTGCCACCCGCCCAGCGCGAGGCGATCGAGGTGGTGGCGATCGGCGAGATGGATCTGCGCAGCGCGGCCGAGGCCACGGGCCGCTCCGTCGGCGCCATCAAGGTGAACCTGCACCGCGCGCGGGAGGCGCTGCACCAGCGGCTGGAAGCGGCCGGAGATGTCACGGGAACATCCCGTAACCGCGCCCGATCCTGCCCCGAACCGGTGGAATAGGAGAGCCCCGATGATCGCGACGAAGCACCCCATCCCCGCGCGCCCGGCCAGCTACGACAAGAAGGTCGCCCTCGTGCTGCAGGGCGGCGGCGCGCTGGGCAGCTACCAGGGCGGCGTCTATGCGGCCCTGGCCGAAAGCCCCTACCTGCCCGACTGGGTGGCCGGCATTTCCATCGGCGCCATCAACGCCGCCATCATCGCCGGCAATGCGCCGGAGCACCGCGTCGAGCGGCTGCGGCTCTTCTGGGAGACGATCACGGCGCCGCCCTCGCTCTGGGCGGATTGGGTGGAGACCTCGCTGGCGAGTTTCGGCGATCATCGCCCGGCCGCGGCCCTGCGCGCCCTCATGCTGGGCCAGCCCGGCTTCTTCCGCCCGCGCCCCGCCGCCTATTGGCTCTTCGGCGAAAGCCGCGTGAGCTTCTATGAGACCGAGGCGCTGCGCGGCACGCTGGAAGCCCTGGTGGATTTCGACCGCATCAATGCGCGGGAGATGCGCTTCAGCATCGGTGCCGTGAATGTCCGCACCGGCAACATGGTCTATTTCGACAATTCCGAGACCATCATCCGCCCCGAGCACATCATGGCGAGCGGCGCCCTGCCGCCCGGCTTCCCCGCCGTGGAGATCGATGGCGAGATGTATTGGGATGGCGGCCTCGTCTCCAACACGCCGCTGCAATATGTGGTGGAGAAGATCCCCCGCCGCTCCCGCCTGTGTTTCCAGGTGGATCTGTTTCCGGCGCGCGGCACCCTGCCCCAGACCATCGAGGCGGTGCAGGAGCGCGAGAAGGATATCCGCTATTCCAGCCGCACCCGGGCGGCGACGGACACGCTGCGGCTGCAGCATGACCTGCGGCACAACATCAACACGCTGTGGGACAAGCTGCCCCCGGCCCTGCGCGACACGCCGGAGGGGCGCTACCTCTATAATTTCGGCTGCGTGACGACGATGGACATCGTCCAGCTGATCCATCGCAGCGATGCGGCCCAAGGTCAGGCCAAGGATTACGAGTTCAGCCGCGCGACGATGGAGCGGCGCTGGGCGCAGGGCCTGGCGGATGCCCGGCAGACACTGGAGGCCTCGCCCTGGCTGGCGCCCATGCCGGCGGAGCTGGGGGCGCGGACCTTCGATGTGGCGGCGGCGGCCAAGCGGGTTCTGGCGGAGCCAAAGGAGGAGGCCGATCCGCCCATCGTCACCCCCCTGAAGCGGCGAAAGACGGCCTGATGGAGCCGGAGGAATTGCGCGATGGCGCCTTCGCCATGCCGCGCACCAGCCCCTCCTACCCCTTGGGGCCCTATCGCTTCATCGGGCGGGAATATCTGACGCTGGAATACCGCAGCGATGCGGCGAAGCTGCGCGAGCTGGTGCCCGAGCCGCTGCTGCCCCTGGGCGACAGGGTGCGCTTCCAATTCGTGCGCATCGCCGATGGCACGGGCTTCGGCGCCTATCAGGGCGCGGCGCAGATCATCCCCGTGCGCCTGCCCGATGGCATGGCGGCGGGCTATGTGCAGGCCATGTATCTCGACGCCCATGCGCCGATCGCGGGCGGGCGCGAATTATGGGGCTTCCCGCAGAAGCTGGCGCGGCCGGGCCTGGCCGTGGAGCGGGATACGCTGGTGGGGCGGCTGGATTTCGGGCCCCTTCCCGTCGCGCTGGGCAGCATGGGCTTCAAGCACCAGGCCCTGCCGGCCGGTGAGGCGACGCGCCTGCTGGCCGAGCCCGCCGTGGTGCTCAAGATCATCCCCCATGTGGATGGGCGCCCGCGCATCTGCGAACTGGTGCGCATCCATCTGACCGACGTCACGGTGAAGGGCGCCTGGCGCAGCCCGGGCACCTTGCAGCTCCTGCCGCATGCCCTGGCGCCGGTCGCGGAATTGCCGGTGCGGGAGGTGCTGGGTGCCACCCACATCATCGCCGATGTGACGCTGGCGTTGGGCAGCGTCATCCATGACTACCTTGAGACGGAGGATGGCGCATGACGCCGGATCAGGTGCGCGCCCGCGCCTTTGCCATGCCGCTGACCAGCCCCTCCTATCCGCCCGGGCCCTATCGCTTCGTGAACCGCGAATACCTCATCATCACCTATCGCACCGACCCCGAGGCGCTGGCGCGGGTGGTGCCCAAGCCCCTGGTGGCGGATGAGCCCATCGTGAAATACGAGTTCATCCGCATGCCGGACAGCACGGGCTTCGGCGACTACACGGAAAGCGGCCAGGTGATTCCCGTGCGGCTGGGCGCGCAGCATGGCGGCTATGTCCATGCGATGTATCTGGATGACGACCCGCCCATCGCCGGTGGGCGTGAGCTCTGGGGCTTTCCGAAGAAGCTCGCCGCCCCCGTGCTGCGGGTGGAGCGGGACACGCTGGTGGGCACGCTCGATGTGGGCGGCGTGCGCGTGGCCACGGCCAGCATGGGCTACAAGCACCGTGCCCTGCCCGAGGAGAGCCTGCGCGCGGCGCTGGCCGAACCGGGCTTTCTTCTCAAGATCATCCCGCATGTGGATGGCCGGCCGCGCATCTGCGAACTGGTGCGCTACCGGCTTTCGGATGTGACGCTGCGTGGCGGCTGGACCGGCCCGGCGGCCCTCTCGCTGGCGCCGCATGCGCTGGCGCCGGTGGCGGCGCTGCCGGTGCTGGAGGTGCTCTCGGCCGCGCATCTCATCGCCGATCTCACGCTGGAACTGGGCGAGGTGGCGCATGACTACCTGGGCTGAGCCATGAGCGGCGAGGCGGCGCGGCTGCTGCTGGCCGGGCTCGCCGCCTATGGCGCGGCGGGGTTGGCCGTGGCGCTGGTCTTCCTGTTCCGCGCCATCGAGCGCGCGACGCCGGCCGCGCGCGGCGCCCATGCCTTCCGGCCCCTGCTGCTGCCGGGGCTGATCCTGCTCTGGCCGCTGGTGCTGTGGCGCTGGCCGGATGCGTGACCGCGTCCCGGCGCTGCTCGGGCTTGCCGCCCTCTTCGCGCTGCTGGTGCATGTGGTGGGCGAGGGCGATGCGCGGCGGCTGGGGCTGCTGCTGACGGCGGTGGCGCTGGGGGCCGTCTTCGTCCGGGTGGGCTTCGGCTTCGCCGGCGGCTACCGGCAATTCCTGCTGGCGGGCGATGGGCGTGCCATGGCGGCCTCGCTCGTCATGCCCGCGCTGCTGCTGCCGCTGATCCTGCCCCTGGCCGCCGCCGATGAGAGCTACACGCGCTATGTGGCGCCCATCAACCTCTCGCTGGTGCTGGGCGCGGCGATGATGGGCTTTGGCATGCAGATGACCAATGGCTGCGCCTCCGGTGCCGTGGTCGCCGCCGGCGAGGGCTCGCGCCGCATGCTGGTGGCGCTGCCCTTCTTCAGCCTGGGTGGGGTGCTGGGCAGCCTCATCGCACCCGGGCTGGAGGCGCGCTTGCCGAGCCTGGGCAGCTTCGACCTGCTGGAGGCCTTCGGCCCCTGGGGCGGCGTGCTGGTGATGGAGGCGCTGCTTCTGGCCCTGGCCGTGCTGCTGCTGCGGCGGGCACCGCCGCTCTCCGCCGCACCCTTTCGGCACGCCGCGCTGATCGCGGCGCTGGCGGGCGTGATCTTCCTGCTGGCGCGGGAGCCCTGGGGCATCACCTTCGGGCTCACGGTCTGGGGCGCCAAGGCGTTGCGGGTGCTGGGGCTGGATGCCGGGGCCAGCGATTACTGGCTGGCGAGCCACGCGGCCGAGGCCTTGCAGGGCCCCTGGCTCGGCCATGTCACGGCCGTCACCGATGTGGGCATGTTCCTGGGCGCGCTGCTGGCCGCGGCGGGTGCGGGGCGGATGCGGCACCGCATCCCGATCGGCACGCAGGGCGTGATCGCGGCCGCGTTGGGCGGGGTGCTGATGGGGGTGGGCGGGCGGCTCTCCTATGGCTGCAACATCGGCGCCTTCATCAGCGGCACCGCCTCGGGCAGCCTGCATGGGCTGGTCTGGCTGGCGGCGGCGCTGCCCGGCGCCTGGCTCGGGCTTCGGCTGCGGGGCTGGTCCGGCCTGCCGCGGGAGTGAGGCGCAATTCTTGCTCGGATTTGGGCGCTGCATGAGAGGAGACCGGCCATGCCACCCCCCCTGATGGTTCAGTTCCGCGGCGGCGAATCCGGCCCTTGGCGCATCGAGCGGATCCTGCCCGTGATCGGCGAATCCCTGCCCCCGGCCGCGCGGCTCGCCATGCTGGAGGGTGCGGCGACGCCCGCGGGAGCCGCCCGTTGGACGCTGCGCGCCAGCACCGGGAACATGCGCTACACCGAGCGGCGTGAGGCCGATTCGCTGGTTGCGCGCCAGGCTGGCCTCTCCCGCCCGGAAGCGCGCCGTGCCGCGCTGATCCCGATCCGCAAGAGCGAGGCCTGGTGGGCGCTGGCGCAGGATGAGCGCCGGGCCATCCTGGAGGAACAATCCCGCCACATCGCGATCGGGATGGAATACCTGCCCGCCATCGCCCGCCGCCTGCATCACGGGCGGGAATTGGGCGAGCCCTTCGATTTCCTCACCTGGTTCGAATTCGCGCCCGAGCATGAGGCGGCCTTCGAGGAGATGCTGCTGCGGCTGCGCGCCTCGGCCGAATGGGGCTTCGTGGAGCGCGAGGTGGATGTTCGTCTGATCCGCGAGGGCTGAGGGGTGGTTGCGCTCCCTCCGATGCCCTGCTAGTTCCCCGCTCATGGTGATCCGGCGTGGCGCAGCGGTAGCGCAGCGGACTGTTAATCCGTTGGTCGTAGGTTCGAATCCTACCGCCGGAGCCAGCATCTCAGAGAAAACCTGGCGTTTCGGGCGAGCAAATCTCCAGCCCACAAATGAGGCTTTGGCTCGGCCAGCTCAGTCGGATGCGCGCGCGCCGGGGTGAAGATGCGAGCGCCTTCCCGCCGAAGGCCCTCTTGGGCGCCTGATCTCAACCGTGCTGCACATGCCCTGGCTCGCCGCTGAAGGCATGCAGGATGTGCTGCTGGAAGCCGCAGGCTACCGCCATCGCGCGGGACAGACGCCCTTGCGGACAGGCGACGCATCAGAACTGATACCAGCCCCGGGAGCCAGGAACGCCCCGCATGCCGCGCACCTGCGCTCTGGTGGCGAACGGGCAGGTCACGTGAATTGGCTGCGATCCGAGGCGGTGACGGGCTGGCTGGCCAGGGGCGACGTGCAGGCCTGGGTGGCGAAAGTGAACGGCCGTGCCGGGCCACGGGTCGATCCGCCATAGGAGGCAGCAAACGAGGATGGTGTTGTCCATGCTGGCCTCCTGTCCCTGACGTGATGACCGGGCTCGGATGGCGACCCGGGAGGCCTGGCGCCAGGATCTCGCCGGGCCACGCGCATGGCTGGCCGCGGAAATGCCGCTTCGCAGGCCTCCGAAGCTGGCCGCCCGCGCCAACCATCCCGCAAACGCGGCGGGCCCAGACCGATCAGCCCCGGCGCGTCATTTCCCCCCTTCTGCGCAGCCGGACTTATGGGACATGGTCAATCGCAGTTGGCGCGAACGAGGCAACCAGCCCTTTGGCCACGGAGCGGAATTCCGACCCCTGGCGGCCCGGCGAGGCGGCGGTCATCGCCGCCTCGCCCCCCCTCAGAACCGATAGGCCAGCGAGACGGACCCGCCATGCCCGGTCAGGTTCTGGCTATACTCGCCCTCATATTGCAGCCGCATCTCCAGCCGGTTCGTCGCGAAGAGCTGCGCCCCCACCGCCACACGCCCCACCACCTGGTCCGTCCGCACGGAGGTCTCGAACCGCGCGCCCGTGGGCGAGGCCGCGAGGCGGCTCTCCTGCTTCCAGCGCCCGTCGCTCAGCAGGCTCACCCCCGCCGCGGTGAACAGCCGCATCACCACGCCATTGGCGAAGTTCACACGTCCGCCCACCTCGACCGCCGGCGTCAGCGCCGCCACCGTGCTCGATCCCGAGGCCACATCCAGGTTCAGCACGCCCGCCCCGCTCTCCTGAAAGGCGCTG
>JAIYDS010000151.1 GCA_027487385.1 Acetobacteraceae bacterium | reverse complement strand
TGTGAATAGGCGTGGAAAAGGGACCCCGTTAGCGGGGTTATCGGCGTCCAATCGGGACCCCCCTGGCGATGGGGTTCACGTTGGCTCTCGTGATGAGCGGGGGCCGGATTCGGATGTTTGTTGTGGAGACGATTGCGCGGATCCGCCGGGCCCATTTTGTGCAGGGGAAATCGATCAAGGCGATCTGCCGCGAGTTGCGGGTGTCGCGCAAAACCGTGCGCAAGGTGATCCGGTCTGAGGCGACCGAGTTTCATTATGAGCGTGACGAGCAGCCGATGCCGCGGCTGGGGGCATGGCGGGAGACGCTCGACGGGCTGCTTGCGGCCAACGAGGGCAAGGCGAGCCGTGAGCGGCTGACCCTGATCCGGCTATTCGAAGCGTTACGCGGCCTGGGCTACGCAGGCGGCTATGACGCCGTCCGCCGCTACGCCCGAGGCTGGGGCCGCGAGCGCGTGGCGACGACCTCGGACGCGTTCGTGCCGCTGAGTTTCGCGCCGGGCGAGGCCTACCAGTTCGACTGGAGCCATGAGGTCGTGCTGATTGGCGGTGCCACGGTCACGGTGAAGGTGGCGCATCTGCGTCTGTGCCACAGCCGCATGCTGTTCGCCCGCGCCTATCCGCGTGAGACGCAGGAAATGGTGTTCGACGCCCACGACAGGGGCTTCGCATTCTTCAAGGGTGCCTGCACACGCGGCATCTACGACAACATGAAAACCGCGGTGGACACGATCTTTGTCGGCCGCGAGCGAGCCTATAATCGGCGGTTCCTGCAGATGTGCAGCCACTACCTGGTGGACCCGGTGGCCTGCACGCCCTCCTCGGGCTGGGAGAAGGGCCAGGTCGAGAACCAGGTCGGCTTGGTGCGCGAGCGGTTTTTCACGCCGCGGGTCCGGGTCAAGAGCTATGACGAACTGAACGCTTGGTTGCTGGATCAATGCGTCGCCTACGCCCGGGCGCATCGGCATCCCGAGATCCGCGACCAGACGATCTGGTCCATGTTCGAGGCCGAACGTCCGAGCCTGGTGCCCTATGGCGGGCGGTTCGACGGTTTCCACGCCGTGTCAGCGTCGGTGTCCAAGACCTGCCTGGTTCGGTTCGACAACAATCGCTACTCGGTCTCAGCCCATGCGGTCGGGCGGCCGGTGGAGATCCGGGCCTATGCCGACAAGATCGAGTTGCGCCAGGCCGGGCAGACCGTCGGCGAGCATCCGCGGTGTTTCAGCCGGGAGCAGACGGTGTTCGACCCCTGGCACTATGTCCCTGTTTTGGCGCGCAAACCCGGCGCGTTGCGCAATGGCGCTCCGTTCAAGGATTGGCTGCTGCCCGCCGGGTTGGAGCGGATCCGCCGCAAGCTATCCGGCAGCGCGGATGGCGACCGGCAGATGGTGGCGATCCTCGCGGCCGTGCTGAACGACGGGCTGCCCGCGGTCGAGGCTGCTTGCCTGGAAGCTCTGCGCGAGGGCGTCCACTCCGCCGATGTCGTCCTCAACGTCCTGGCCCGGCAGCGCGAGCCTGCGGCGCCGCTCACCATCCTGACGCCCGACGCGCTGCGGCTGACGCACGCGCCCACGGCCGATTGCGCCCGATACGACACCCTGAGGAGAAATCTGTGATGGAGCGTTCCGAGATCCTGACCGCGATGGCGGATCTGAAGCTGTATGGCATGAAGGCGGCGTTCGATGAGATCATCGGCACGGCGGTGAAACGCCAGCACGAGCCTGCGCGCATCGTGGGTGACCTGCTGACGGCGGAGATCTCGGAGAAGCAGGCGCGCTCCATCCGCTACCAGATCACCATCGCCAAGCTGCCCCTGGCGAAGGACATTGATGACTTCGCCTTTGACGGCACGCCGATCAACGAGACTTTGGTGCGTGACCTGGCGGGGGGAAACTTCGTGGCGCATCAGCGCAATGTCGTGCTGGTCGGCGGCACCGGGACGGGCAAGACACATCTGGCGATCGCGATCGCTCGGTCCTGCATCCGGGGCGGGGTGCGGGGCCGCTATTTCAACGTGGTGGACCTGGTGAACCGGCTGGAGGCCGAAGGGCGCGCGGGCCGCCAGGGCCGGATGGCGGAGTATCTCGGCCGGATGGATTTCGTCGTGCTGGACGAGCTGGGCTATCTGCCATTCGCGCAGTCCAGCGGACAGCTGCTGTTCCACCTGATCAGCCGCCTGTACGAACAGACCTCGGTGATCGTGACCACCAACCTGGCGTTCGGCGAATGGCCGAGCGTGTTCGGCGACGCGAAGATGACGACGGCCTTGCTCGACCGGCTGACCCATCACTGCGACATCGTCGAGACCGGCAACGAGAGCTGGCGGTTCAAGAACAGGGTGTGAAGGAGGGCCGCCCCGCGGTGTGGCCCGCCGCTGCGCCTACGGCTCCGCGCCGGGCAACACCGCGGGGCGAAGCGCGATGGAAAGGGGGGTCCCTTTTGGACGCCGATAAGGGGTCCTTTTTGGACGCCGATTGACACCGTCATGACCACTATCCCCGCACGATGGAGGTGGCGGTGCCGCCGCGGCGGATGGCGTCGAGCGTGGCGGCACTCGCCTGGCGCACGATCTGCGCCGAGAGCACGCGCAGCCGCGCCTCGACCCCGGCATCGGCACCGCGCGCATCGATGGTGATGCTCTGGTTGATCACCGGCCCGCCTGGCGCCATGCCATTGGGCAGCACCATGCCGTTGCGGTTCGGCACGAACCATTCCGGGCCGCGCTCGCCGACGATATAGGGCTGGCCGCCCGCCACCGGCCCGCCCTCGGCGCGGAACAGCCCGCCCAACGCCGAGCCGATGCCGGAAAAGATCGAGCCGAAGTCAAAGCCGGCCAGGCTGGAGGTCACCGCCGTGCCGAGCGGCTCGGTGATGGTGCGGCGGACCACGATGCGGGCAATGTCCTGCAGGATACCCTGCAGCACCTTCGAGAAACTCTCGCCCTTGATGATCGCGTCCTCGAAGGCGGAGGAGAAGGTCAGACCCAATTCGCGCGCCGTGTTGCTGGTGCGCTCCGTGGCCTGCTGGACGCGCTGCTGGCTGCGCTCCAGCTCCTCCAGCGCGGCATTGGCCTCGCGCGAGACGGTCTCGTCGGGGATGGGCCGGCCGATGCGCTCGGAGCGCTCCACCAGCCGGCCGAGGGTTTCCAGGCGGCGGGTGTAGCGCTCCTGGGCGTTCTCGTTGTTCTGGATCAGCCGCTCGCGCTCGCGGATGATGTCGTTGATCTCGCGCTCGGCCTCGCGGTCGGGTCGCGGGATGCTGGCCACACGGCGGGTGGTGCTCTCGATGCGGCGCAGCGCCTCGTCGCGCTCCCGGAGGGCGAGCGTTTCCAGCTGGTTCCGATCGGCGGCGGTGATGCCGCCCGCGGCCTCGGCCTCGCGCAGGCGGCGGACGCGGTCCTCGTAGCCGACCAGCCCCCCGCGAATGGAGCCGCGCCGGGGCTGGGAGCGCAGGCTGTCGCGGCCGTCATTCTCCGCCTCGAGGCGGGCGATCTGGGCGCGCAGGGCTTCCGCCTGGGCGCGGCGGTCGGCCTCCTGCTCGGAGGGGAGCAGCAGACCCGAGCCGCGGCGCACGCCGTCCAGCACGCGCGCTGCGCCGGACAGTGCACGCGCGAGCGCGTTGGACAGGCCGATGGCCTGGTCGAGCCGGGCGAAGAACTGGTCGGCCGCGGCCGTGAGCTGGCCAAAGGCGCGGCCCACGGACAAAGGGGCGCGCTCGAACTCGCCGTTCAGCCGCTCGACGGCGCGCAGCAGTGCCGGGAAGACCGTGTCGGCGGTGAGCTTGCCCTCGGAGCCGAGCTTGCGCAGCTCGCCGATGGAGACGCCAAGCTCGCGGGCGAGCGCCTGCGCGAGCGTGGGCAGGCCTTCCAGAATCGAGCGCAGCTCATCGCCCTGGAGCGTGCCCGAGGCCAGCGCCTGCGCCAGTTGTTGGGTGGAGGAGGCGATCTCCTGCTGACTGGCGCCGGAGGCGATGGCGATGCGCTGCAGCCCGCCGACCAGCGTGGCGACCTGGTCGGAGGTGGCGCCGATCTCGCGGGCAGCGATCGAGAAGCGAGCGAAGGCATCGACGCTCTCGCGCACGGCGACGCCGGTCTGCAGGCTGTCGCGGTACAGCCGGTTGTAGATCTCGCCGGCACGTTCGACGGAGCCGAGCGCGGTGTTGAGCCGGCCCATGGACTGAGTGAACGCGTCACCCGCGACTACCACGGCGCGTAGCCCGGCGGCAAGGCCGGCGATCTGCACGCCGCGGACGGCGACTTCGAGCAGGTTCAGCGCGCGGGAGGCGCGGTCGGCGCCGCCCTGGATGCGCTCCAGGGAGCGCTGGCCGGTCTCGCCGACCTCGCGCAGCTCCTGCTTGACCCGGGCGGCGTCGTCCAGCGACAGCCGGACCGAGACGCGGCGCGTGCTATCCGCCATGCGTCACGCCTCCTGCGTTGGTCGGGTGGTCAGGGCCCGGGCGGATCAGAGCGCCGCGCGGCGCTGCCGGCGGCGAGGCCCATGCGCATGGCCAGCAGCAATTCGGCCCCGGCCCAGCCGGACGCGCCCATCTCGCGGGCGGTGATCAGCGCCGCCGGCATGTCGAGATCAAGGCCCGCCATTGTCGCCGTGGCGCAGGTGGTGCCGGCGGACCAGGCTGCAGCGCCCTCGACGCTGGTAGGGGCATGCGCGGCGTAGGGGCAGGCCAGGCCGCAGTCGCGATCGAGCGCCGCGCAGCCGCGGCAATAATCAGGGCCCTGGCCGAAGTGCCATTCGGCCCGAGCCCTCAGCCGTTTCCCTCCAGGGCCACGGCGGCGACCGGACCGGTGGCGCGATCCCAGAAGGCGGCGGCCATCTCGTCCATGTCCATGAGTCGCTCGACGGCCTCGTGGGAGAGTGGCAGCGGCTTGCCGGCGGCGTCGCCGACGCCCTCCCAGGCAGTGACGGCGTGGCGGGCGAGCGCCTTGACCAGGAAGGCGAAGGCCAGGCCGCGCGCCATGTCGGGGTCGAGGTCGGCCTCCGCAGCCCGCAACACGCCGAGGCAACGGGCGGAGCCGGCCTGGGCCGCGGCCATGACAGCGGTGGTGACGGGGCGGATTTCGACGCGGACACCGCGCGGCAGGTCGAGCCAGTACGGCTCGACCGGGAGGTCGAGGGTGAGCATTGGGTTCTCCATTTGCGTGATCGTCGGTGATGAGCGGGGCCACACCGAAGCGGTAGAGGCAGTGCGGTGGGGCTCGACCTCCCCTGTGCCGCTAGGCCGTCCAGTCCTGCGCGATGGTCAAAGGCGGGCGGCAAAAGCGAGGAGGAAGGCCGCTTTCGACCCGGAGCTGACCTTCAAGCACGCCTACCGCTTCGAAGCTGGCCTGCGAAAGCTGGAGCAGGAGCCCACTCCTTGCTGTCAAACAACGGGATGTATGCCAAGCTCGGTAAGCACACATTTCTTCGACGGCGAAGGGAGCGAGGTAGCTGTGTCTCTTGCTGACCGTGAGTCCGCTATCGCAGACGCGCTAGCCGCTGTTATCTCAATCGCCGATGAAGCGGAACGCGCTCGCACCCTGGCCGTCCTTGGCCAAATAATATCTTCCACACTGACGGACAAAGCGCTCTCCGCTGCCCGCGCAATTTCTGACCTGGAAGGCCGAGCCCGGGCCTTGGCTGCCCTCGCGTCCAACCTGCCAGCGCCAGAGCGCGAAGCGGTTTTGCTTGAAGCGCTAGCTTCTACCCGTACGATAGTAGACGATCTTAAGCGAGAATTCACGCTAGCAAATTTTCTCCCCGTCCTTGCAGATACACTAACAGACGACGCACGTGCTGCTGCTGAAAGCTTTTCCGACCCGGCACAGCGAGCGCGGCTCTTAGTCTCACTCGCGTTGCACGTCTCGGAAGTGAAGCGAAGTGCCGTCTTGCCTGCGCTATTGAATGCTGCGCGTGAGATATCATCGGAGAAGATTCGAACTGAGATCTTGGTCCCTGTAGTTCATCTGCTTCCGGAAGATGAGCGCGATACCGTATTACGTGGTGAGCAACTCCTCCTGCGAGCCGAACTCGACACCGCCCACGCAATCGCCGATGAGGAGCTTAGATCTTTGTCTCTGGCGGCACTGGCGGCGCAGTTGACGGAGACAGAACGCGAGGCCGTATTAACTGAGGCACTGAATGCCGCTCGAGCAATAAACCAATATCAGAGAGAAAAACGCATTCGAGCTTTGACTACGGTGGCCTTGTACTTGCCAGATGCAGAGCGTGAAAGAGTTCTACGTGAGGCGCTCGCAGTTTTATCGGATGTTTACGACAACAACGAACTCGCCAATTTGTTTGATAAAATTGCGCCATGCTTGCCACAAAATCTCGCGGAGGACGCGATTCAGTCGGTTCAATACTTACAAGATAAGCGATCGCTCGCGCGCATCTTAGAAAAGCTTGTCCCTCGTGTTCCATCGAAGGAGCGTGAAAGCGTCCTACGCAAAGCGCTTGCAGCCGCTCGCGCCGTTCATGACGCGAGCGGATGTGCTCGCATCTTGGCCAATTTATCATCATACCTACCAGCGCATGAGCGCGAAAGCGCGCTGCGCGAAGCCCTTGCTGCTGCGCGCTCGGTTTCTGATCACGGTGAACGCGCTCGCGCTTTAGTCGAGGTCGCCCGGAGCTTGCCGGAGACGCCTCATTTTGCACAAACCTTTTCAACCCGAGTATTTCCGAAAGCCTCCCACTTGCCTGAGTTAGTTTTTATCTCAATATCTCGAGATACGGACATACATTTTTTTGAAGGTTTAGCGGAACTGAAGGCAGAGCTTGAGCATGGTGCGAATGAACCTGATGGAGTGAGTTGGACACTAAGGGGCTTTTCTACTGGCGGAACAGAAATTCTTATTGGAGCCTTAGTCTGGCATCTTCGAAGCGCTACTCAAGGCAGCCTATCGTTCTCGGACGCCTATAATTACAATGAAATAGCGCTTCAAATTGTAAATTACGCTGAGCTACCGGTGAAATCCTCTCCTTTGGAGGGGATAACGCTTGGAGCTCTAGTGGGAGGCGGCAGCGCCACGTTACTCGATTTAGCTCGTCCCGGGGTTAGCCTGGAAGAGGCGCTCGTGTCCGTGTTAGTCATCGCCGGCACGATTGTGATATTCGGGGCATCCAAGGGCGTTGCGCGCGGGCTTGAGGCAGGGCTCGAACAAAAAATACTCGAGAAACTTGGTGTGGGCGGGCAACGTCGAGTGGCCGCGAAGCGAAAAATCGACAATAACGCGCGAGCAAATCAGCAGCGCCAAAAAGCTCTAGCTTCTGATGTACTTCGAGAACCTGCTGCGGAACGGGCCGAAACCCGAGCGGTGCGTCAGGGTCGGTAAAAACGCCAGAGGAGGTACGGTCGCGCGGTCCCGCGCCTGCGTAGCGCGAAGCCGTGCGACAGGTTGTGTCACAAAGGGCGAAGTGTCCGCTCCCCGCCCCAAGCGGTCTCCCCTCGTCGTCTGCTGGCCTCACGCATACTCCGTCCCCGCCTGCTGATTGCGCAGCACCGCGGTCATCATCCGCGTCGCCGTCGCGTTGAAGGCGGCGCGGAAATCGAAGCTGGCCTCCACCCCCGCCGGCCCCTCGATGGGCGTCTTCGCCAGCGCCAGGTAGACCTCGTGAAGGGTGATGGTCAGGCTGCGGTTGGCATCGATGGTGAAGGCCAGCGCGAATTCCGCCGAGGTGCCGGCCTGCGCCTGGGCGAGCAGCGTCGTGTTCTCGAAGCGCACGGTGATCTGGCCCGTGCAGCGTGCGATGCCGGGATCCACGCCCTCGACGCGGCGATCGGCGCGGATGGTGCGCACCGCCTCCATGCCATTGGCGTAGGTGAGCCGCGCGCCGGTGACCTGGGCCAGCGCCGAACCGCTGCGGGTGATGGACCCCTGCGCCTTGTTGAATGCCGTGTAGGCCGCGCTGGTCGGCGTGCCGCCTGAGGTGGCGCCGGTGCGCACGGATCCCTGGCCCAGTAGCCCGAAGGTCGCCGTCGCTGCGCCGGTCGGCGTGAAGTCGATCTCCAACGTGTCGGCACGCACGCCGGTGCAGACGTCGAAGCTCGGTACATCCGGATAGCCGATCTCCATCGCGTTGCTCGGCAGCGCGGCGGCACCCGAGCCGAAAGTGTGGATGAAGTTGGTCGTGCCGGTGGTCGTCGGCGCGCCCAGCAGCAGCCGCAGCCAGTGGCCGATGTTGATCAGGTCCACCGGCACCACCGCCTGGCCAGCGACCGTCACCGTGTCGAGGAAGGGCGCGGCCGGATCGCGGTTGCTGCCCACGCCGATCACGTCGGCGTCGAGCAGCGGCTGCTCAGCACCCAGGTCGCAGGACAGGAACGGCATGCGCCGCCAGTTGCTGCCGGGTGCGGTGCCGTAGGTAGTCTCGGGCAGCATGAGCAGACGGCAGTTCGCACCGATGGCACGGGGCATAGGCGTTCTCCTGGAGGGGCATCAGGCCAGCGGCGAGCCGGCGACGGTGAACCAGAGGGTGATGGGGATGGCGGCAGCGCGGGCCGCTGCGGCCCCCTCGAACTCGACATCCTCGAAGGACGCGCTGCCGGGCTGTGCCCATTCGACGGCGCCGCCCAGCGTCCGGTTGGCAGCGATCGCCGCGGCGACATCGACCAGCAGCGCGTCGAGCAGGGCGTTGCGCGCGGCGGGCGTGGCGCCGGCGACCGTGATCTCGACCTCGGCGCGGTGCTCGACCTGCCAGGCGAGCGGGGAGAGGATGGCTGTTTCCTCCACCGTCTCGCCGTCGCGGACCACGACCAGGCCACCGGGAGGAATGCGCTGCGGGATGGTTTCGCCGCGCAGCACGATCGGCGCCGGGTTCCGAATGGCGAGCGACGCGACCAGCCGACCGTGCAGCGCCGCGATGGCGGTCTCGCGCGCGCTCACGCGGCCCTCCCGCTCTCGCGTTCCCATGCGGCGACAAAGCGCCCTGGCAGCCGTCGCAGCCCGCGCTCGGCCGCGCCGCGCACATCGAGCCGCTTGGCAAGCTTCACCTGGGGCAGCAGCAGGAACATCGGCACCATCCCCTGCTCCAGCAGCTCGCGCGCCCAGGCCTCTCGCCCCTTACGGTTCGCTGTGCCGACCTCTGTGACACCGCCCGCCACCAATCGCGTGCGCCGCCGCCGCCCGGTCTGCTCGCCCTGCCTCAGCGGCAGGCACCACACGAAACCCCGGCCGGACTTGAAGGGCTGCAGGAAGGCCTGCGCGGAGGCGACCATCTGCGCCGGCGTGACGCGCATGCCCTTCTCACCGCGGCCCCGCCTGCCGCGCGCTGCGTTGAAGCCGGTCGGGATGGCGAGGAACTTGCCGCCGCCCTTGGCGCGGATCAGCGCGCCCCGCTCGAAGGCGTCGATGACGTTCGGCACCTTCGTGAAAACCAACCCCGCCGGCCGGAGCGACTGCCCGGTCCGCGGGAAGATCATCGACCGCCAGGCATTGGCGATACCGCGGGCGTTGCCCGAGAAGGCGGTGGTGACCTGCCGGCGCAGCTCGGCCTTCACCTGATCCGTCTCGGCGCGGATCGCCGCCATGGCCGCGCGCTCGCCCGCCTTCACCTCATCGGCCAGCACCTTGCGCAGATCGCCCACGATGCTGGCGCCGAGCCGCATGGATCAGCGCCCGTCGAACTTGCGGCTGAGGATCCGCAGCAGCAGGTCGTGCAGTGCGGCATAGCCGAGCGTGCCGGCCAGCCAGGCCACCGCGAAGAGCCACCAGCCATCGAGCTCGAAGGCATGCGCGATCAGCCAGGCCCCAGTGCCGAGGCTGCCGCCGGCCAGCGCGTGCAGCAGATAGGCGCGGGTCAGGAGCGGCCGGTCGGTGGAGGAGAAGCGCGCCATCGCCCCGAGCGCGCCCAGGGCGCCGGCGAGCAGTGCCTCGCCGACGATGCCGCCGATGCGCTCGGGATCGATCATGGCGGTGCTCCTATCGGCGGCAGAAGACGCGCCAGGCGATGCCGGCCGCGTCCCGCTCGGCGTGCTGGACGGTCAGGGTGTCGGCGCCGAGGGTGAAGGTGTCGTCCGCGTCCACGGCGGGCAGCACGGCGAGCGCCACCGTCAGGACATCGCTGGCCTGGATGACGCTGGTGCCGAAAGCGTCGGCGAGCCGGTCCGGCGCCGAGCGGACCACGCGGAGCAGGACCGGCGCCCCGGTCCCGCCCGCGCGATAGCTCGCATCCACGCCGATGTTCGGATCCGCTGCCAGCGCAGCCATGGCCGCGGCGAAGGCACTCACGCTGGCCGCCGAAGTCGCCAGGCGAGCACGCCGACCACCGCGGCGACAATGACCGCGATGGCGACGGCGGGCGCGAGCGTGCCCAGCGCCTTGATCGCCGGCGCGGCCTGCGCCACGGCGGTGGCGATGCCCGCCGCACCCACCAGCACCGCGCCGCGGCCGGTGCCGGTGACCGCTGCGACCTCCCGCAGAGTCGCGGGCTGCGCTGGAGGGACACCCGCGAGCGTGAGTGCCCGGTCGATCACCGCGGCCGGATAGGTGAGCCCGGCGCATTCATGATGGATGATCGCCTCGACCAGCGGGCGTAGGTGATCGTGCCGATGCAGGTCGATCGCATCCTCGGGCCCGACGCCGATCCGCCGCGCCACCACTGCGACATAGGCCGCGGTGTCGTTCTCCACCTTGGGCGCCCACCGCTCGATGATCGCACGTGGCGTGCGCAGCTTGTGTCGGTCCTGGTAGGTGACCAGCAGCGCCGCCAGCGCGCGAATGCCGAACTCATGGCTGGTGAAGCGGCAGAAGCGCCCGTCCGAGGGCGGATCGGCCAGCCCCTGCCATTTGTTGGCCGGGACATGCTCGATGTTCCCCGGGTTGCGGTTGCGATAGCCCCGCGTGGCCTTCGGATCGACGCTCACGTGCCGATCGCCGGGACGCGGTTGAGCCAGACCCGGACGGTGGTGTCGGCGGCCAGCGCCGCCAGGCTGGCGATGCCGACCTGGAAATTGCCGGTCGCGGTGGTGGTGATGCGGCGGTTGGTGTTGTCCCAGAAGACGCGGGCGCCGGCGGTGATGGCGAGCGCGGGTTCCTTGGTAATGTCGAACACGCCCTGGGTGGCGGCCTCGATAATGGCGTTCTGCGCGCCGTCGACCGCGGCGACGCCGAACAGCGCGCCGACCAGAACGCCCTGGCCGGAGAGGATGCCGCCCGCATAGGGGACGGCGATGGCCAGGCTGTTGCCCGGCTGGACGTAGTTGCGCATGGGGATGAGGTCTCCTCAGAAACACGAAGGGCGCCCGATGGGGCGCCCCGCGTGTCGTCATGGTTGTTGGAAGGAAGCCGGGATCAGGTGCCCGGATTGAACCAGGCGCCGCGCCAGTCGATGGCGCCGACGCCGAAGTCGAAGATCACCGACACCTCGACGCCGTCGACACCCTGGACATTGCCGGTGGTGACCTGCGGCCCCTCGGCGCCGTTGAGGTAGCCGTAGACGTAGACCGGCGCCGCCATCGGATCGGAGAACAGGTACCAGCGGTTGGCCGGGATGAGCGGCTCCACCAGCGGCTGCACGAAGCCCGCATAGACGTTGGCGTTGCTGGTCTGCGTCGCCTGGACGGAGACCGTGAGCTGCCGCGCGGCGAGCTCCTGGTTCGGCCCGACCAACAGGCGCATCTGCGAGCCGACCGCGATGGGCAAGCCATCGAGCGTCCGCTGACGCATCACAGCGGCACGGCCCAGCGCGAGATTGCCCAGGTCGAGCAGCGTGCCAGCGGTGGCCTTGTTGAGCCGCGCGGCGCCGGTGGCAAAGACTGGGGCCGCGCCGGTGACCAGCGTCGGGCCGTCGCCGGTGGCGCTGTTCACCAGCGCATAGGCCGTGGCGTTCTCGAAATCGGCCACGCGCCGGCCGATCATGCTGGCGAAGTCGGTGAAGGCCCCGAGGTCGTCATTCACCAGCATCTGCCGCGTCACACGGATGCGGCGCGCGAAGGTCTGCAGGAACACCAGCTCCTGGCTTTCCGACATGGTGCCGGCCTGGATCTCGCCGTTCTCGGAGAGCGCCACGAGGTTGGGGAAGTCCCCCACGCGCAGGTGGCGGTGCGGCTTGAAGTCCCGGAAGTCGCGGCGGAGGAACAGCGTGCGATAGGTCGGCTGCGCCGGAGCGTAGGCCGCGAGCAGCATCTTGTTGGCCGCGGCGGAGAGCAGCGCCGGGAAGTCGCTGGTGGTGTGGAAGGCGCGCTCGGCGAGGATGGTCGGGTTGCGGGGGATGTTCCGCTCGCCCCGGGCGCGGAGCAGTTCGCCCATCATGTCGGAGGGGCGCCAGCCCATGAACTCGACGTGGCGTCCGGCGCCAGGGCCGGTGCTGGGCGCCTGGTAGCCGGGCATGGAGCGGGCGGCGAGCGCCTCGGCCATGGCGTCGAGCAGGCTGGCCGGGTCGTCCTGGCCGGGGCCGGTCTCAGGGCGCGCCGGCAGGCTCGGGCGCGGGCCCTGGGTGGCGAAGGCGTCCCAGAGACGACCGCGCAGGACCTCGGGCGAGATGCGGTCGCGGATGGCGGCCTCGCGCATGGTGTCGAGCGTGTCGGGGGTCACCAGGCCGCGAGCGGCGGCCAGCACCGGCTCGTAGCCGGCGATGCGCTCGACCGCGGCGCGGTCGGCCTCGGCGCGGATGGCATCCAGGTCGGGGGCCGGCGGTGCGGCGCGGGTCGGCTCGGGCGGAGCGACGGGCGGGGTGGTGGGTGCGGTGGACACGGGGCTCTCCTGGGGCGGGGTGATGGGCGGCGACGCAGCGGGCGGCGCCGAAGGGGCAGCCGGAGTCTCCGGCGTCGTCTCGGTCATGGTGGGTTCCTCGGTCAGGGCGGGTTCGATGGCAGTGACGGGAGCGCCCTGCGGCTCCTCGCCACGGATCACGGCGAGACCGTCCACCGGGACGGGCACGATCGAGATCTCGTAGGGCTCCCAATCCACGGCGCGGTGGATGGTCTGGCCGGTGGCGGCATCAGGCCGGGGCTCGTAGCGGTGCACCCGATAGCCGACGCTGACAGACTGCAGCGTGCCGTCGGCGACGCGCTGCCAGACCGGCTCGACGTCATCGGCGCCGCTGAACTGGAGCGTGGCGTAGCCGCGGCCGGCCGCGAGGCGGGCCGCGGTGACACGGCCCAGCACGTCGCGCGTCCCGGCACGCCGGTGGGTGTCCAGCACCGGGGCACGGCCGGAGCGCAGTGCATCCATGCGCACCGCCTCCGGGCGCATATCGAGCTCCTCGATGATGGGACCGAGCGGCGGGACGAAGTTGCGGGCCCGGGCGCCAGTGCTCCACACCACCTCGACCGTGCGCGCGGCGCGATTGACGGTGACGGGCGCGGCCAAGGCGCGGCAGGCCACGATCGACTGCCCAGCGGCGGGAAGTCGATCGGGCGCAACGTCTCCGTCCGGCGCGGGGGTGCCCCCGCCCGGTTCGATCGGTTCGGTCATGCGGGAAATTCCTGGGCTTAGGGCGCCGTGAAGCCCTGGAGGTTGGCGATCACCACTGCGCCCGCGGTCACCGCCTGGATGTTCAGCGCGGCATTGGCCGTGGTGCGCAGCGGGGTCGGGAAGTCGATGTTGGTGGGACCGAGATTGGCCGGCAGCAGCGCGCGCCAGACCGGCGTGGTGCCGTCCCTGACCTGGAACTCTGTCGCGGTCGCGCTGGCGTTCTGCACCTGCAGCCCCGTCACGTAGCGGCGGATGCCGGCGCCGCCCGCGGCCTGCACCGCGGTGTCGCTGCCGGTGGCGATGCCGGCCAGCGGCCCCGCATAGGTCCAGTCTGCCTCGGGGATGGCATAGGGCTTGGTCACGATCGCGCCGATCAGCGTGGCCAGCAGGTCGACACCGCGTGCGGTCGTCACCGCGTGCGGTCGTCACCGCCACCGGGTTCGCTGAATAGCCCGTGGCGGCCAGCACCGGCACGGCACCCGCCGTGTTGCGCGCCTGGCCGCCGACCACGCTGAGCGCGGGGGCCGCGGCGCTCAACACGTTCACGCCGATTCCCTGGCCGGCGACGGCATTGGCGCGGCCGGCGGTGATCGCGGTGGTGAGCTCGGCGTAGTCGGAGATCGAGACGAATTGCAGCCGCAGATCCGTGCTGGAGGCCGGCGCTAGATTGCGGCTGATCGTCGCCCAGCCGGTGTTCACATAGGCCCCGGTGAAGGTGGAGCCGATCAGGTCGAAGTTGTTCGCGTCGATGACGGTGATGGTGAAGGTGCCATTCGCCCCCGGCACGCCAGCGACATTGGCCACCGTCACCGAATCCGAGGTCGCATAGCCATGGGCCGCGCGGGTGATGCGCACCGCGCTGCTACCGTTGTTGGCCACCGCCGAGATGCCGTGGAAGACCTGCCGGTTCCGCACCCGCACCCGGAAGCGGTAGAGCGCGGCGGGATCGGGCAGCTGCTGCTGGCGGGCGTAGGAATTGGCGCGCAGGCCGGTACCGTCGAGCGCGCGGCCATGGAAGTAGCACTCCTCGCTGTTCGGCTCGAGCTCCAGCACCGACCAGCCGGCCGGGGCGGTGGTGGGGATGGTGACGCCGGAGGCGGTACCGAGCCGCGGGGCGCCATCGCTGCCCACCTCGTAGTTCGCGAGCGTGGCGCTGACGCCATCGAGGCGCCAGGCGACGATGTTGCGTTCGTCGGGCACACCTGTTTCGGGCGTGACGCTGACCAGCTCCAGCCAGGTAGTCTGGCCAGCGATGCGCTGGCTGAGGTTGAGCGCCACCATCGCCCGCAGCGGGAGCATGAAGCTCTGGCGGCTGAGCAGGACGAGCTCGTCATCCAGCGTGGTGCCGGTGGAGATCTGCGCGCTGCCATTGGCGATGGTGAGCGTCATGCCGCTGCCGGTGGCGAGCACCTCCCACCGGGTCGGGTTCAGGACGTCGCCGCCAAAATTGTCGCGGAAGCGCCGGCGCATGCTTTTGACCTTGAGCATGTCGTCGGCCCAGTCATAGCCGCCTGGGATCATGGTGTGGCTCCTGGGGAAGTGTTGGGCGGCTCGGCGCGCGGCGAGGCGGCACCGGTGGCGGCGATCTCGATGGCGGCAAGCTGAGCCGCGTCCTGCGCGGCGCCCGACTTCGCGACGCGGCGCGGATCGCTGTCGAGCGAGAGGCCGGCCTCGTCGAGCAGCGCATTGGCCTCGCGGATCATCTCGACCACCTGGCGGAAGTCGTAGCCGAAGGCGCCCACCGCCTCAGGCTGCGGCACGAAGCCGGCGCGGACCTGGGCGATGAGGGCGGTGGTGTCCTTGAGCGGGTCGATCATCTCGTGCGCGGGCGGGACGTGCGACAGGCCGTCGGGCACCTCCGCGCCCCACAGGCCGAGCAGCGCACCCTGCGCGTGGAAGCGATCGGCGATGGGCCGCACCAGCATCGGGATCAGCATCCCGTACTGGACCTGCTCGCAGAGGCGGCGGAACTCGATCTTTCCCGCACGCAGGGAGGAGTAGTTCGCCTGGCTCAGGTCGCCGGCCACCTGGTCGTAGGTCAGGCCGGCACCGACGGCGGACGCTTCCAGCGCGCGCCGTGCGAAGGCCGCGTGCGATCCACCACCGGAGGGATTCACCACCTCCACGCTGCCCATGCCGCGGCGATAGAGGATCATCCCCGGCTCGAAGCTTTCCACCGTCCGGCCCTGGGCGTCGCGCAGCAGCCCGGAGGCGGGCCCGGTCATGGCGTCGTCGCCATCCTCCGAGACCACGGCGGCGAGGCAGGCCTCGATCTTGGCCTTCATCAGCAGGGCGGCCTCGTAGTCGCCGAGGTCGCGCAGGCGTGTCAGCACCGGCGCCAGCCACGACACGTCGCGCAACTGGCCGGGGCGCCGCTTGCGATAGATGTGCAGCACGTCGCGGGCGGGAACGCGCTGGCTGCTCAACCAGGTGGCGCCGCCCGGCAGAACCCAGGAGGCACCCGGGTGCACGCGATGCAGCCAATAGCCGACCGGCTCACCGGCCTCACCGAGGCCGATGCCCTGCAGGGTGGGGACGCCCTCAAGGACTCCCTGCCGCGCTGTGTCGAGATGGTCGCTTTCCAGCACCTGGAGCCGCAGTCCGATCGGATTGGCCGGCGTGATGTCGGCGGGGAGCAGGCGGACGAAGCATTCCCCGCTCTCGACGACGGCGCGCATGACCAGGGCCTGCAGGCCATACAGGTCGAGCCGGCCCTCGGCGTCGCAGGCGGTGCTGTCGGACCAGCGGCGCCAGGCCTCGGCGTGGGGTTTGTCTGCCCAGCGGGTGGTGATGCCGGCGCCTACCGCGTTGCCGGTCCACAGATCGACGATGCGGGCGGCGTAGGGGTCGTTGCGGACGGCATCACGGGCGCGGCGTGCCACGGTGGGGGCCGCGGCACCGACCTCGGCGGTGGCGCTGCTGCCGGACGCTGCCCAGCTCGAGGCGCGGCTGTCCTGAGCGGCGGCATAGCCGCGAAAGGCGTGCCAGGCATCACGGAGACGGCCCATCACCTGCTTCCCTCACAAGAGAAGCTGGCGAAGGTGACGCTGGGGCGGCGGGCGGCAGCGTTCTCGGCCGCATGCAGAACCGACAGCGCGCGGCCCAGTTCATCGAGAGAGCGGTATTCCACGGTGCGGCCATCGAAGGTCACGCGCGTGGTGCCGCCGGTGAAGGCGGCGGCCAGCACGGCGGCGCGGGTGCCAGCGGGCTGCGCCAGCGCCCAGGAGAGGACGGTCGGGTTCATCACGTCCTCCTTCAGCGAAGCCAGCCGTTACGTGGCGCGAGCCAGCCCCGCGGGCGCTGGCTGTCGGATGCGGCTGGCGCAGGTGGTGGCGACTGAGGAGCGACATTCCCATCGGTGGGAAGTTCGCTCGGCCGAAGCGGCGCATCCGCCGCCTCATCCCGCAGCCGCGCCCAGAATTGCTCGCCATAACGATCGGCGCCGAGCAGCCAGAGCGCGGCGCGCGCCAGCACCGCGCAGTCCAGCGCCTCGTTCCTCTCGCGCAGCTTCGCCCATTCCTGCCGCGCAAAGCCGCGCCGGTCCTTCGTGGTGCGCAGCTGCTCCGCGACCAGTTGCTTCACCCATTCGATGTCGATCGCGCGCGGCAGATGCACCCAGCCGGGCGGCCATTCCTCCGCGTCCCCGCGGCCGAGCCAGAGCCGCCGATAGAGATCGGCCTTCCAGGTCGAGGCCGACACCGTCCACAGCTTGAGGCCGCGGCGCAGCTTCTGGCCATTGACCAGTGCATCCACCGACGTCGGGCCTTGCACCGGCTGCGCCCGGTTCCAGCCGTCGATGCCCTTCGTGGGCGCGATGCGCGGATCCCGCAGTCGGCGCAGGTGGCCATAGACGGCGGCAGTGTCGCGGCCGCCCGTGCCGACGCAGAGCCGGGCGATGCGCATCGCGCCACCGCCCTGGCGCGGCCAGTCGCGCGCCAGCACCCGGGCCAACTCGTCCCAGGGCGCACGATCCCGCGGGCTGCCTGGGATCACCACGTGATCGACCAGCCAGGAGGAGAAGCCCTCGGCCCAGCCCCAGACGTCGCATTCCAGGCGATCATCCTGGACGTCCACGCCGGCCGTCAGCACCAGCGCGCCGGGCGGGACGACCCCCATAGCGAAATCCTCGCGGCGTTCGACGAGCCGCTCCCAATCCGGCGCCTCTCCCTGCTCCTGCCAGGTTTCGCCCAGGACGGTGTTCTTGAAGGTCTTGATATCCTCGGGCTTGCCCTGGGCTGCCTCCCAATCGCGGGCGATCTGTTCCCAGGACAGCCAGCCCACCGGCGAATAGAGCGCCGAGATGTGGAAACCGATTGTGTGCGGGTCCTGGCCCTCGGCCGTCGCGCGCCGTTCGCCGCCGCCGAGCATCGCTGTCTTGTCATGCTCCTGCATCGGGTGGTCGCAGGCAGTGCAATGATACCGCGCCGTCTCCGGCGCCCCTTTCTCCCAGAGCAGCCGCTCGAAGCGCAGCCACTGCATCTCGCCACACGCTGTGCACGGCACGAAGAACCGCCGCTGGTCGGAGGCCAGGTACTCCCGCTCGATCCGGCTCCGGCCGGCGATGGTCGGCGTGCTGACCAGGAAGGCCTTGCGTCGCCAGCCGAAGGTGCGCGCGCGCGCCTCGGCCAGGGCGATCGGATCACCCTCGCCGGCGACATCGCCGGGATAGGCGTCCACCTCGTCGAGAAACAGAAACCGCGCTGTCATCGAGCGCAGCCCGACCGCGCTGTTAGCCCCGGTCAGGACCAGGATGCCGCCGGGGAATTCCTTCGACAGCATGGTATTGCCGCTGTCGCGGGCCCGGGCCGGCGCAACCCGCTCCCGCAGTGCGGGTGTTTCCTCCAGCAGCGGGTCGATGCGCTGGCGCGAGAAGCGCTTGGCGAGTTCCACGGTCGGCTGCACCGCCAGCGCGGGCGCCGGCACGTGGTGCATGATGTAGCCGAGCCAGTTGTTGCCGCTCTCCGTGGCCCCGACCTGCGCGCC
>JAIYDS010000133.1 GCA_027487385.1 Acetobacteraceae bacterium | reverse complement strand
GGGGGGGGGGCGCCCCGGGCGGGGGGGGGGGGGGGGGGGGGGGGGGGGGGGGGGCTCGCCGCTCGCCATGTATCTGGCGGCGGCCGGCGTGGGAACGCTGGGGCTGGTGGATCATGACCAGCTGGAGCTTTCCAATTTGCAGCGCCAGGTGGCGCACAGCACGGCGCGCATCGGCCAGAACAAGACCGAGAGCGCGGCCGAGGCGCTCCGCGCGCTGAACCCCGAGGTGCGGCTTGAGCTGCACGCCCGCCGGATGGACCGCGCGGCGGCCGAGGAACTGATTCCGCGCTATGACGTGGTCTGCGACGGCACCGACAATTTCCCGACGCGCTTCCTGCTGGGCGATGCCTGCCATCTGCTGGGCAAGCCGCTGGTGAGCGCGGCGGTGCTGCGTTTCGAGGGGCAGCTTTCGGTGTTTCGCGCGCATCAGGGCGCGCCGCACCCCTGCCATCGCTGCCTCAACCCGGAGATGCCGCCCGAAGGCCTGGTCCCCACCTGCTCGCAGGCCGGGGTGCTGGGCGCGGTGGTGGGCGTGATGGGCACCTTGCAGGCGACCGAGGTGCTGAAGGTGATTCTCGGAATCGGGGAGGACATGTCCGGCCGGTTGCTGCTCTGGGACGCGCTGGATGCGCGCTTCCGCACCGTGAAGCTGCGGCGCGACCCGGCCTGCGCCCTGTGCGGCGAGGCTGCGACCATCCATGACCTTTCGGCGCATGCATGACGCCGCTGGGCCTCCTGCTGATCTCGGGCGGGCATGAGCGGGCGCATTACGCGCTGATGCTGGCGACGGCGGCGGCTTCGCTCGGCCGGCCGGTCACCCTCTTCGCCACCAATGCCGGCTGCCGCCTGCTGCTGGCCGCCGCGCCCCTGGAGCGCGACGCCCGCGAGGCCGAACTGGCCCGCAGCGGCGTGGCCACCATTGCGACCCTGATGGAGGCGGCACTGGCACTCGAGATCCGCCGCATCGCCTGCGAGGCCGGGTTGCGCGCCGAAGGCCTGGACGGGGAGGCGCTGGCACCGGGCACGGAGCGCGCCGGCATCGTCACCTTTCTGGGTGCGGTCGGTTCAGGCCAGGTGATCTCGCTGTGACGCTTGACCCGGCGCGGCCCGGCTTGGCATCCAGGGGCGCAATGCCGCTGCCACTCGCCCTTGCTGCGCTCCTGGCGCTCGCTTTCGCGGGCGGTGCCGGCGCGCAATCCAGCCTGGGCGGGCAGGGCAATGTGCCGCCACCCCGGGCCGCGACATCGCCCGCCGCCACCCCCTCAGGCACAGCGCCCGGCGCAGCACCCCGGCCCGCCCAGCCGCGGCCCGCGCAGGGTCAGGCCCAGCCGCGGCCTGCGCAGGGCCAGGCTCAGCCGCGTGCGGCCCAAGGCCAGCCGCGGCCCAATGCCGCGCCGCGCCCGCCGCAAACCGCGGCACAGCGCCAGGCCGCCCAGCAAAGGCGTGCGGCGGCTGCGGCTGCGGCGGCGGCAGCAGCAGCGGCCGCCGCCGCTGCCGCCGCCGCGCCGGCCCAGCCTGCCCCACCCCCGCCGCCGGAGCCGATTCCGCCGATCGGCAGCGTCACCGGCCTGCCCATGCCGCGCTTTGCCGCGCTGCGCTCCAATGATGTGAATCTGCGCGTCGGCCCGGACCGGCGCTTCCCGGTGGAATGGCGCTATCAGCGCGCCGACCTGCCGGTGCAGATCATTCGCGAGCATGACCAATGGCGGCGCATCCGCGACCCGGACGGCACCGAGGGCTGGCTCGCCGCCTCCAATCTTCAGCCGGGCCGGCGCACCTTCATCGTGCGCGGCGAGGCGACGGCCGAGGTGCCCTTGCGGCGCCGGGCCGAGGATTCCTCCACCCCGGTCGCGCGGCTGCGGCCCGGCGTGATCGGCCGTATCCGGGGCTGCGATGCCGGCAGCGAGTGGTGCGAGGTCCAGGTGCAGGACCGTCGCGGCTTCATCAAGCGCGGCGAGATCTTCGGGGTTCTGCCCGACGAGGAGATCAAGTAGCCCCTCGGGCCGATCACGCCCCGCCCGCGCGGCCCGACCTCAGGCCGCGAGGCTGTCCAGCGCCGCCTGAACGCCGCCCTTGGCGTGCGGTACGCCCGCAATCCCCAGCGCCATCTCGATCGCGCCCAGCGTGCCGATGATCATCGGCTCGTTCAGATCACCCAGGTGGCCGATGCGGAACACCCTGCCCGAGAGCTTGGAGAGACCACCGCCGGTGGAGACGTTGAAGCGCTCCAGCGCGATCTTGCGCACCGCCTCCGCGTCGTAGCCTTCGGGCATGAGGATGGCCGTCACGCTGTCCGACCAGCGCTCGGGATTCTGGCAGAAGAGTTGCGGGCCGTTGTTGCCGGACCAATGCTGCACGCAGGCGCGCACGGCACGGGCGAGCCGCGCATGGCGGGCGAAGACATTGTCGAGGCCCTCTTCCACCAGCATCAGCCGCAGCGATTCCTGCAGGCCATAGAACAGCGTGGTCGGCACGGTGCCGACGAAGCTCTTCTGCCGGCGGGCCAGCATCTCGGTCCAGTCGAAGTAATGGCGCGGATGGGTGCTGGCGCGATGCGCCGCCATCGCCTTTTCGGAGGCGCCGGTGAAGCTGAAGCCGGTGGGCAGCATCAGCCCCTTCTGGCTGCCGCCGACGCAGACATCCACGCCCCATTCATCCATGCGGAAATCATAGCAGCCGAGAGAGGAGATGGTGTCCGACATGAACAGCGCCGGATGCCCCACGCGGTCCATCGCGGCGCGCACCTGGTCGAGCGGCATGCGCGTGCCGGCCGCCGTCTCATTGTGGACGCAACAGACCGCCTTGATCTTGTGCTCCGTATCGGCGGCCAGCGCTGCCTCGATGGCGGAGATCTCCACGCCACGGCGCCAATCCGCGGGGACTTGCTGGACTTGAAATCCCAGCGTGCCGCACATCTTGGCCCAGCTGTCGGAGAAATGCCCGGTCTCGGGGATCAGCACGAGATCGCCCGGCGAGAGGGTGTTGACCAGCGACGCCTCCCAGGCGCCATGGCCGGAGGCGGTGTACATGAAGAGGTGATGCCTGGTCTTCAGCACCTGCTTCAGCCCTTCGAAGCAGGCGTCATAGACGGCGAGGAAGGCCGGATCGTTGAAGTCGATGCTGGCGCGTGCGGTGGCGGCGAGCACGGAATCGGGGATGTTGGTCGGCCCCGGATTGGCGAAAAACAGGCGGCCGCGTGCCATGGGGCGTGCGGGCTTGGGGCTGATCGAACCGTCCATCGTGTCTGGCTTTCCTGCGCGGCGTTTGCCGGAGTATTGGCTGGAATGGACGGCGCGGCAACGCCGTCCGGGCGCGCCATCGCCTCGACCGTGATCAACACGGGTTGATCACGGACCAGCCGCTGCTCAGAGGCTGGTTCACCGCTTCGGTGATTCCACCTCAGCGGATCATGCTCTACCGCTCCAGCCGAATCCCGGTGCGCGCCACGACATCCTGGTATTTCCGCACCTCGGCGGCCAGGAAGGCGCGCGTCGTCTCCGGCGTGTTCGGATCGGACCAGGGCAGCACGCCGGCCTGCAGCAGCCGCTCACGGATTGCGGCCTCGCCCGCCGTCGCCACCAAGGCGCGGTTCAGCTGTGCGACCACCGCGGGGGGCATGTTGGGCGGGCCGATGATCATGTTCCAGGTCGTCAGCTCGAAGCCCGGCATGGCGGCCTCGTTGAGCGTGGGAATCTCGGGGAAGGAGGGGAAGCGCTCGCGGCTGGTGACGGCGAGGCCGCGCACCAGCCCGCCCCGCACCTGCCCGGCGGCGGAGGCGAGCACGGCGATGCCGAACTGCCCCTCGCCCTGATGGATCGCCGTCAGCATCAGCCCGCCGCTGCGATAGGGCACATGGGTGAAGCGGGCGCCGATCTGCAGTGCCAGCATCTCCACCCCCAGATGCGGGATGGAGCCGACGCCCGAGGTCGCATAGGCATATTGCTCCGGGCGCGAGGCGCGCATGCGGGCGATGGCCTCCTGCGCCGTGGTGGCGGGGAAACTGGGCGAGGTGATCAGGATCATCGGCGCCGTGCCGATCATCGCGATATGGGTGAAATCCGCGATCGGGTCGAAATTCGTGCCGCCCTGCAGCGCCGCGGGGACGATGGCGTGCGAGCTGACCTCGATCAGCATCAGGGTGTGCCCATCCGGCGCCTGGCGCCGCAGCCAGTCGGAGGCGACGGTGCCCGAGGCGCCCGGGCGGTTCTCCACCAGCACCCGCGCCTCGGGCCCCAGATTCGCGGCGAAGCGCTCGGAGATGAGGCGGGAGGCGATGTCCGTGCTGCCGCCGGGCGCAAAACCCACCGCGAGGGTGACGGGGCGCTGCGGGAAGGTTTGCGCGGCCAGGGGAGCGGCAACACACAGGCTCAACGCGGCGAGCGCGAGGCGACGGAACATGGGCGGACCTCCGGTTTTTCTGGGGCCAGCTTAAGCCCCAGCCCGGCCGGCGGCGCAAGGGATCAGGGCCGCTCCAGCCGCAGCCCCGCCCCTTCGGCAATGGCGCGGAACTTTTGGACCTCGGCCGCGATGAAACCCGATGTGGCGGCGGGGCCCATGGGTTCCGGCACGCCAACGCCCAGCCCGGCCAGGCGCAGCCCGAGGGCCGGCTCGGCCAGGACGCTGTGCACCGCCCGCGCCAGGGTGGCCACGCGCTCGGGCGGCGTGTCGCGCGGGGCGAGAAGCGCGTTCCAGGTGGAGATGTCGAAGGGCGCCACGCCCAATTCTTCAAGGGTCGGCAGCCCCGGATGGGTCGTGGCGCGCCGCGCGGTGCCAAGCGCGATGAGGCGGATGCGCCCGCCTTCCACCAGCGCGTTCAGCCCGGCCAGCGTGTCCATGGCGAAGGTCACCTCGCCCCGCGCCAGGGCTTCCAGGGCCGGGGCGCCGCCGCGGTAGGGGATGTGCTCGGCGCGCAGGCCCGTGCGCGCCAGGAACAATTCGGTGGAAAGATGCGTGATGCTGCCCGCGCCGGCCGAGCCATAGCTGCCCCGGCCATCAGCCAGCACCGCGCGCAGCGCCGCGACATCGGCCGGGCCTTGCGGCGGCACGGCGAGCGCCAGCGGCGTGACGCCCGTCAGGGCGATGGCAGCGAAATCGGCCACGGCGTCATAGGGCAGGTCCCGGAAGACGGCCGGATTGGCGCCATGGGTGGAGGCCGAGGCCATCAGCAGCGTGTGGCCATCGGCGGGCGCGCGCTTCACCGCCTCGCTGCCGATGGCGCCGCCGGCGCCGGTGCGGTTCTCCACCACGAAGCGCCCGCCGGTCAGCGCCGTCAGCCGCTCCGCGATCAGCCGGGCCGCAATGTCGGTCGAGCCACCGGCGGCGAAGGGGACGATGATGGTGACCGCGCGCTCCGGGAAGGCGAGCGCAGGCCCAATGGGGAAGGCGGTGGGAAGAAGGGCGGTGAGAAGGAGGCGGCGTTGCATCCCCCCTACATGCGCCGCTCCGGTTGCGCCCGCGTGACGGGCGCGTGGCGAATCCGCGTCAGATGGCGGTGCCGCCCACCGTCAGCCCCGTCATCTTCAGCGTCGGCTGGCCCACGCCGACGGGTACGCCCTGGCCATTCTTGCCGCAGGTGCCGATGCCGGGATCCATCGCGCTGTCATTGCCGATCATGCTGACCTTGGTCAGCGCATCCGGCCCATTGCCGATCAGCGTGGCGCCCTTCACCGGCGCGCCGATCCGGCCATTCTCGATGATATAGGCCTCGCTCATCGAGAAGACGAATTTGCCGCTGGTGATGTCCACCTGGCCGCCGCCGAAATTCACGGCGTAGATGCCCTTCTTCACGCTCGCGATGATCTCGGCCGGGCTGTGTGCGCCGCCCAGCATGATGGTGTTGGTCATGCGCGGCATCGGGATATGGGCGTAGCTCTGCCGCCGGCCATTGCCGGTGGGGGCCACGCCCATCAGGCGGGCATTCTGCCGGTCCTGGATGAAACCGCGCAGATAGCCATCCTCGATCATCACCGTGCGTCCGGAGGGCGTGCCCTCATCATCCACGGTGAGCGAGCCGCGGCGGTCCGCGATGGTGCCGTCATCCACCACCGTGACACCTGGTGCCGCGATGCGCGTGCCGAGCAGCCCGGCGAAGGCCGAGGTCTTCTTGCGGTTGAAATCCCCCTCCAGCCCATGGCCGATGGCCTCATGCAGCAGGATGCCGGGCCAGCCCGGGCCGAGCACCACCTCGGTCTCGCCGGCGGGGGCGGGGATGCTTTGCAGGTTCACCAGCGCCTGGCGCAGGGCCTCGGCCACGCCGCGCTGCCAGCCGCCATCGCCGATCACGCGGGAATAGGCGAAGCGGCCGCCCGTGCCGAAGCTGCCGGTCTCGCGCCGGCCATTCTCCTCGACCACGACGGAGACGTTGAAGCGCACCAGCGGGCGAAGATCCGCCACGCGCAGCCCATCGGGGCGCAGGATCTGCACCGCCTGCCACTCGCCGGTGAGCGAGGCCATGACCTGCGTCACGCGCGGGTCGAGCGCGCGGGCATGGGCGTCGATCTCCATCAGCAACTCGGTCTTCTCGGCGAAGCCCATGGCGGTCAGCGGGTTTGAGGCTTCGTAGAGCTGCGTGTTCGTGGCGCGCGGCCCGACATCGAGCGTGCCGCTGCGCCCCTGCCGCACGGCGCCCACCGTGGCCACGGCGCGGGCCAGGGCGGCATCGCTGATCTCGCCCGCATGGGCATAGCCCGCCGCCTCGCCCTGGATGGCGCGCAGGCCGAAGCCGCGCTGCGTGTCGTAGCTGGCGGAGCGGATGCGGCCATCCTCCAGGCTGATCGCCTCGCTCTCGCGGTATTCGAAGAATAGCTCGCCATCCTCGGCGCCGGCGGTGGCTTCGCGCAGGCGGCGTTCGGCAGCGGCGGGGTCGAGCTCGCTGTAGAACAGGCGGTCGGTGACGGCGAGCGGCGTGTCCAGGGGCATGGGGGTTCCGTTCAGGGGATCAGGCATTCGGGCGGGAAGGTGAGGCGGGCGGTGGTGCCGAGGCCAGGGGTGCTTTCCAGCACCAGGCTTGCCCCTTGGGCTTCGGCCAGGGCGCGGCACAGATGCAGGCCAAGGCCCGAGCCGGGGAAGCGGCGGGAGAGGGAATTGTCCAGCTGGGTGAAGGGCTCGAAGGCGCGCTCGAGATCCTGCGCCGCGATGCCGATACCGGTGTCCTGCACCTCGATCACCACGCCCTCCGCCGCATGGCGCGCGCGCAGCGTGACGCGCCCGCCGGGATCGGTGAATTTCGTGGCATTGCTGAGCAGGTTCAGCAGGATCTGCCGCAGACGCCGCGCATCCGCGCGGAGCGCCGGCAGCCCTTCCGGAATTTCGCGCAGCAATTGCAGCTTTCCATCCAGGATGGCCGGGCCGATCATGCGCGCAGCCCCCTCCATCAGCGGCGCCAGCGCCACCGCCTCCAGCGCCAGCGGCGCCTGGCCCGATTCCGCGCGGGTGATGTCCAGGATGTCGTCAATGAGGGAGAGAAGATGCCGTCCCGCTTCCTGGATCGCGGTCGCGAATTCCAGCGTCTGCTCGGGCGTGGTGTGGACGCGCAGCACTTCGGAGAAGCCGATCACCGCATTCAGCGGCGTGCGCAGCTCATGGCTCATGGTGGCGAGGAAGCGGGATTTGGCGCGGCTCGCAGCCTCCGCGGCCTCCCGCGCGGCCTCGAGTTCCGCCCGGATTTTCCGGTCTTCGGTGACATCGGTGTAGGTGACGACCCAGCCGCCATCGGGCGTCGGGTCCGAGACGACTTCGAGGATGCTGCCATCCGGCCTGGGCCGCAGCGAGCGGATGGGGGCGAATCGCGGCCGCGCCTTGATGGCCTCCGCCACGCGCCGCGCCTCCTCCCCTTCGCCGTATTCGCCGCGCTCCAGCAGCGCATCCACCATCTCATGCATGTGGGTGCCGGGCTTCAGCGCCGCGTCTCCCAGGCCCAGCATCTCGTGCAGCTTGGCATTGGAGGCGACCAGCCGGCCTTCAGCGTCGAACAGCACGATGCCGTGGCGGATATTGCCCAGCATCACGCCCAGGATCTCGGCCCGGCGCTTGGCCTCGGCCTCGGCCCGGGCGAGCGGGGTCACATCGGTGAGCGAGACGACGAAGCCGCCATCCGGCGTGGGATCGGAGGCGTAGTTCAGCACGCGCCCATCCCGCGTCACCCGCTGCGCGCGGGAGGAGCGGCTGCGATCCAGTGCGATGAGGTCCTGCCGCCGCGCCGGGCCATCCTCGTCATTGCCGAGATTGCCGGTCTGCAGCTGGACGGCCAGCAATTCTTCCAGCGTCATGCCGACGCAATCGGGCAATTGCGGCATGGCGGTCAGCGAGACGGCCAGGGAATTATAGGCCCGCAGCCGCCGCTCGCGGTCATAGAGCAGCACGCCCGAGGTGTTGTTCTCCAGCATGGTGCGCAGCAGGCCGGCGCGCTGCTCGGCTGCCGCCTCGGCCCGGACCAGCGGCGTCACATCGGCGATGGAGATCACGAAGCCGCCATCGGGCGTCGGGTCGGAGGCGACGTCGAAGCGGCGTCCATCGGGCAGATCGCGCTGCATCCGATGTGACTTCGTGCGGTCCAGCTCCAGGAAGAAGCTTTCCTGCGTGGCCCCGCCATCCTCGCCGCCGTAAAGCCCGCGGGCGCGCTGTGCGGCCAGGATCTCCCGTTGCGTCGTCCCGGGCCGGGCCAGCAGGTCGGGCACGCCCATCATCTCACCCGCCAGCGCATTGGCTGCCACCAGGCGGTGCTGCGCGTCATAGAGCACCATGCCCTGCCGGCTGTTCTCCAGCATGACCTGGAGGATGCCGGCGCGCCGCTGCGCCTCTTCCTGCGCATCCACCAGCGGCGTCACATCGGAGACGGAGACGACGAAGCCGCCCTCGGGCGTCGGGTCGGAGGCGACGTCGAAGACCTCGCCCGTCGCACGGCGGCGCTGGTAGCGCACCGGCTTGCTGCGATCGAGCGACAGCGCCTGACGCATGAAGGCGGCCTCGGCCTCCGCATCGCCGAGCTTCTCCAGCGGGGCCTGGCGGCGCATCACATCGGCATAGCTCTGCCCCACCATCTCCTCGGGCGTCGCATAACCGGCGATGGCCGTGCTGATGCGGTTGGTGGCGATGACGCGGTGGTCCGGCCCATAGAGCGTGATGCCATGGCGCGACGCATCCAGCGTGGCCGAGAGCGCCGCGGCCTGGGCTTGCGCCTGTTCCCGCGCCTGCACCAACTCCGTCACATCGGAAATGCAGACGACATAGCCGCCGCCCGGCACGGGGTCCGATGTGATGTCGAAGACGCGCCCATCGGGGCGCTTGCGCTGGTAGCGATGCGCAACGCTGCGATCCATCTCCCGGAAGCGCTTTTCCAGCTCCGCGCGCTGGGCGTCCGTGGCCCCCTCATGCTCCCGCTGGGCCAGGACGATCTCGTGATGGGAGCGGCCGATGAGCTGCGTCACATCCGTCAGGCCGGCGAAGCGCGCGCCGATGTCATTGGCGGCGATCGCCCGTCCGTCCGCGTCGAAGAGCGTGATGCCCTGGCGCGCCGCGTTCAATGTGGCGCTGAGCAGGGTCGCCCGCGCCTGGGCCTGTTCGCGCGCCCGCACCAGCTCCGTGACGTCGGACATGCAGACCACATAGCCGCCCTCGGGCATCGGGTCGGAGCTGATGTCAAGCACGATGCCGTCGCCCCGCTGCCGCTGGTAGCGGTGGGGCTGGCTGCGATCCACCATCCGGATGCGCTCGATCGCCTCCTGCAGCTCGGCCTCGCTCGCGCCCTCGAAGCGGTGCTGTCCCGCGACGATCTCGGCATGGGTGAGGCCGATCAGGCTGGCGGCGCTGGCGCGCGCGGTCAGTTCCCCGGCGATGTCGTTGGCGGCCACGACCCGGCCCGTCGCATCGAACAGCATGATGCCCTGGCGTGCCGCGTTGAGCGTGGCACCCAGCACCTCGGCGCGGCGCTGCACCTCGCGCTCGGCCGAGACGCGCGCGGTGATGTCGGTGATGGTGAGAACGAAGCCGCCATTGGGCACCGGGTTCGCCGCAACCTCGAGCTCCGTCCCGTCGGGCCGCCGCCGGTGCAGCGTGCGCGCCTCGCGCATGTCGCGCGCCCGCAGCAGGGCCAGGCGCTCAGCACCCTCGGGCGGTGGGCCGAATTCGCCGCGCTCGAACTGCGCCTGGATGATGTCCAGATAGGCCAGGCCGGGGCGCAGTGAGCCCTGCAGCCCCATCAGCTCGGCGCAAAGCGGGTTGGCCGTCAGAAGCTGGTGCTTCGCGTCGAACAGCGCGATGCCGTGGCGCATATTGTCCAGCATGGCCTGGACCATGGCCGCACGCGACGTGGCGGTGGCCTGCGCCTCGACCAGCGCCGTGATGTCCGTGAAGGAGCGCACGCAACCCCCGCCGGGGATGAGGTCGGTGCGGACCTCGATGATGCTGCCGTCAGGGCGCTTGCGGGTGTAGGTGCTCTCACCCTTCCACGGCTCGCGCACGCGGTTCTGCAGCCAGCGCGTGGCTTCGTCGCCCTGGCCATGTTCGCCGCGCGCGCCCTGCAGGTCCCGCAACTCGTCGAAATGCACGCCGGGCTTCAGCTTCTCGGCCGGCAGCCCGGCGAGCCGCGCGCCGAGCGCATTGCCGGTGCGGACATAGCCGTCGGCGTCATAGAGAATGATGCCGTGTCGCATGTGGTCCAGCACCGCCTGCAAGGAGGCGGCGCGCTGGTTGGCCTCGGCCTCGGCCTGGACCTGGGCGGTGACATCGGTGAAGGAGCGCACATAGCCGCCATCCGGCAGCTTGTCGGTGATGATCTCCACCACCGTCCCGTCGGCGCTGGTGCGCCGGTAGCGGTCCGGGCCTTTCAGCGGCTCGTTCATGCGCTCCGCGAGGAAGCGGTCGGTGGAGAGCCGGTCCCCGTGCACGCCGAGCGCGATCTGCATGGCGCGCAATTCGCGAATGTTCATGCCGCGGACGAAGGCCTCGGGCGGCAGGCCGCAGAAATGCGCGGCGAGGCGATTGGCCGCGACCACATTCCCGGCCGCGTCGAACATGGCCATGCCGTGCCGCGTGCTTTCCAGCATGTGGTTCAGCACCTCGGCCCTGTCCCGCGCCTCGGCCTGTGCGGCCTGAAGCTGCGTCACATCGGCGACGACCATGGCGTGCCCGCCATCTGGCAGCGGCACGCTCCGATGGCTGCTCACCACGCCGGCCAGGCTGCGCTGCTCAAAGCCATGCGACGTGCTGACACGGCCGAGGCGGCGGCTGACCTCCAGCTCGGGATCACAGGGGCCGAATTCCCCGGCCAGGGCCCGGCGCATCAGGATGTCGCGCAGATGCTCGCCCGGCTGGACCGGGCTATGCGCCATGATGCGGTTATAGGCCGGGTTCACCTGCGTCACGACCCGGTCCGGCCCATAGACGGCGACGCCCACGGGCAGCGCTTCCATCAGCGCATCCTGCAAAGCCACGCGGCGGCGCGCATCCTGTTCGGCCCGCCGGGCTTCGCTGATATCGGTGATTTCGGCCAGCCACCCGCCATCCGGCATGGGCTGGTTGTCGAAGCGCAGCGTCTGGCCATCGGCCCGTGTCCGCTCATGCTTCCATGGCATGGCCAGAGAGCGGGTCGTCAGTTCGGCCGTGACGGCGGCGGCCTGCAGGGTGTCGAACTCCCCGGCCTCCCGCTGCCGGGCGACGATTTCGGCGATGCCCATGCCGGGTTGCAGCGCATGGGGTGGCAGCCCGAGCAGGCGGGCATAGGCTGGGTTGCTGCGGGCCAGCCGGCGATCCCCGTCGAATTGCGCGATACCGTTGCTGAGCCGCGCCAGCAGGGCGGCCAGGGCGCGGGCCTCGCGATCGGCGGCGTCCCGGGCCTGGAGGTATTCGCTGACATCGCTGAGCGTGAGCAGATGCCCGCCCTCGGGCAGCGGAGCGAGGCGAAGCTCCAGGCCCCGCCCATCCACGTCGCGCAGCATGCGGCGATGGGCCAGGCTGAAATCCAGCTCGAGCATTTCGCGCAGACGTTCCGCCGGATCACCGGGCCCGAGCGCGCCCCGAAAGGCCAAGAGGCGCAGCACGTCGCGCAGCGCCGCCCCTTCCTTGAGCGCGGCCACATCCACGCGCAGCAGGGTGCGCATCTCGGCATTCACGAAGACCAGGGCGCCCGCCTCGGAGAAGCCCATCAGGGCCACCGGCAGGGCGGCCAGGACGTTGGGGCGGCTCTCGGAGGGCGCGTCCATGGTCACGGGCCAGGCTTGGGCCGGGCGCGCAAGGCATGCCAGGCGCAAAGCCCTGCGGCCAGGACACCCACCGCCAGGGCCTGGTGCAGCGTGCCGAGGGAAACGGGCACCACATGCAGCAGGGTGACGACCCCAAGCACGTATTGCGCGACAATGGCCGCGGCCATGGTCCAGACGGCGCGGCGGGCGAAGCCGTCCGGCAGGCGCCGCGCCGCCACCGCCGCCCCGATGGCCGCCAGCAGGGTCAGGCTGGCCAGCAGGCGGTGGTTGAACTGCACCGCGGCGATATTGGCGGTCCAGTTGCGCCAGAAGGGCGAGAGGTCGAGATAGCCGGCCGGGATCAGCTGGCCGTCCATCAGCGGGAAGCTGTTGTAGGAGAAGCCGGCGCGGATGCCGGCCACGAAGCCGCCCGCCAGCATCGTCGCCGCCGCCAGCCAGAAGGCCGCCACCACCTGGCGCCGCAGCTTGGGATCATGCGCGTCCGGCGCCGGCCGCAGCAGCCCGAGCGCGGTCCAGAGAATCACACCGAAGAGGATGAAGGCCATGGAGAGATGCAGGACCAGGCGATAGGGCGAGACCGCCGTGCGATCCGCATCGAAGCCCGAGGCCACCATGAACCAGCCGATGGCGCCCTGCAGCCCGCCCAGGAAAAACAGCAGGACCAGCCGCGGCATGAGCCCGCGCGGGATGGCGCCGCGCCACCAGAACCACAGGAACGGGACAAGGTAGGCGAGGCCGATCAGCCGGCCCCAGAAGCGATGGCCCCATTCCAGCCAGAAGATCCGCTGGAAGCCTTCCATGCCGAATCCGGCATTTTGCAGCTGATACTGTGGGATGGTGCGGTAGAGGTCATAGAGCCTCTGCCACTCCGCCTGACTGAGCGGCGGGAGGGTGCCCGCGAGCGGCGCCCATTCCATGATGGAAAGGCCCGACCCGGTCAGCCGTGTCGCGCCGCCCAGCGCGACCATGATCCAGATGAGGCCGGCGACGGTGAGGAGCCAATAGGCCACGGCGCGCGGGTTGGCGCGATCACCGCGTGGGGTGGCGGGGGACAGGGCGGGAAGGCTGCGAGCATCGAAGGGCATGGGGCGAACATAATACCCCATACCCAGGGTTGTAGCCCATGGTGGGCGCGAAGAATTGCATGTGGCCCGGCTTGTGGCGCCCGCCGGGCGCTGGTAACGCCCGGGCATGTCCGCCGCACCGCTGGTTTCGGTCGTCATTCCCGTGCGGAACGAGGCCCCGAACATCGCCCCCCTGGTCGCTGAGATCACGACCGCGCTGGCGGATATCCCGCATGAGATCGTCTATGTGGATGACGGCTCCACCGACGGCACGCCCGCGGAACTGGCACGGCTGGCCGAGGTGCGCCACCTGCGCCACCGGACGAGCTGCGGGCAATCCGCCGCCATCATCACGGGCGTGAAGGCGGCGCGCGGCACCTGGATCGCGACGCTGGATGGCGATGGCCAGAATGACCCGGCCGATATCCCCCGCCTGCTGGCGCGGGCCGAGGCGGCGGGCGGCCGCGTCATGGTGGCCGGCCATCGCGTGAAGCGGCAGGATTCCTGGGTGAAGCGGCGCTCCTCGCGGCTGGCGAATGGCATCCGCTCGGCCCTGCTGGGGGATGCGACGCCCGATACCGGCTGCGGCCTGAAGCTGTTTCCCCGCGCGCTGTTCCTCGACATGCCGCATTTCGACCACATGCACCGCTTCCTGCCGGCCCTGGCGATGCGCGCTGGCGCCACCGTGCTGAGCGAGCCCGTCAACCACCGCCCGCGCACCCGCGGGGTCTCCAACTACGGCACGCTGGACCGCTTGGCGGTGAGCATCTTCGATCTCTTCGGCGTGGCCTGGCTGCAGCGGCGCGGCAAGCGCCCCGAGATCGAGGCGCCGTGACCAGCGGCGACGCGGCGCCCGCCCCGGCGCGGCGGAACCGCCCGCTGGGCCTGGCGAAACTCCTGCTCATGGTGCTGGGCCTCGCCCTGGGGGGTGTGCTGCTGCGCCTGCTGGGTGCAGCGCCAGGCACGGAATGGGTGGACCTCTATATCCGCGACCAGGGCCTGCTGGGCGAGACGCTGTTCCTGCTGGGCGGCGCGCTGGCCACGGCGGTGGGGGTGCCGCGCCAGGCCGTGGCCTTCCTGGCGGGCTATGCCTTCGGGACCGTGATCGGCGTTGCCGTCGCGCTCGGCGCGCAATTGCTGGGCTGCGCGCTGGCCTATGGCTGGGCGCGCGCCGTCGCCCGGGGCTGGGCCGAGCGGCGCCTGGCCGGCCGCTTTGGCCCCCGGCTGCGGCCGGTGGTGGAGACGCTGCGCGACAACCCCTTCGGCGCAGCTCTGGCATTGCGGCTGTTCCCCGTGGGCAACAATCTGGCGCTGAACCTGCTGGCCGGCATGTCGGCACTGCCAGCCCTGCCCTTCCTGCTCGCCTCGGCGCTGGGCTACCTGCCGCAGACCCTGGTCTTTGCGCTGCTCGGCAAGGGCGTGCGGGTGGATGGCGTGGCGCAGCTGGGACTGTCGGCGGCGCTGCTGGTGGTCAGCGTCGGGCTGGGGGTTTGGCTCATGCGAAGGCATCGCGCGGGACGCGCGTTGGGAGAGTGATCGCGAAGCGGAGAAGAAATGGCCCCCGACCCCAATCCTTTGGAAGATCACGATAAAGCACCGGTGCCCGTCAATTTCTGGGGTCTGGGGCCTCTCGGCCCCAGCCGCCGGAGGCCCTTTTTTCTACGGTCAGTGGCTCGCTCACACCCCGCCATGCGCCAGCGTGGCCAAGCGCTGAAACAGGCTCTCACCGGGCGCCGCGCCGGGCGGCCGCAGGGCGCATTCCGGCTCGACGCAATGCATGCTCCAGTCCGGAAAGGCGCGCTCGGCAATGGGCGTGCGTTGCAGCAGGGTCACGTCGCAATGCCGCGGGTCGGCGCTGATGGTGGCGAAGACCCAGCTCAGATCCTCGGGATCGCCCTCCAGGATCTGGGCGAAGCAGTCATCGTGGAACAGCAGCGCGCCGGTGATGCGCAGATAGGCGTTGCGGATGCGCGCCACCCGCAGCAGCGCGTCCAGCTCCTCCGCCACGCGCCAATGCGGGCCGCGCAGCAGGGCGCGGCTGAAATAGGTGAGGCGTTCGAGGGGGCCATCCATCTGCGGCGCGATCCTGGTCGGGCGCCAGGATGCGGCGGCGCGGGTGAAGGCCGGGTAAAGGCTCAGTTCAGCCGGTTGCGGAGTTCCTCGACCAGGCCGCGGATGCGCGCCGCCGCCTCGCCGCGCGGCTCGATCTCCAGCGCTTTGTCCAGGCTGGCCAGCGCGGCGCTGATCCGCTCCAGCCGGTGTTCGATCAGCCCCATCTCCCGCCAGAGACCGGCATGGTTGGGCATCAGGCGCAGCATGTCGCGCGTGGCGGCCAGGCCACCCTCCAGGTCATTGGCCTGCAGGCGGCGCAGCTTGATGTTGTTCTGCAGGCGCAGCAGCACGTCGCGCTTCGTCATGGGCGCCAGCATGCCGGGCTTCAGCTCGGTGTGCTCACCGGCCACGCGCTTGATCAGGGCGCGCAACTCCGGTGGCAGAAGCTGCTCGCCGCCTGCGAAGACATCCACCACGATCTGGCCCCGCGCATGCGGCAGGGCGAGGAGGAAATGGCCCGGCGTGTTCAACCCATGCGCGGCCCAGCCCACCGCCTCGGCCGCATGCAGCCAAAGGATGCCCAGCGCCACGGGCAGGCCCTTCCGTCGCTCCAGCACGCGGATGAAATTGGCGTTGACCATGTCGTCATAGGTTTCGGCATCGCCGGCGAAGCCGAATTCCTCATGGATCAGCCGGGCCAGCAGGGCACGGCGGCGCGCCGTGTCCCCGCCATCGGCCAGGGGATCGGATGCGGCCAGCTCCACCGCGCGGCGGGTCAATTGGCTGAGCAGCGCCTGGGCGGCGGGCCAATCGGCCTCGGGCGCGTCGATCCGTGCGAATTGCAGGGCGATGGCCGCGAGGTCGAGCTCGGCATCGGGCAATTGGCCGGCGGCGTCGAGCGCGGCGCGGGCCTCATCTTGGGGGGCGGAGGGCATGGCGTTGTTCTAGCGCAGCCTGCGGCGAAGCAACACCATGCCGCCCCATTGCGTTACCGCGTCGGGACCGGCGGATCCTGGCTGTAGTCGTAGAAGCCGCGCCCGGTCTTGCGGCCATACCAGCCGGCCTCGACATATTTCACCAGCAGCGGGCAGGGCCGGTACTTGCTGTCCGACAGCCCGTCATAGAGCACCTGCATGATGGAAAGGCAGGTGTCGAGGCCGATGAAATCCGCCAGTTCCAGCGGGCCCATCGGGTGGTTGGCGCCGAGTCGCATGGCCGTGTCGATGGAGCGGATGTCGCCCACGCCCTCATACAGGGCATAGACCGCCTCGTTGATCATCGGCACCAGGATGCGGTTGACGATGAAGGCCGGGAAATCCTCGCTCGTCGCGGTCTGCTTGCCCAGGCGCTTGGCGAGGGCATCCACGGCGCGGAAGGTGGGTTCATCGGTGGCGATGCCACGGATGATCTCCACCAGCTTCATGATCGGCACCGGATTCATGAAGTGCATGCCGATGAACTTCTCGGGCCGGTCCGTGCCGGCGCCGAGGCGCGTGATCGAGATCGAGCTGGTGTTGGACGCCACCATGGCGGTGGGCTTCAGATGCGGCACCAGCGCCTTGAAGACCTCGCGCTTGATGGCTTCCTTTTCGGTCGCCGCCTCGATCACGAAATCCGTCATGCTGAAGCTGGCGTAATCGGTGCTGGTGGTGATCAGCCCCATCGCCGCGTCGCGCTGTTCGGGGGTGATCAGCTTGCGCGTGATCTGCCGCTCCATGTTGCGCGAGATGGTGCTGAGCGCCTTGTCCAGCGCGGCCGCGCTGATATCCACCATCGCCACCGGAATCCCGGCCAGCGAGCAGACATGGGCAATGCCATTGCCCATCTGCCCCGCCCCGATGATGCCGACCGAGGCGATCTCCGGAATGTCGAGCAGCGCGTCCGGCATGTCCGCGCTGCTGGCGATGCGGACCGACATCAGACCGGCTTGCCGAGTTCGGATTCAAGCTCCGGCAGCGCCTTGAAGAGATCGGCGACCAGCCCGTAATCCGCGACCTGGAAGATCGGCGCCTCCTCATCCTTGTTGATGGCGACGATGATCTTGCTGTCCTTCATGCCGGCCAGGTGCTGGATGGCGCCCGAGATGCCGACGGCGATGTAGAGATCCGGCGCCACGATCTTGCCGGTCTGGCCCACCTGGTGGTCATTGGGCGCATAGCCCGCATCCACCGCGGCGCGCGAGGCGCCGATGGCCGCGCCCAGCAGATCGGCCACCTTCTCGATCAGATGGAAATTCTCGGCCGAGCCCATGGCGCGGCCGCCGGAGACGACGACCTTGGCGGCCGTCAGCTCGGGCCGCTCGCTCTTGCTGACTTCGGCGCCGATGAAGCTGGAATTGCCCGGGTTGGCGGCGGCGCCGATCGCCTCGATGGGGGCGCTGCCGCCGCTGGCGGGGACCGGGTCGAAGCTGGCGGCGCGGATGGTCATGACCTTCTTCGCGTCGCTGGACTTCACCGTGGCCAGCGCATTGCCGGCATAGATCGGCCGCACGAAGGTATCGGCATCCACCACGCCGGAGACGTCGCTGATGGGCTGCACATCGAGGAAGGCGGCGACGCGCGGCATGACATTCTTGCCGGCGGCCGAGGCCGGGGCGATCAGGTGGTCATAGCCAGGGGCCAGATGCACCAGCAGCGCGGCCAGCGGCTCGGCCAGGCGATGGGCCAGCGCCGCATCCTCGGCCAGCAGGACCTTGGCGACGCCAGGCATCGCTGCGGCGGCGGGGGCCGCGGCGGCCGCGCCTTCGCCCACCACCAGCACATGGACCTCACCCAGCTTGGCGCAGGCCGCGACGGCGCTGCGCGTCGGCTGGGAGACATTCTTGCCGTCGTGATCGGCGAGAAGAAGAACGGCCATCTCAGATCACCTTCGCTTCGTTGCGGAGCTTGGCGACCAGCTCCTGGATCGAGCCCACCTTGGCGCCGGCCTGGCGCTTGCCCGGCTCCTCCACGCGCAGCACCGTCAGGCGCGGCGTGACATCCACGCCGAGATCGGCGGGCTTCACGTTATCAATGGTCTTCTTGCGCGCCTTCATGATGTTGGGCAGCGAGGCGTAGCGCGGCTCATTCAGGCGGAGATCGGCGGTGACGATGGCCGGCAGGGTGATCTTCACCGTCTCCAGCCCGCCATCCACCTCGCGCGTCACGGTGGCCGCGCCATCCGCGATCTCGACCTTGCTGGCGAAGGTGCCCTGCGGCCAGCCCATCAGGGCGGCGAGCATCTGGCCCGTCGCGTTCATGTCGTCATCAATCGCCTGCTTGCCGAGGATGACGAGGTCCGGCGCTTCCTTGGCGATGATGGCCTTCAGGATCTTGGCGACGGCGATCGGCTCCAGCACGCCATCATGCTCGACCAGGATGCCGCGATCGGCGCCCATGGCGAGCGCGGTGCGGATCTGCTCGGCCGCCGCGGCGGGGCCGGCGGAGACGGCGATGATTTCGGTGGCGATGCCCTTTTCCTTGAGGCGAACCGCTTCCTCGACGGCGATTTCGTCGAAGGGATTCATGGACATCTTGACGTTCGCGGTCTCAACGCCGGTGTTGTCCGCCTTGACGCGGACCTTGACGTTGTAATCAACCACCCGCTTGACCGGGACGAGGAGCTTCATGGCCCGTTTCGCCTTCTTTCCTGACTGGCTTTGCTGCACTGCCG
>JAIYDS010000195.1 GCA_027487385.1 Acetobacteraceae bacterium | reverse complement strand
CTGACCGGCGCCATCAACGCCGTCTATGAGAAGGCCGGCCTGCGCATCATCGCGCAGAAGCGCATCTGGATGAGCCGCGCCCACGCCAAGAAGTTCTACGAAGTCCATGCCGCCCGCCCGTTCTACAACGATCTGGTGGATTTCATGGTCTCCGGCCCCGTCGTCGTGCAGGTGCTGGAAGGCGAGAACGCCGTGCTGGCGCATCGGGATCTGATGGGCGCCACCAACCCGGCCAATGCCGCCGAGGGCACCATCCGGAAGATGTTCGCCGAGAGCATCGAGGCGAACAGCGTCCATGGCAGCGACAGCCTGGAGAATGCCGCGATCGAGATCGCGTATTTCTTCGCGGGTTGCGAATTGGTCGGCTGAGCTTCCGCTCAGTGCATGGAACGGCCGGGCCGCGAGGTCCGGCCGTTTTGCGTTTCAGGGGGACGGGCGAAGAAAAGAGCCTCCGGCGGCTGGGGCCGAAAGGCCCCAGACCCCGAGACTTGGTGCGGCGCCAGACTCAGCCGAAGAGCAGGAAAATCCCGACCAGCAGGGCCACGGTGGCGCCGATCGCCCAGACGGTCGCCTTCATGAAGGCGTCGTAGAGCGCCTGGCGCTCGGCGATGATGTCCTCGGCCTTCACCTCGACCATCTCGATGCTCATCTTCTGTTCGGCCATATGTCTGATCCTCAATCTCTTGGCGCTTGTGTAGAAACTGCCGCACCGGCCGGCAAGGGGTTCACGAGGCGCCCGCGCGCCTCGGCCGCCGCCACATGGGCCCGCCCGCCGCTGACCCGCACCCGCCCCGCCGCCAGCCAGGCCAACGCCGCCGGATAGAGCCGGTGCTCCTGCTCCAGCACGCGGGCCGCCAGGCTCTCGGGCGTGTCATGCATCAGGACCGGCACGGCCGCCTGGGCGAGAATCGGCCCCTCATCCACCCCGGCACTCACCAGATGCACCGTGCAGCCATGCAGCCGCACGCCGCCGGCCAAGGCGCGCGCATGGGTGTCGAGGCCCGGAAAGCTCGGCAGCAGCGAAGGGTGGATGTTGATCATCCGCCCCTCCCAGGCCTGGACGAAGCCCTCGGTCAGCACGCGCATGAAGCCGGCCAGCGCCAGGATGGCGATCTCCTGCCGGGCCAGGAGCTCAGCCAGCTCGGCCTCGAAGGCCTCACGCGGGCGACCGCGGCTCGGCACCACGGCCACCGGCACGCCCATGTCCCGCGCGCGGTCCAGCCCTGCCGCATCGGCGCGGTTGGAGATGACGAGGACGATATCGGCCGGGTAGTCCGGATGCGCGGCGGCTTCCAGCAGCGCCACCATGTTGGAGCCGCGGCCGGAAATCAGGATGGCGACGCGCGGCCGGCTCACAGACCGAGCGTGCCTTGCAGCGTCACCTCGGCCTCGCCACGGGCGGGCACGAGCTGGCCGATGCGGAAGGCGGCCTCGCCCGCCGCGCGAAGATGGGAGAGCGCGGCCTCGGCATCACCCTCGGCCACGACGCAGACCATGCCCAGCCCGCAATTGAAGACGCGCAGCATCTCGGCCTCGGCCACGCCGCCCGCCTGGGCCAGCCAGGGGAAGACCGGCGGCAAGGGCCAGGAGCCGGCCACCACCTCGGCCGCGACACCCTCGGGCAGCACGCGCGGCAGGTTTCCGGGCAGGCCGCCACCGGTGATATGCGCCGCCGCCTTGAGCAGCCCTGCGCGATGCAGCGCCAGCAGCGGGCGCACATAGATGCGCGTCGGCACCAGCAGCGCCTCGCCCAGGCTCATTCCCGGCGCGAAGGGCGCTGGGTCGGTCAGGCTGAGCCCCGCCGCCGCGATCACACGCCGCACCAGCGAAAAGCCGTTGGAATGCACGCCGGAGGAAGCGAGGCCGATCAGCACATCGCCGGCGCCGACATCCTTGGGCAGCAGCGCGCCGCGCTCGGCGGCGCCGACCGAGAAGCCGGCCAAGTCGTAATCGCCGCCGTGATACATGCCCGGCATCTCGGCCGTCTCGCCGCCCACCAGGGCGCAGCCCGCCTGGCGGCAGCCCTCGGCGATGCCGGAGACGACTTCGGCGGCCTGCGCCACATCCAGCTTGCCGGTCGCGAAATAATCCAGGAAGAACAGCGGCTCGCCGCCCTGCACGATCAGGTCGTTCACGCACATCGCCACAAGATCAATGCCGACCTTGTCATGAATCCCGGCCTCGATCGCGAGGCGCAGCTTGGTCCCCACGCCATCGGTGGAGGAGATCAGCACCGGGTCCGAGAAGCCGGCCGCCTTGAGGTCGAAGAGCGCGCCGAAGCCACCCAGCCCCCCCATGCTGCCGCTGCGGTTCGTACTGCGGGCCAGCGGCTTGATGCGCTCCACCAGCGCATCGCCGGCCTCGATATCCACCCCGGCGGCGGCATAGGTGAGACCGGGCTTCTCGGAACTGTTCAGGGCCGCCTCCGATGGGCTACACCAACGTGGTGATGTGAGGATGGAATCTATGTTTAGGGCCGCCCGGACAATCAGACACCTGCTGGCGGCCGCCTTCCTGACCCTCCTCTTTTGCCCGCCCCTGGCCGCCCAGGACAACCCCCTTGTCCAGCGTGGCGTGCCAGCAGAAGCGACGGCCGAGAATGCGGTGCTGGCGCGGGACCGCGCCCATGCCAGCGCGCGCCGCATCGCCTTCCAGCGCCTGCTGGAGCAGGTCGGCACGCCGGCGGGCAGCATGCCCTCGGACTCGCAGCTGGAAAGCATGGTCGCGGCCCTCATCGTCGAGGAGGAGCGCACCACCCCCACGCGCTATTCCGGCCGGCTGACGGTGCAGTTCAATCCGGGCCTCGTCGCCTCGGCCACCGGGCGCAGCTTCGCGCCCACGGCTGGCGGGGGCGGGATGGCGCTGAACATCCCGATGGCGGCGCAAAGCTTCGTGGAGGCCAGCAGCCAGCACGGCTCGCTCTCCGAATGGCTGGAACTGCGCCGGCGGCTGCGCGCCTCGGGCAGCGTGGCCAGCATGGAAATCATCTCGCTCAGCATGGATGCGGCGCGCTTCCGCCTGGGGCTCCGCCAGCCGGCGCCGGAGGCCGCGACGGCGATCAGCGGCGTGGGCCTGGTCATCACCCAGCAGGGCGCCGGCTGGCAGGTTGCGCTGGGCGCGGGGGGCTGACCCCGAGCCGCCCCGTGGAGCGACCATGAGCGAGAGCCCCCCGCCGCACATCCTCTTCACCCTGCCCAACATGATCACCCTGGCCCGGCTGGCCGCGGTGCCGGGCACCATCTGGCTGATCCTTCAGCACCGGCTGGACCTCGCCTTCCTGCTGTTTCTCGCGGCCGGGGTTTCCGATGGCCTCGATGGCTGGCTGGCGCGGGCGACCAATTCCCGCTCGGCGCTGGGCGCACTGCTGGATCCGGTGGCGGACAAGGCGCTGCTGGTCTCGGTCTATGTGACGCTCGCCGCCATTGCCGTCCTGCCGGACTGGCTCGCCATCCTCGTCGTCTTTCGGGACCTGGTGATCGTGGGGGGGCTGACGCTGCTCTGGATGCTGGGGAGCCGCCCGCCCATCCGCCCGCTCTGGATCTCCAAGCTGAACACGCTGCTGCAGATCATGCTGGCGGCGCTGGCGCTTTTCATCCATGGCTTCGAGGTGCCGATGGAAACCGCCATCACCCTGCTGATCTGGCTGGTCGCGGCCAGCACCCTGGCCTCGGGCATCGCCTATGTGGCGCAGGCCGCGCGGCAGATGAAGGCCCCGGCCCGATGAACGAGATGGCGCCCCCGCCCGGCCGCGGCCGCCCGGGCCCGATGGTGGCGACGCGCCGCCAGCGCACCATGCTCACGCTCGGCGTGCTGGCGACCATCCTGTTCTCGCTCTGGCTCTTCTCGGCCATTCTCACGCCCTTCGTGCTGGCCGTCTGCATCGCCTATTTCCTCGATCCGATGGCCACGCGGCTGGCGCGCTTCGGGATCCCGCGCGGCCTTGCCTCCATGGTGCTGGTGCTGCTGCTGCTGCTGCTCGGGCTGCTCGCGGTGCTGCTGCTCTATCCGCTGATCATCGCGCAGATCGGCGTGCTGCTGGCGCGCCTGCCGGGCTATATCGCCACCATCAATGCGGGGTTGCGCGAATTCCTGATGTCGCTGGAGGAAGCCGCCGGCCCCGAGATGGTGGATGCCCGGCTGCGCGAGCTCATCATCGGGCAGGCGGGCGCGATGGTCAGCTGGCTCGGCACCGCCGCCACGCGGCTGATCGGCGGCGGCTTCGCGCTGTTCAACGTCTTCACCCTGGCCATCGTGACACCCGTGGTCAGCTTCTACCTGCTGCGCGACTGGCCGGGGATCATGGCGCGGATGGAGAGCTGGCTGCCGCGCCGCTCCGCCGCCTCGCTCCGGCAATTGGCGCGCGACATGGACCGCGTGCTCTCGGCCTGGCTGCGCGGGCAATTGCTCTGCTGCCTGGTGCTCGGCGTCTTCTATGCCAGCGGGCTTTCGCTGATCGGGCTGGAGCTGGGGCTGATGATCGGGCTGATCTCGGGCTTTCTCTCCTTCATCCCCTATGTCGGCTCGCTCACGGGCTTCGCGCTCGCCGTGCTGCTGGCCATCGGGCAATGGGGCGACTGGAACGGCGTGCTGCTGGTGGTGGGCGTCTTCGTCCTGGGGCAGATCGTCGAGGCCTATATCATCTATCCCCGCCTGATCGGGGACCGGGTGGAGCTGCACGCCGTCTGGGTCATCTTCGCGCTGTTCGCCGGCGGCGTGGCCTTCGGCTTCCTCGGCGTGCTGCTCGCCGTGCCCATCGCGGCGGCCATGGGGGTGCTGGCGCGGCACTGGCTGCGGCGCTACCTGGAGAGCCCGCTTTATCTCGACCCCCCGAGGACCGGAATTTGACCCGCCGCCCTGAGCAATCCGACGAACAGACCGCGATGCGCTCCGAGCATCCGGCCGCAATGCGGCCGGCGCGCCCGGACCGCCCTCGCAACCCGCGCACCCGTGGCGGCGCGAAGCCAAGCGGCCGGAGGCCGCGCGTCGCGCCAAGGGCGCGCTGTCAGCGCGACGCGTTTGAGGGCACAAAAACATGACCCAGCTGCTCTTGCAGCTGGAGGCCACGCCCTCCTTCGCGGCGGCCGATTTCGTGGCCGATGCCAGCAATGAGGAGGCGCTGCGCTGGCTCGCCGCGCCGCGCCGCTGGCCGGATGGCCGGCTGCTGCTGGCGGGCCCACCCGGCACCGGCAAGTCGCATCTGCTGCATGCCACCGCCCAGGCCCAGGGCTGGGCCCTGCTGCGCGGCCCCGATCTGCGCGGCCTGCCCGAGGCGCCCACGCGCGGCGTTGCCCTGGACGAGGCCGATCTGCCGGGCGAGGAAGCCGCCCTGCTCCATCTGATGAACGCTTGCGCGGAGGCGCGCCTGCCCCTGCTCATGGCCGCCCCCCGCCCGCCCTCGCGCTGGCGCGTGGCGCTGGCCGATCTGCGCTCGCGCCTCGCCGCCACCGCCGTGGCCCAGCTGGACGAGCCCTCCGATGCGCTGCTGGATGCGCTGCTGGCCAAGCATCAGGCCGACCGTCAGGTGCAGCTCGACCCCGGCCTGCTCACCATCCTGCGCCGGCGCCTGCCGCGCCGCGCGGCGGTGATGGCCGAGGCGGTGGCGCGGCTCGATCGCGCCTCGCTCATCACCGGCCGGCGGCTGAGCCGAAGCGCGGCGCTGGATGTGCTGGCGCCGCTTTTCGATGATGATTCGGAGACACCCCTGGTGGAGGCCGTGCCGCCCAGCCCGGCCCTGTTGTAGGAAAGCGGCATGTCCAGCGCAGAAGCCCTTCCCCTCCCCCAGACCGACCCGCTCACCGATCCGGGCCGTTTCTTCAACCGGGAGCTCTCCTGGCTCGATTTCAACACCCGCGTGCTGGAGGAGGCGGCGAACCCCCAGCACCCGCTGCTGGAACGGCTGCGCTTCGTCGCCATCTCCGGCTCCAACCTCGATGAATTCTATTCGGTCCGCGTGGCGGGCCTGGTGGGCCAGGAGCGCGAAGGTGTTCAGGCCCTCACCCCCGATGGCCTCTCGCCCACCCAGCAGCTCGCCGCCATCCAGGCGCGCGGCCTGACGCTGATCGAAGGCCAGCAGGAGGCCTGGCGCACGCTGCGGCATCTGCTGCGGCCCCAGGGCTTCGCCGTGCTGGATGCCGAGGAATTGCAGCCGGCCGACATCGCCTGGCTGGAGCTGTATTTCCAGGAGCGCATCTTCCCGCTGATGACGCCGCTCGCGGTGGACCCGGCGCACCCCTTCCCCTTCATCTCCAACCTCGCCCTCTGCATGGTGCTGAAGCTGGTGCGCGAGGAGGATGGCGGCACCATGCGGGCGCTGATCAACCTGCCGCCGCAGGTGGACCGCTTCATCCGCCTGCCGCCGACGGCGGAGGGCGG
>JAIYDS010000144.1 GCA_027487385.1 Acetobacteraceae bacterium | reverse complement strand
GTGTGGTGGCAGATCACCACCGTCCAGGCGAGGATCTCGCCCTCCACGAAGACCGGGTAGAACATGAAGATGTCGGGCAGGTGCATGCCGCCCGAATAGGGGTCGTTCATCACCACCGCATCGCCGGCAGCGAGGTCATTCCCCCAGCGCGCCTTCACCGCCGCCATCGCTTCCGGGATGGCGCCCAGATGCTGCGCGATGGTCTTGGCCTGGGCCACCATCTCGCCCTTCGCGTCGCAGATGGCGGCGCTGTAGTCCATCACGTCCTTGACGATCTCGGAGCGCGCGGTGCGGATGACGGTGTAGGCCACCTCATCCACGATGGCGTCCATCGCGTTCTTCACGACGGCGAAGGTGATCGGGTCCTCACGCATCGGCCTCTCCCATGTCGATCGCCACACATCCCGAGCCGATGGAAGCTGCCACGCAGCCCGGCGGGATGATGATGGTGGTGTCGTAGCTTTCCAGGATGGCGGGGCCTGGCACCGGGCCGGCGCTCAGCGCCGCGCGGGGCAGCAGCCTGGTCGCGATGGGGGGCGCGCCGCGCGCGAAGCTGACCATCCGCTCGCCGGTCGCGCCGGCCAACGCGCTGGCCTCCAGGGAGAGGCTTGGGAAATCAATCCGGCCCGCGGCGCGGCCGATGGCGGAGAGGCGGAGGTTCACCAATTCGACCGCGGCGCCGGCAGCGGTGTAGCCGAAGGTCTCGCCATAGACGCGCTCGAAGCTGGCGCGCAGATCGCCCGCTTCGAAGGGCACGGTGAGTTGCGATGATTGGCCGGCATAGCGGAGATCGGCGGCGAAGCGAAGCTCCACGGCATCCGCGGCATAGCCCTCATGGGCCAATGCGGCGCGGCCCTGGATGGCGAGCGCGTCCTGTGCCGCCGCGATGCGCGCCGGCGCCACCTCGGCCAGCGGCATGAGCAGGGGGTCGACAAATTCATGCACCGCTTCCGCCGCCAGCATGCCGGCGGCGGAAAACACGCCGGCGACGGGGCTGATCAGCACGCGCTTGATGCCCAGCAGCCGCGCCACATCCACCGCATGCAAGGGCCCGCCGCCGCCAAAGGCCATCAGCGCCAGGTCACGCGGGTCCTTGCCGCGCTCCACCGTCACCGCGCGGATGGCGCGGGCCATGTTGACGTTGGCCACCTGGCGGATGCCATGCGCCGCTTCCTCGACGGAAATGCCGAGCGGACCCGCGATCCTCGCCGCGATGGCGGCGCGCGAGAGGCCCGCATCCACCTTCAGCGAGCCACCCGCCAGCGCCTGCGGGTTCAGATAGCCCAGCACCATGTTCGCATCGGTCACGGTGGGCTGGTCATTGCCGCGCCCGTAGCAGGCGGGGCCGGGATCGCCCCCCGCGCTTTCAGGCCCGACGACCAGCAACCCGCCCGCATCAATGCGCGCGATGGAGCCGCCGCCGGAGCCCACCTCGGCGATGTCGATGGCGGGGACCTTCAGCATGTAGCCCGCGCCCTTCACGAAGCGGGAGGGCGTGCTGATGCCGTCGCGGAACTCGTATTCCGTGACGAGCGAGGGCTGGCCGCCCTCGATGATCGCGGCCTTGGCGGTGGTGCCGCCCATGTCGAAGACGATGAGGTCGGAAGCGCCGATGCCGGGCCCCAGCCGCGCCGCGCCCGCCACGCCGCCGGCCGGGCCGGAGCCGACGGCGAAGACCGGCCGCTCCCGCGCCGCATCGAGGCCGATCATCCCGCCATTGGAGGCCATGACCTGCACCGGCGCCGTCACGCCGATCGCGGCCAGCCGCGCCTGCAGGCGCGAGAGATAGCCGCGCATGGCCGGCAGGATATAGGCGTTCACCACGGCGGTGCTGGTGCGCTCATATTCCTTGATCTCGGGCAGCACCTCGCAGGAAGCGGTGACGAGCAGGGATGGCGCCACCTCGCGCAGGATCTCGGCTGCGCAGCGCTCATGCGTGTCATTCACATAGGAGTTGATGAAGCAGATCGCGACCGCCTCGATGCCTTCGCCCTCGAAGAAGCGCGCCGTCTCGCGCAGGCTTGCTTCATCCAGCGGGGTCACCAGGCTGCCATCGGCGGCCAGGCGCTCCGTCACCTCGCGGCGCCAGCGGCGCGGCACCAGGGGCTCGGGCTTGCGCCAGGCCATGTCGAACATGCCCGGCGTGCGGATGCGGCCGATCTCCAGCACATCGCGAAAGCCGCGCGTGGTGATCAGGCCGGTGCGGGCGCCGGCCTTCTGCAGGATGGTGTTGGAGGCGACGGTGGTGCCATGCACCACCTCGGCGATGGCGGCGGGTTCCAGCCCGGCCTCGGCGATCACGGCGGCGATGCCGGCGGCCACCGCCTCGCCCGGATCTGCGGGGGTGGTCGTGGTCTTGTTCACGATCAGCCGCCCACCGGGCAGGGCGAGCACGACATCGGTGAAGGTGCCGCCGACATCCACGCCAATTCGCGCCTGCATCCCAAAGCCCCCGAATTCAATTGACCAACCGGTCAACAGTCGGGATCATCGCCCGCATCATGACCCAGCGTCAACGACGAATCCGCGGCACGCGCGATGCGGAGGCCGCCAAGGCGGCCATCCTGGCCGCGGCCGTGCGGGAATTCACCGAAAAGGGCCTGGCCGGGGCGCGGATGGAGGCGGTGGCGCAAGGGGCCGAGGTCGCCAAGGGGCTGGTCTTCCACCATTTCGGCTCGAAGGAAGGGCTTTGGGTCGCAGCGCTGGAACATGTCTATGGCCTGCTCCGCGCCGGGCAGGATGCGGCGGGGCTGGCGGCGCTGGGGCCGGTCGAGGGCATGCGGCGCCTGGCGCTGGACACGTTCCGGTTGTTCCGCGCCCATCCCGAGATCGTGGCCCTGATGAACGAGGAGAACCTGCACCGCGCCCGTCATCTGCGTGACGCGGAAGGCATTCCCAGGCTCTACAACCCCCTGTTCGACGCGATCGAGGGACTGCTGCGGGAGGGCCACGCCCAGGGCCTGTTTCGCCCCGATGTGGATGCCACCGCGCTCTACATCGCCCTGTCCGGACTGGGATATTTCTACTGCGCGAACCGCTGGACCCTCTCGGCCGCCTTCGCCGGGGATCTCTTCGCGCCGGACCGTCTGGCCCGTTACGAGGCGATGCTGGGGGAGATGGTGGTGGCCTATCTGCGGCACCCGGGATGAGCCAGGTTCGGGGAGCAAATACCTAAGTGTTTCTGACGATTTCGATCACGTTTTCATTCATTTTTGCTTCCGCTCTGTTCTCAAACCGCGCTGAAGAAAGACCGTGAAACGGTTGATTCAGCGAATTCTCGCATCCGCCAATGCTCTTTCATTGCAAAATAATATCGAAAAAAAAGTTAAGCTATGCGGAGAAAAAACCTAAATCTGCTTGCGCTCGCGCATAGAGCGAGCATTATTCCCTCATAGGTTGTGTTTTTTCCCAGGGAGGGCGTCTCCATGATTGCGGGTGTCAAGCGAGCGCAAGCGGAATCGCTGGACCAGAAGGTCCGCAAAAGCCTCGGCCAATGGCCGCAACGCCCCCCGGGCCTTGAGCCCTCCTTCAAGCAACCCGGCACCTGGCTGCGCGGGAGGCCTGACCTCGAGCGCAAGGTGACCCAGCCCTATCTGAAATTTCCCGGCGCGGACCGGCTGAAGACCCTGCCCGACGGGCTTTACCTGCATTTCAGCACCAAGACGGATGAGCCCTATGTGGACATCCTCTGCATCGAGGCCTGCGGCAGCTACCAGAACCTGCTCGACAAGCGCTCGCGCTTCGCGCCCAGCACCGGTTCGCTGCTGGCGGTCTGCCCGCTCGACTGGCTGCTGCAGCCCGGGATGCCGGGCAACAACATCCCCCGCTGGCGCCTCATCCGCATGCTCAAGCGCGAACCGCGCGAGGATCTGGTGCTGCCCGTGCGCGACGCCCGCGTCCTCTTCGCGCTGCGCCCTTCGCATTTCCGCGGCTTCGTCGCGACGCAAACCGCCCATGCGCACGAGTTCTTCTGCCCCATGGACGCGCTGACCGATGGCGATGCCGCGAAAAACCCCGCGCTGCGTGCCCTGCTGGCTCGCGCCTCGGCGGCTTCGAACTATATGGAATTGCCGGAGGATGGCATGCCACGAAAGCGACCGGCCCGCAGCGGATCAAGTCAGAACGGGGGATGAGATTCGAGTGGTGGGCGCGACAGGGATTGAACCTGTGGCCCCTGCCGTGTGAAGGCAGTGCTCTACCGCTGAGCTACGCGCCCACTCGATGCGCTGTCCTTTGCGGCGGGACGCCCCGCCTGTCAAG
>JAIYDS010000112.1 GCA_027487385.1 Acetobacteraceae bacterium | reverse complement strand
TGAACGCAAGCCGGTTGACGCAAGCCTTCCGGCAGTTCATCTGCCCGCATTCCCTTTCCCTTGCGAGGCCCGATGCTCATCTCCCCCGCCTATGCCCAGGACGCCGCCGGCGCGGGCGCTGTTGTCATGCAGCTTTTGCCGCTGCTGCTGATCTTCGTCGTCTTCTACTTCCTGCTGATCCGCCCGCAGCAGAAGAAGATGAAGGAGCATCGCGCCATGCTCGGCAGCCTGAAGCGCGGGGACCGCGTGATCACGGCCGGCGGCATCGTGGGCGAGATCAAGTCGGTCAAGGAAGGGTCGGACGAGGTCGAGGTCGAGATCGCGCCGAATGTGCGCGTGACCGTCGTGCGCGGCACCATCGGCAGCGTGATCCGGCCCGAGGCCGCCAACGACGCCAAGGGCTGAGCGACCATGGCGCGCGGCGGCCGGTGCGAAGATGACTTGGCCGCCAAAGACGCCAAGGGCTGAGGCCGTGCGGTTGCGGTTCGTCGAGGCGCCGCAATTGACCATCGCCGTGGAGGAGCACGGCCCCGAGACGGGGCTGCCGATGATCCTGCTCCACGGCTTTCCCTATGCCGCGCGCTGCTATGACGGCGTGCTGCCGCATCTGGCGGGGCGCCGCGTGCTGGTGCCGCATCTGCGCGGCTATGGGCAGACGCGGCTGAGGCCCGGCGTGCTGCGCTCCGGCGCGCAGGGGGCGCTGGGGGCGGATCTGCTGGCGCTGATGGATGCGCTGGCCATCCCCTCCGCCATCCTCGCCGGCTATGACTGGGGCGGGCGCGCGGCCTGCGTGGTGGCGGCGCTGCATCCCGAGCGCTGCGCGGGCCTGGTCACCTGCACCGGCTACAACATCCAGGACATCGCCCGCGCGAATGAGCCGCAGCCGCCCGAGCGGGAGATGCGGCATTGGTATCAATTCTACCTGCATGGCGCGCGCGGCGCGGCGGGCCTGGCGCAGAACCGCGCCGCTTTCGCGCGGCTGCTCTGGCAGCTCTGGTCACCGGAATGGCGGTTTTCCGAGGCGGAATTCGCGGCCAGCGCGGCGCATTTCGAGAATGAGGATTTCGTGGAGGTGGTGCTGCACTCCTACCGCCACCGCTTCGGCCTGGTTCCCGGCGATCCCGCGCATGAGGAGATCGAGACAAGGCTGGCGCAATTGCCGCCCCTCACCGTGCCGGCAATCGACCTGCATGGCGGGGCGGATGGGGTGAACCCGCCGCCGGCCCAGCCCTCACCGCGCTTCACCGGGCGGTTCGAGCGCCGCATCCTGCCGGGGGTGGGGCATAACCCGCCGCAGGAAGCGCCAGGGGAGTTTGCGCAGCGATTATTGGCGCTGGTTCAACTGAGCGCCCGCGCCTCTGCCGGTTAAGCGGCGCCTAGGCATCTTCGGCAAGGCCGTCGAAAAGCCGACGGACCTCCTGCTCATCTCCGGCAGGTTCCGCGCCGCGCGCTGTGCCCCAGCTTCTGACCGTCTCGCCCCTGGCTTCCGCTCTATTGCTCAACTCATCTATTTTTTCGGAAATTTCACGTTGCTCGAATTCTACGCTCGCTCCCAACCAATCACCTACTGATTGAAGGCGGCCGCCGAGGTCTTCTAGTTCGGACTGATAACCGGCGCTTCTAAGGTCCTCCCGGAACGCGTTCCCGAGGTAGTCCTCGAACGCTCCGGCTAATTTCGCTCGCTCAGAGGGCGAAAAGTCCTTGCCACCCTCATCTGCGTATTGGGAAAGCGCGCAGAAACCTTCCAGGTAGTATGATTCATCTGCCAGCGTTTCGAGGACTAGCGCCCGTATATCGTCACACAGACGCGACCCGCTCCAAATGCCGCTTTCATCAGCCTCGAGCCAAGCCATTGCCGCAAGGAGTACTTCGAATTCTGGCACGCGATGTTCCCAGTCCGCCCTAAGCGCGCCCACGAACCCTTCGGCATTCGCGCGAAGCGACGGCGAACGCAGCATGCTAGCCATCTCCGCCACAACGCGAAGCCGTTCCTCAAAACTTGTGTCGATACGCTTGCTTACGTAGTTGCCACCCACACCCGTCGGCAACTTGACCGCACTGGGGCCATCCAGAGTGCGCTCGATCGCCTCCACCAGGCATCCGGGTTGTGCCGCCAGGCACTGCCTTAGCTGCCCGCCCTTTTCGGACGAGGCGAGTGCCCAGAGCTTGGCAACGGGACGGAATTGTTGCGTGGATGAGAGCACATCCAGCGCGTGATCCGAATGCTGACAGAGGGTCGCGTCGAAGAAATCCTTTACGGACGGATTCACGAAGGTCGCCTGGCCTTGCGGCAAGGATAGGAAGCTGCCTTCGAGTTCCTGGAGAGATGCGCGCCAGTCTTCGGCCGCCGACGAAAATTGATAGCGGGCCGCCCTGTACCGATGCAGTTCGGCCCAGGCTGGTCGTAACTCGTCCTCCAGGGATGCCGTCCCGCCCAAAGCATAAAGCGCCAGCAAAAGGCTCCGCGACGCCTCTGACACCTGCTGCTCGAATGCGATGCGCCAAAGCTGGGACGGCTGCTCCAAGAGCGCCAAAACTGTCTGCCTGTAGCCCTCGGCAGCAACTTGGCGCAGGTTTTGGAACTTGGACAGCCACTCGACCAGGCGCGGGTTGAAGTTCCGATGGCGGAGAATCGACAGGTAGAAGTCGTTGTTCAGCAGCTGTCGCCGGTGCTCCTGTGGAAGGTCGCTGAAGTAGATGTGATTATAGAGAATGCGTCCTCGCTGCAGCAGGCCGTATTGCCCCATATCTAGCACGCAGCTGCGGCCCGCGAATGTGGCCCGCTCCCGCTCGAAACGCTCGGAGATGCCGAAGGCACGCTGGAGTAGGTGCTCCCGAGTGGTCAGGATGAGCTTTGCCGATTTTGAACGCGCCACGATGGCGGCAAAGTCGAGAATGGCCGCGTCCTCCCGACGTCCTAGGAATTCCGACTGGAAGCCGAGAAACGTTTGGCCGAGGAAATCGTCGTAGTAGAAAACCTGTTTGCGCTCCCTGTTGAAGAGGCGCTTGGCTTCGATGATTTCCGACTTGATGACGACAGGCTCGTAGCCCTGCTCGAGGTGCGCGAACAACAGTAAGTCGGCGAGGGTCGTCTTCCCGATGCCAGGCACGCCAGAGATTACCACCACATGTTCGCGCCCTAGAATTTCGACCGCCCTCGGATACGCAGAATTCTGGACGTAGAGCGGCAGACGCCGAAGCACCCGCTCGACTTCGAAATCCGTCTGGACCATCTCAGCGTTATGCAACACTCGTTGGAGGACGGCGGTGCTGCTGAGCCAAAGCTTAAAGTTGGACCGCTCGACGTCGGGGTGACGGGTCAGCAGGTTGTTGAGATCGTCGGCGCCGAACACGTCGCTATCGGCTTGCACATAGGGATGAAGTGCGGCCCGGATTTGCGCCTTGTTGTGCGGAGTGAGCGGGACTGAGGTGGCTAGGACGTAGCGTCTCGGCGCGAGGCGCGCGACCTTCGCAGCCTCGCTCTGTTGAAGCTGCGAGAGTAGTTTGTTGAGGCCCGACCCGGCGAAGTGCTTACACTGTACAATGGTCGTGTCACCGGAAAGGGGCGCGTATCGCAGGTCGACGCCGCCGTCGCGGCCTGTTCTGAACGCCTCGAGGCGAACGCCCCACTCCTTTTGAAGTAGGTCGCGCGTCAGGTCCTCAAAGTCCGCAGGGGACAGTTGCTTGAAATCGTACACAACGAAAATTTATGCGAGATAAGGAAGTTGTGAAAGCTCCGATGGCGCAGCCGGCATTTCGAGGTCTGAACCTTGTTCCAAATGATCCGACTCAACCGACGCAATCGACCGCAAACGGACTGTTATCTGCAAGACGTTGATCCAATACATAAAAAAAGGCGCGGCCCTCGCGGACCGCGCCCCCCTTTTGCGGAAACCCTGAAGCTTACGCGCTCTGGCCCGTGCTCAGCCCGCCCTGGTCCATCAGGCTTTCCACCACGCTCCAATCCACCAGCTTGTTCAGGAAATTGTCCAGGTAGTTCGGGCGCACATTGCGGAAGTCGAGGTAATAGGCGTGCTCCCACACGTCGCAGCCGAGGATCGGCGTGCCCTCGCCGGTGGCGACGGGGTTGGAGCCGTTCGGCGTCTTCGTCACCTTCAGCTTGCCGTCCGTGCCGATGATCAGCCAGCACCAGCCCGAGCCGAACTGCGTCACGCCGGCCTGCTTGAAGGCCTCCTTGAAGGCGGCGAGGCCACCGAGGTCAGAATCGATCTTGGCGGCGAGCTTGGCCGGCAGCTTGTCGCCACCGCCATTGGGGCTCATCACCTGCCAGAACAGCACATGGTTCCAGTGCTGGCCGGCCTGGTTCAGCACGGGCAGGCCATCGGCGCCGGCCTTGCCGGCCTCGGCCACGATGGTCTCCAGCGACTTGCCGGCCAGGCCCTTGCTCTCGATCAGGCCGTTCAGCGCCGTCACATAGGCATTGTGGTGCTTGCCGTGATGCAGCTCCAGCGTCTCCTGGCACATGCCCTGGGCGGCAAGGGCGGAGGTGGCGTAGGGGAGCGGGGGAAGGCTGAAGGCCATGGCGTTTTCTCCAGGAGATGTGGGTCAGTGCTGCGCAGCTAAGCAGCGAAGGGCAAGGCGTCAACCGCTTGCATGCGGCGGCGCTTGCCGCCAATGGCTGGGCCGTGCCTGAAATCCCGCCCACCTCCTCCCCGGCCTTGTCGGCATGTGGCGCCCTCGCCCGCCGCCACGACCCCGACCGCTTCTTCTGCGCCCTCTTCGCGCCGCCCGCGAAGCGCGAGGCGCTCTTCACCCTCATCGCCTACAATCACGAGCTGGCGCGCGCGCGGGAGGCCGCCAGCACCCCGATCATCGCCCTGATGCGGATGACCTGGTGGCGCGAGGTGGTGGAGCACGCCGCCGAAGGCCGCCCTGCCCGCCAGCATGAGGTGGCCGCGCCCCTCAACGCCGCGATCCGGGCCGGCGCGCTCGATGCGCCGAGCCTCATCGCCATGGCCGAGGCGCGGGAGATGGAGGCGGAGGAGGAGGGCATCGCCAGCACCGCCGCGCTGCACGCCTATCTGCGCGGCACGGCGGGCGGCTTCGCCGTCGCGGCGGGGCGGCTGCTGGAGGCGCCCCCTGCCCTTCTGCCGGCCCTGCAACAGGCGGGGCTGCTCTATGGCCTCGCCGGCGTGCTGCGCGCGGTGCCGGCGCTGGCCGCCCAGGGCCGCTGCCTCCTGCCGCGCGCGTTGATCGCCCCCGAGGCGGTGGTGGCGGCGCCGGAGATGGCGGCGCCCGTCATCGCGCGCCTTGCGGCCGAGGCGCCGGCCGCGCCCGCGCTGCGGGGCCTGCCAGCCTCCGCGCGCGCGGCCGCCCTGCCCCTGGTGCTGGCCCGGCGGGACCTGCGACGCCTCGCCCGCGGCCGATCCGTCCGCCGGGGCCTGCTGGACCGGCTGGCCGTGCTGCTTGCGGCACAAATGCCGCTTCGGTAACGAAATCATGCCTCATTTGGCGTATAACCCCAAGCACATCGGATGCAGGTGAAGCATGGCGCGTTATCTTGTCTCGGGCGGTGCCGGCTATGTCGGCAGCCATCTCGTTCTCACCCTGCTCGATGCGGGGCATGAGGTGGTGGTGGTGGATGACCTCTCCACGGGGCATCGCCGCGCCGTGCCGGAGGGCGCCGTCTTCATCCAGGCGAGCCTGGCCGAACGCCGCCGCCTGGATGAGATCTTCGCCGCCTGGAAATTCGACGCGGTCTTCCACCTGGCCGCCCTTTCGCTGGTGGGCGAGAGCATGCAGCAGCCGCTGCGCTATTGCCGGGAGAACCTCTCGAACAGCGTGAATCTGGCGGAAGCGGCGGTGAAGGGCGGCTGCCTCAAATACGTGCTTTCCTCCACCGCCGCCGTCTTCGGCGTGCCGAAATCCGTGCCCATCACCGAGGAGGCGGAGACCAGCCCGGTGAATCCCTATGGGCTGTCGAAGCTGATGATGGAGCAGGCGCTGGCCTGGGCCGAGGGCGCGCATGGGCTGCGCTCCGCCTCGCTGCGCTATTTCAATGCCGCCGGCGCCGATCCCCTGGGCCGCGCCGGCGAGGATCATGACCCTGAGACGCATCTGATCCCGCGCGCCATCCTGGCCACGCTGGGCAAGCTGCCGCCGCTGCATGTCTTCGGCACGGATTACGACACGCCCGATGGCACGGCGGTGCGCGACTATGTGCATGTGATGGACCTGGCGGCGGCCCACATCGCCGTGCTGCCGCGGCTCGACCAGGGTTCGGTGCGCTACAATCTCGGCAATGGCGCGGGGCACTCCGTGCGAGAGGTGATGGCGGCGGTGGAGCGCGTCTCGGGCCGCAAGGTGCCGCATGAAAACGGCCCGCGCCGCGCGGGCGACCCGCCGGCGCTGGTCGCCTCCTCCGCCCTGATCCGCGCCGAGACGGGGTGGCGGCCGCGCTTCGCCGCGTTGGACGAGATCGTCCGGACCGCCTGGGAATGGCATGCGGCGCATCCCGAAGGCTACGGGCTGCGCGAGGCGGCCTGACGCGGTTCCGCCGCGGCACGGCGCATCCCCAGGATCATCCCGGCCCCGGACCGGAGCCCGGCCTTGCGGATCCCGCGGGACTCGCGCGGCGGCGCGGGTGAGCGCCCGGCCGCCCCGCCTTGTGTCAGATCAGCCGGGCCTCGAAGGGCGGCAGATAGTCGGGCGCCTCGAATTCCAGCACCCAGAGATCGGGGTCGCGCTTCACCTGGCGTTCCACATAGGCATCGGCGGTGGCGGGCGGCACTGGCCCCTCGCCCGTGCCGCGCACCCAGGCGGGACGGCTTTCGGAATCGCGCGCCTGGGCCAGCACCACCTGGCCCTCCCGCCCGTTCAGCACGCAGAGCAGGCCGCCGGAATCGGGATCGCCCCGCCGCAGCACCGCCGCCGGCCGGCCGACCATGTCCGACATCCGGATCGCCATGGCCACCCAGATATGCGCCTTCACCTTTGCATCCATGACGTTGCGTGTCGCGCAGCCGGTGGCTTGCCGCAAGCCCCGACGGTGGGCACATAGGGCGGAGAGATTTCTCCCGGAGCGGAAGATGGACGCGAAGAAGCTGACCGAGGGCCCCAAGGGCGCCAAGGAGCTGACCGAAGGTCAGCGGGCCTATGAGGCGAAGCGGGCCGCCAAGGCCGGCATGACCCTCGACGCCTGGCTGCGCGAGAAAGAAAAGCGCGCCAAGGCCGAAGCGGCCGAGGCCGCCAAGGTCACCACGCCGGAAGCCCCGAAGAAACCCGGCTTCTTCTCCCGCCTGCTGGAGCGCGCGCAAAAGCCGCTGTGAGCCGCGTCAGGCGAAGGCGCGGCCGATGCCGCCCATGACAAGCCCGGTCTGGGCCGCGTTGTAGAGCATGGCCTGCAGATGCAGGCGGCGCAGGTGACGGAGCGCCAGCCCGTCGCCCCCGTCCCGCGCCCGGATCTGGCGGTCCAGCCCGCTCAGGAACCAGTGCCGCGCCGCCATCGCGCTGGCCGCGACCAGGGCGATGGCACCAGCGAAGCCGGCCCGGCCGGCCGAGGCGAAGGCCAGCACCCCCAGAGCCCCGCAGGCGGCCACCGCGATGAAACACGTGTTCAGCAGGCCCCGCAGCAGCCAGGTGACGATCGGGTCACCCATCGGCCGCAGCAGGAAGGTCACCGAGGCCAGCAGGAAGTAGAGCATCGGGAAGAGCAGGATGATGGCGGCCGCCAAAGCCAAGGCCTGTGCATTCATCGCCACCCCCCGCCAGACATCGAGACGATCCATGGCCGAAACATCGCAGCCGCCGCGCGCCGAGGCAAACGGCAAGGCCGGATCAGGCGAGGTCAGGCATCCACCGCCTCGGCATCCAGGCTCGCCGCATTGTCCTGGATGAACTTGAAGCGCAGTTCCGGCCGGCGGCCCATCAGCGCCTCCATCAGATCCGCGGTCCGGGCCCGATCCTCGGGCGGCAGAACCACCTTCAGCAGCACGCGGTTCTTCGCGCCCATGGTGGTCTCCTTCAGCACCTGGGCGGGCATCTCGCCCAGGCCCTTGAAGCGGCTGACCTCGACCTTCTGGTTCGCCTTGAAGTGCTTCTTCAGCTGCCGCTCGCGGTCGCGGTCATCCATCGCATAGACGCTCTTGCCCCCGGCCTGCAGCCGGAAGAGCGGCGGCTGCGCCAGATAGAGCCGGCCCTGGCGCACCAGCTCCGGCGTCTCCTTGTAGAAGAAGGTCATCAGCAGGGCCGCGATATGCGCGCCATCCACATCGGCGTCGGTCATGATGATGACGCGGCCGTAGCGCAGCTTGGCGAGATCGAATTTCTCGCCCACGCCGCAGCCCAGCGCCTCGATCAGGTCCTTCAGCTCCTGGTTGCCGCGCAGCTTTTCGGCCGAAGCGCTGGCCACGTTCAGGATCTTCCCGCGCAGCGGCAGCACGGCCTGGGTCTCGCGGTCGCGCGCCTGCTTGGCCGAGCCGCCGGCGCTGTCGCCTTCCACCAGGAAGATCTCCGTCCCCTCATTGCTCTCACGCGAGCAATCGGTGAGCTTGCCGGGAAGCCTGAGCTTGCGCGTCGCGGTCTTGCGCGGCGTCTCCTTCTCGGCGCGGCGGCGCAGGCGCTCATCGGCGCGCTCGATGGCGAAGGCGAGGAGGTTGTCGGCGCTTGCCGGGTCGCTGCCCAGCCAGAGGTCGAAGCGGTCGCGGATGGCGGCTTCCGTCAGCCGCTGCGCATCGGCATTGGTCAGCTTGTCCTTGGTCTGCCCCTGGAAATGCGGGTCCCGGATGAAGATGCTGAGCATGCCCGCCATGCCGCTGAAGATATCGTCCGAGGTGATGGTGGCGGCGCGCTTGTCCTTCTTCATCTCGCCATAGGCGCGCAGGCCCTTCGCCAGGGCCGCGCGCAACCCAGCCTCATGCGTGCCGCCCTGCGGCGTGGGGATGGTGTTGGCATAGGTGGAGAGGAAGCCCTCGCCCTGCTCCAGCCAGGTGATGGCGTATTCGCAGCGCCCGGCGCCATCGGGGAATTCGGCGGTATCGGCGAAGGGGGTGGGCACCACGGCCGGCCGGCCCTCGACGGCGGTGGCCAGATAGTCGGAGAGGCCGCCCGGGAAATGCAGCACCGCCTCGGCCGGCGTCTCGCTGCCGGCCACCAGGGCGGGGTCGCATTTCCAGCGGATTTCCACGCCGCGATAGAGATAGGCCTTGGAGCGGCAGAGCTTGAACAGCCGGTCCGCGCGGAAGGCGAGGGCGCCGAAGATCTCGGGGTCCGGCTTGAAGCGCAGCAGCGTGCCGCGCCGGTTGCGCACCTCGCCCTCACGCTTCAACTTGCTGGTGGGCTTGCCGCGCGCATAGGTCTGGCGGAACAGCTCGCCCCCGCGCGCGACCTCGACCTCCAGCGCCTCGGAGAGCGCATTCACGACCGAACTGCCCACGCCATGCAGGCCGCCCGAGGTCTCGTAGGATTTGCCGGAGAACTTGCCCCCCGAATGCAGCGTGGTGAGGATCACCTCCAGCGCGGACAATTTCGGGAATTTCGGGTGCGGGTCCACCGGGATGCCGCGGCCATTGTCCCGCACGGAGACCCAGTTGCCGGCTTCCAACACCAGGTCGATGCGGTCGGCATGGCCGGCCACGGCCTCATCCATCGCATTGTCCAGCACCTCGGCCGCCAGGTGGTGCAGCGCATTCTCGTCGGTGCCGCCGATATACATGCCGGGGCGGCGCCGGACGGGCTCCAGCCCTTCCAGAACCTCGATATCGGCGGCGTTGTAGCTGGAGGCGGCGGCTTTCCCGCCGCGCCCCGCGAAGAGGTCGTTCATGATGTGTTCGCTGTCCCT
>JAIYDS010000182.1 GCA_027487385.1 Acetobacteraceae bacterium | reverse complement strand
TGGCCGGTGGAGGTCGCGCCCTCGGCCACCATGCCCGGTGCCTCGCTGCCGGTGCACCAGATCGCGCTGGTGGTGCATGGCGTGCATCTGCTGGAGAACATGAACCTGAGGGAGATCGTGGCCTCGGGGAAGAACGAGTTCTGCTTCATGATGCAGCCGCTGCGCGCCCAGGGCTTCTCGGGCAGCACCGTCTCGCCGGCGGCCTTGTTCTGAGCGGCGCGGGCGGGCCGCTCCCACGGCCCGCCCGTCACACCACGCGGCAATTCGTCAGCCGCAGCGTCGATCGCCCGCCGAGCGCCGGTTCGTCATAGACGAAGGCCACCGAGCCGGTGCCGATATTCGCGTTGGTGCCGTGGCCGAAGCGGATGCTGTTCGTCCGGCCCCCCGCCGGGACCTCCAGATTCGGGAGGAGGGGCGCGATGAGCGTCACATAGCGAAAGCCGCTCAGGCTGACATCCACCCGCATGTTCCGCTGGGTGAGGTTCTGCAGCACGAAGTAGTAATCGTAGGTGGGCCCACCCTGCGACCCGCGCTGCGGCGTGGAATAGGCAGAGGCGATGGCGACCCAGCCTCCGCATTTCGGCGCGGACTCGGCCTGAGCCGGCCCGGCGGCAAAGCCCCCCAGGAGGAGCAGGGTCAGGATGGCGTGGCGCATGGAGCTTCTCCCTTCGGGTCTTGCAGCGGCAGCATAGCCGGCCCGGCGGGCCTGCCCAATCGGCCGCGCCTCTCGCCGCCATCGGCGCCCCAGGATCGCCCGCGACAAGCCCCCTCGGGCGGGGCATCATCCACCGATGCGATGGATGAGGGTTCCGATCCTGCTGGTGGTGCTGCTGGTCGCCCTCGCCTGGGCGCTGGACCGCGCCCTGCCGCCGCCCATGGCCCGCTTCGAGAATGCGGCGCGCGAGGTCACGGCGCGGGACGGCCGCCTGCTCTCCGTCCGGCCCGCGCCAGGCGGCGTCTGGCGCTTACGGACCACGCCGGATGATGTGCCGCCCCATCTCCTCGCTTTGCTCATCGCCGCCGAAGATCGCCGCTTCCACCACCATCCCGGCGTGGACCCGCTGGCGCTCGCCCGCGCCGCCGGACAATGGGCGCGCGCGGGGCGTGTCATCTCGGGTGGCTCGACCCTCTCCATGCAGGCGGCGCGGCTGCTGGAACCGCGCCCGCGCAACCTCACCAGCAAGGCCATCGAGATCGCCCGCGCGATCCAATTGGAATGGCGCTACGGCAAGCGGGGCGTGCTGGAGATCTGGCTGACGCTGGCGCCGCAGGGCGGCAATCTCGAAGGGCTGCGGGCGGGCGCGCTGGCCTGGTTCGGCCGCCCCGTCTCCTCCCTCGACGCCGCCGAGGCCGCGCTGCTGGTCGCCCTGGCCCGCCGCCCCGAGGCGCTGCGCCCCGACCGCCACCCCGAGGCCGCCCGCCGCGCCCGCGACGCCGTGCTGCTGGCCCGCGCGCCCGACATCGCGAGCCCCGCCGAAATCGCGCTGGCCGGCCCGGTGCCCGCGCGGCGCCTCCCTTTGCCGCGCCACGCGCCACACGCCGCGCGGGAGGGCATCGCCACCCTCGACCTCGACCTGCAACGCGCCATGGAGGCCCTGGCGCGCGAGGCCCTGGCCCGCCTGCCCGAGCGCGTCTCCCTCGCCCTCATGGTCACCGATCTGCGCACGCGCGAAACCCGCGCCCTGGTGGGTGGCGACTGGATGAACCCCGCCCGCGCCGGCGCGCTGGATCTGACACGCGCTGTGCGCTCGCCCGGCTCCACCCTCAAGCCGCTGATCTACGCCCTGGCCTTCGAGGCCGGCGTGGTGACGCCCGAGACGGTGATGGAGGATTTGCCCCGCCGCTTCGGCGACTATGCGCCGGAGAATTTCGACCGCGCCTTCCAAGGCCGCCTGCGCATCGCCGATGCGCTGCGGCAAAGCCTGAACCAGCCCGCCGTCGCGCTGCTGAACGAGATCGGGCCCCTGCGCCTGGCCAGTGTGATGAAGGCGGCGGGCAGCCCCCCGCGCCTGCCGCCGGGCGCCGAGCCCGCGCTGCCCCTGGCGCTGGGCGGCGTCGGCGTCACGCTGCGGGAGATGATGGCGCTCTATGCGATGCTGGGCGATGGCGGGGGCGGGCTGATCGAGCCGCGCGCCGCCAACCTGGCCAGCGCCATCCTGGTGCAGGGCTTCCCGGGCGGTGGCCCCGCCGGCATCGCCTGGAAGACCGGCACGAGTTGGGGCGGGCGCGATGCCTGGGCGATGGGCATGGACCAGCGCCATGTGGTCGGCATCTGGGTCGGCCGCCCCGATGGCACGCCCATGCCGAACGCGACTGGCGCGCGCCTCGCCTTGCCGCTGCTGGCCCAGGCCTTTGAGCGCCTGCCCCCCGCGCCGCGCGCGCCCTTCGCGCAACGCCCGCTCACCGCTGGCGCCGCACCGCCAACCGACGGGCTGCGCCTGCTCTTCCCCCCGCCCCGCGCCACCCTGCCCGAGGCCGGGCGCGTGGTTCTGCGCGCCGCCGGCGGCCAGCGCCCGCTGACCTTCCTGGTGGATGGCACGCCGCTCAGCACCGACCCCGCCCGGCGCGAGGTGAGCTGGACGCCGCCCGGGCCGGGCTTCTACCGCATCACCGTGCTGGATGCCGAAGGCGCGGCCGCGCGAACGGAGCTGCGGGTGCGATGAGCCGGGAGCTGAAGGCCGCCATCCTTTACGTGCTGGCCGCCTTTGGCCTGGGCTTTCTCCTGGGGCCGATCCGCGAATTCCTGCTGGTGCCGGCGATGGGCCGGCTGGTCGCGCTGCTGGTCGAACTGCCGGTGATGCTCGGCTTCTGCTGGTGGATCGCCCCCCGCATCATCCGCCGCTGTGGCGTGCCCCCCGGCGAGGCCAGGCTGCGCATGGGCTTCGCCGCACTCTCCCTCCTGCTCGCCCTGGAATTCTTCACCGGCGTCGCGCTGCGCGGCTGGGACCTCCAGGCCTGGCTGACGGATTTCGCGACGCCGCCTGGGCTGGTCACCCTGCTGGCCTATCTGATCTTTGCGCTGCTGCCGCGCTGGGCGCGCGGCCCGGCCTGACCCTGGAGACGACATCCATGCCCCTGCGCCTCGCGCTGATCGGCCTTTTTCTGCTCGCCACCGGCTGCGCCACGACCGGCAGCAGCAGCGAGGACCGCCGCTGGGTCGAGCAATGCATCCGCGACAATGCCGATGAGGGTGCCTCCCGCCGGGTGGTCACGGCCTATTGCCGCTGCATGGTGAACCGCATGAGCGACCATGAGACGCGCTCCGTCACGCAATGGGAGCGGACGAATCCGCGTGCGCGGCGGGAATGCTCGCGCCAGGCCGGATGGGATTGAGGAGTGGGGGCAAGGACCCAATTCCTGGGTTCCGGGGCCTTTCGGCCCCGGCCGCCGGAGGCCCTTTTTCCTTCTTCACCGGCACCCCTGCCGATCCGAATGCTCCCGCGCCAATTGCGCCCGGAAGCGGATCTGCCCGAAGACCTGCGTGAGCCGCGCCACGCTCGCCTCCGAGGGCGCGCTTTGCGCCACCAGCCGCGCCTCGCGCGTCAGCTCGGCCAGGCGCGGGCAGCCGCAGCCCGCAAAGATGCTGGCCGCCGTTTCCAGCCCGGTCACGGCCGCCTCGCCGCGCGCACGGCCTTCGGTGACGCCGGGCACGGGCAGGGCCGCCTCGCGCTCCACCGTGCGCAGGGCGGCGAGGCCCTGGCCGAAATCGCAAAAGGGGCGCGGCAGCCCTTGCGCCATCAGCAGCGGCGCGGCCGCGACGAGGATCAGGACACGCCGCATTGCGCCAGGGCCTTTCGCATATGGGGGGGGATGGGCGCCTCGGCCGCGATGCCGGGCAGCACCAGGCGCCGGGCCAGCAGGTGCATGGCGCCCGTGCCGCCGCCATAGCGTTCATCGCCCAGGATGGGGCAGCCCAAATGGGCCATGTGGGCGCGCAGCTGATGCGTGCGCCCGGTGCGCGGGGTAAGTTCCACAGCGGTCAGCGCGCCGTCCTGCCCCAGCACGCGCCATTCCGTGCGTGCCGATTGGCCGGCCGCATCCACCACGATGCGCCAGCCCTGCGCCCGGGTGCTGATCTTCAGCAGCGGCGCCTCGCAGACGCCGCTTTCGGTGGGCGGCGGCGCGGTGAGCACGGCCCAATAGGTCTTCTGCGCCTGGCCCTCGGCGAAGAGCTTGTTCAGCGCGGCGATGCTGGGCTTGGTCCGGCCCAGCGCGAGGCAGCCCGCCGTATCCGTGTCCAGCCGATGCGCCGGCTGGGGCAGGTGCCGCTTGCCCTGCTGCAGCGCCGGCAGCCAATCCTCCAGCGAGGGCCCGCCCCGCGGCCCCGCATGCACGGCCAACCCGGCCGGCTTGTCGAGGATGATCACCGCCGTATCCTCATGCAGGATGCGCGCGCGGATGCCCTCCGGCAAATCCTGGCCGCGCTTCACAGGAGGTTCCGCATGGCGGCGTTTCGGCTTCACTGCTTTCCCGAATCCGGTGGCTGCTACAAGGTCGCCCTCATGCTTGCGCTGTGCGGCGCCGAGTGGGAGGGCATTCCCGTGGATTACTACCACGGCGAGACCCGCACCCCCGAATGGCGCGCCCGCGTCAGCGTGATGGGCGAGGTTCCGGTGCTGGAGCATGCCGGGCGCAGCCGCACACAATCGGGCGTGATCCTGACCTATCTCAGCCGCGAGCTCGGCCGTTTCGGCGCAACGGATGCGGAGGAGCAGCTCCGCTGGCTCTTCTTCGACAACCACAAATTCACCAGCTACCTGGCCACCTGGCGCTGGCTGCACAGCTTCACCGCCAGTCCCGACCCGGCCGTGGTGGCCGCCTTTCGCGCGCGGGCGGAAAACGCCTTCCGCGTGGTGGAAGCGCAGCTCCAGGGGCGGGATTTCCTGCTGGGCGATGCGCCCTGCATCGCCGACATCTCGATGCAGGGCTATCTGCATTTCCCGCAGGAGGAATGGCCGCTGGAGATGGCGGCCTTTCCCCATATCAGCGGCTGGATCGCGCGCTTCCGGGCCATGCCAGGGTGGAAGCCGCCCTATGACCTGCTTCCCGGGGCGCGCTTCCCCAGGCCCTGATCCGCCGGCCGGGGCGCGGGAAAGGCGAGAAAACCGCGCCGCTTGTCACGCTGCCGGGAAGGCCAAGGGGGGGAAGACCGGGCGGGCAACGCCCCCGCGGACCACCCGCCATCACTCCACCCGCACCTGCGCCTTTCGCACCACCTCGCCCCATTTGCGGATTTCGGCCGCAATGAAGGCCTCGAAGGCGGCAGGGCTGCTGCCGCCTTCCGGCGTCAGCCCCGGCCCTTCCGCGCCGAATTCCGTGAGCCGCGCACGGAAGGCCGGATCGCGCGCGATCAGGTCCACCTCCACGCCGAGGCGCTCGATCACCGGGCGCGGCACGCGGGCCGAGCTGATGATGCCAAACCAGGCCGTCGCCTCGAAGCCGGGGAGGGTTTCGGCGAAGACGGGCACCTCCGGCACCACCGGGCTGCGGCTGGCGCCCGTCATGCCAATGGCGCGCAGCCTATTGTCGCGAATGAAGGGCAAGGCCGAGGGAATATTGTCCATCCCGCAATCCACCCGCTCGGCCATCAGCTCGGTCAGCATGGGCCCCGAGCCCCGGAAGGGCACATGGACGAAGCGGATGCCCGTCAGCTGGCCCAGCAATTCCATGCAGATATGGGGCGAGCTGCCGATGCCGGCGGTGCCATAGGTGATCTCGCCCTGCCGGCTGCGCGCGAAATCGAGAAATTCCGCCATGGTGCGGACTGGCAGGCGGTTGGCCACCATCAGGACGTTCGGCATCCGCGTCACCAGCCCAATGGCCGCCATCTCCTCCGGCCGCCAGGGCATGCGCGCGCCATAGACGGCGAAGTTGATGGCGCCCGTGCCGATGGAGGTGAAGAGCAGCGTCTGCCCGTCCGGCTCGGCGCGGGCGACGAATTCGCCGGCGATATTGCCGCCGGCGCCCGGCCGGTTCTCGACGATCACGGGCTGGCCCAGCTTGGGCGAAAGCCGCTCGGCCACCATGCGGCCGACCAGGTCGGTCGTGCCGCCGGGCGGGAAGGGGATGACGAGGCGCAGGGGGCGCGTCGGCGCCCAAGGGGGCAGGGTTGCCTGTGCTTGTGCCAGCGCGGGTGCGAAGAGCGGCGCGGCGAGGACCGCGCGTCGGGGAAAGCCGCTCATCCTTCCACCGAGGCGCCGGAACGGCGCACCGCCTCGCTCCACTTGGCCACTTCGGCGCGGATGAAGCTGTCGAAGGTCTCGGGCGTGCTGCCGCCGCCCGGCACGAGATCGGCCCGCATGCCGCCCAGATCGTCAAAGCGGCGCCAGATGGCGGGGTCGGCCAGGATGGCCTCCACCTCGGCATTGATGCGGTTGATGGCGGCGCGCGGCATGCGCGAGGGGCCGGCCAGGCCGAACCAGGCCGTGGCCTCGACGGCGGGGAAGCCCGCCTCGGCCGTGGTGGGCACATCGGGCAGCGAGGGGCTGCGCGTCGCGGTGGTGACGGCAAGCGGGCGCAGCCGCCCCTCGCGCAGATGGCCGATGACGGAGGGGAGGTTGTCCACCCCCACCTCGATGCGCCCGGCGATGATCTCCTGCATCATCGGCCCGGCGCCACGGAAGGGCACATGCGTCAGGTCAATGCCGGCGGCGAGCTTGAGCAACTCGCCCGTCATGTGCAGCGAGGTGCCGACGCCGCTGCTGCCGATGTTCATGCGGCCCGGATTGGCGCGCGCCAGGGCCACCAGCTCAGCCAGGGTATTCGCCCTGACGCCGGGATTGACGAAGATCGCGTTGGGGACGCGCACCACCAGGCTGATGCCGGAGAAATCCTCGGGCTTGTAGGGCATGCGCGCCCCATAGAGCTGGTAGTTGATGGCGCCGGAGCTGACCGTCTTCATCAGGATGGTGTGGCCATCCGGCTCGGCCTTGGCGACCACGTCGGCGCCGACATTGCCGCCGGCGCCTGGGCGGTTCTCGATCACCACCTGTTGGCCCAGGCGCTGGGAGAGTGGCTCGGCCAGGATGCGGGCGGCGATGTCGGTGGTGCCGGCCGGGGTGAAGCCGACGATGAGGCGGATCGGGCGGGTCGGCGCCCAGGCCGGGGTGGCAGCCTGGGCCAGGGCCAGGCCGGGAGCGGCAAGGCCCGTGGCCAGCACGGCGCGGCGGGTGAAGCGCATTTGGAAGTCTCCCTGGATGTATCTTTATTCATCACACTGGCCCAGCGCCGGACCGCCTTCAAGGGGCGCCGCCGCCTTCGCTCTTGCGCGCCGCCACCCTGTTGCTACAGGCGGGGGCCAAGAGCCCTTCAGGATCCCCGCCGATGGACTTCATCCGCATCTACATCCGCGTGCTGGCGCTACTGAAGCCCGACCGCCAGGTGGCCTACGGGCTGACGGCCGCCGCCGTGGCGCTGGCCGGGCTCCAATTCCTGGAGCCCGTGCTCTTCGGCCGGGTGATCGACCTGCTGGCCCGCTCCGAGCGGATGACCGAGAGCAATGTCTGGACCGAGGCCTTCGTCCTGCTGGCGATCTGGGCCGCGGTCGGGCTCTCGGCGATCGGCGCGAATGTCGCCGTCTCGCTGCTCGCGGACCGCATGGCGCATCGCAACCGGCTGACCATGATGTCCAAATACTTCCAGCATGTGCTGGCGCTGCCGCTGGAATTCCATGGCGATGTGCAGTCCGGCCGGCTGATGAAGGTGATGCTGATGGGGTGCGACAACCTCTTCGGCCTCTGGCTCGCCTTCTTCCGCGAGCATCTGATCACCTTCATCGGCGCCCTGGTGCTGCTGCCGCTGACCATGATGCTGAACTGGCGGCTCGGGCTGCTGCTGATCGGCCTCGTGATCATCTTCACGATCCTCACCACGCTGGTCATCCGCAAGACGCAGGTGGCGCAGATGAAGGTGGAGCAGTTCCACACCCAGCTCGCCGGCTCGGCGCAGGATGCGCTCTCCAATGTGGTGGTGGTGCAGTCCTTCACCCGGCTGAACAGCGAAGCGAAGATGTTCGGCGACATCATGCGCCAGGTGCTGGACCACCAGTTCCCGGTACTGAACTGGTGGGCGCTGGTGCATGTGCTGACACGCGCGGCCAGCACCATCACCGTGATCCTGATCTTCATGCTAGGCACGCTGCTGCATCTGCGCGGCCAGGCGAGCGTGGGCGACATCGTCAGCTTCATGGGCTTCGCGACGCTGCTGGTGGCGCGGCTGGAGGGCGCGGTCGGCTTCGTCTCGCACATGCTGTTCCAGGCGCCGGCGCTGAAGCAGTTCTTCGAGGTGCTGGACACCGTCAGCACCGTGCCGGAGCGGCCCGATGCGCGGGAGATCGGCCGCGCGGAAGGGCATGTGCGCTTCGAGGGCGTCGGCTTCTCCTACCCGACCAGCGGGCGCATCCTGAACGGCATCGACCTCGCCTCGCAGCCCGGCCAGACCATCGCGCTGGTCGGCACCACGGGGGCGGGCAAGACGACCTCGATGCAGCTGCTGCAACGCCTCTGGGACCCGACGGATGGGCGCGTGACGCTGGATGGCGTGGATCTGCGGGACATCCGGCTGGAGAGCCTGCGGCGCAACATCGGCGTGGTCTTCCAGGAGAGCATGCTGTTCAACCGCAGCATCCGCGACAACCTGCTGGTCGGCCGCCCCGATGCGACGCAGGAGGAGATCGAGCGCGCCTGCCGCATGGCCGAGGCGCATGACTTCATCATCCGCCAGCCGCAAGGCTATGACACGATGGTGGGCGAGCGCGGGGCCTCGCTCTCGGGCGGGCAGCGGCAGCGCCTTGCCATCGCCCGCGCCTTGCTGAAGGACCCGCCCGTGCTGATCCTGGACGAGGCGACCAGCGCGCTGGACGCCGCGACGGAGGCGAAGGTGGCCAAGGCGCTGCGCGCGCTGATGGCCGGGCGCACCACCTTCATCATCGCGCACCGGCTCTCCACCGTGCGCGACGCGGATGAGATCCTGGTCTTCGACCAGGGCCGCATCGTGGAGCGCGGCAGCTTCCAGGCGCTGCTGGCGCAGGGCGGGCGCTTCGCCGATCTGGTGAAGACGCAGCTCACCGGCAGCAGCGAGTAGCGGCCGGGCGCGTTCCTGGATAGCGTGGGGGGATGTTCACCCTCCCCGCGCTTGAAGCCGCCGAAGCCCTGATCCGGCGGCATTTCCCCGCCACGCCGCAATATGCCTGGCCCCTGTTGGCGCAGCGCGCCGGCTGCGAGGTCTGGGTGAAGCATGAGAACCACACCCCCACCGGCGCCTTCAAGGTGCGCGGCGGCCTCACCTATTTCGAGCATCTGCGCTCACCCGGGGTGGTCAGCGCCACGCGCGGCAATCACGGGCAGTCGCTGGCCTATGCCGGGGCGAAGGCGGGCATTCCCGTCACCATCGTGGTGCCGATCGGCAATTCCACCGAGAAGAACGCGGCCATGCGGGCGCAAGGCGCGACGCTGATCGAGCATGGCGCGGATTTCGACGTGGCGCGGCAATTCGCGCGCGATTACGCGGCCGAGCATGGCCTCGATTTCGCCCCCTCCTTCGCGCCGGACCTGGTGCGCGGTGTGGCCACCTATGCGCTGGAGCTGTTCCGCGCCGCGCCGCCGCTGGATGCGCTTTATGTGCCGGTCGGCCTCGGCTCGGGCATCTGCGGCTGCATCATGGCGCGGGACCTTCTGGGGCTGAAGACCGAGATCATCGGCGTGCAATCCACCGGCGCCGATGCCTATGCGCAGAGCTTCGCCGCGGGCCGCGTGATCGAGACGCCGCAGGCCATCACGCGCGCCGATGGCATGGCGACCCGCATCCCCGACCCCGCCGCGCTGGAGATGATCCTGAAGGGTGCCGCGCGCATCGTCACCGTCACGGATGACGAGGTGCGCGACGCGATCCGCGCCTATTGGACGGACACGCACAACCTGGCCGAGGGCGCCGGCGCCGCCCCCTTCGCCGCCCTGATGCAGGAGCGCGCGGCGATGCAGGGCAAGCGCGTGGCGACCATCCTCTGCGGCGGCAATATTGACCTTCAGCTGTTCCATGAATGGGTGCTGGCATGATCCTGGAGCATGTGAGCCCGCTGGGCGGGGCCGCGGTGGATGTGCATGTGGCCGAAGGCCGCATCGCGGCGCTGACGCCGAGCACCCGCGAGGGCACGCCGCGCCTGCTGCTGCCGGGCCTGGTGGAGGGGCATTGCCACCTGGACAAGACGCTCTGGGGCCGGCCCTGGTGGCGGAACGAGGTCGGGCCCTCACTGATGGACCGCATCAACAACGAGAAGGCCACGCGGCGCGCCATCGGCATGGATGCGGCGCGCGAGGGGCGCGCGCTGTGCGAGGCGCATCTGGCGGCCGGCACCACGCGGCTGCGCAGCCATGTGGATGTGGATGAGGAAAGCCGTCTCACCCATGTCGAGAAGCTGCTGGCGCTGCGTGAGGAGATGGCCAGCCGCATCGAGATCCAGCTCGTCGCCTTTCCGCAATCGGGCATCCTGCGCACGCCGGGCGTGGAGGAATGGCTGGATGCGGCGCTGCGCCTCGGCTGCGATGCGGTGGGAGGGCTCGATCCCTCGCTGATTGACCGCGACCCGGTGCGGCACCTGGACATCGTGTTCAAGCTGGCCGAGCGGCACGGCAAGCCGGTGGACATCCATCTGCATGAAGCGGGAGAACTCGGCGCCTTCAGCATGGAGCTGATCGCGGAACGCGCGCGCGCCCTGGGCATGCAGGGGCGGGTGGTGATCAGCCACGGCTTCGCGCTGGGCGATGTGACCGGCGCGCGGGCTGATGCGTTGCTGGCGCAGCTGGCCGAGGCGGGGGTGGCGCTCTGCACCTCGGTGCCGCCCTCACGCGCCGTGCCACCCTTGAAGCGGGCGCGGGAGCTGGGCGTCACGCTCTTCGCCGGCAATGACAATATCCGCGACACCTGGAGCCCGCACAATGCGCCGGACATGCTGGCGCGAGCCGCGATGGTCGCGCTGAAATACGAGCTGCGGCGCGATGAGGATGTGGCGCTGGCGCTGGATGCGGTGACGGTGCTGGGCGCCCAGGCCTGCGGCTTCGCCGATTACGGCCTGGCGGTCGGCGCGCGGGCGGATCTGGTGATGGTGGAAGCGGAGAGCCTGGCCGAGGCCGTCGTCATGCGCCGGGCGCCAAAGCTGGTGGTCTCGGCGGGACGCGTGGTGGCGCGCGACGGAATCCTCGCGGGGGGTTGAGGGCTGTCCAACCCCGGGCGAGCCGGGCGGCCGGTGACACCACGGGGTGCGCAGGCAGTGAAAGGGGCCTCCGGCGGCTGGGGCCGAAAGGCCCCAAATCCTCGTTCGGGCTCTCGCAAGCTCCTGGTTTCGTTCCCTACATGGAAAGGGGTCTGGGGCCCCGGCCCCAGCCGCCGGAGGCCCTTTTTCCCTTAGTCAGGCCGTTCCCGTATCACCCCTCCGCATCCAGCCGCAGCACACGCCCGCGGCTTTCATCCGTCAGCAGCAGCAGCCCGCCATCCGGCGCGAAGAGCACCTGGCGCATCCTGGCACGGCCCCAGAGCAGCCTTTCCTCGCTCAGCACCGCATCGCCCTGCATCTCCAGCCGCAACAGTCCGGGCGTGTTCAGGCAGGCGAGGTAAAGCCCCCGGCGCCAAAGCGGCTGCGCCTGGGGCGGGGCGAAATTCATGCCCGAGGGGCTGATCGACGGCACCCAATGGCGCAGCGGCTCGGCGATGTCGGGGCCGGAGGTGCGGCCGCCCGCGATCTGCCGCCCCGAATATTCCCGCCCATAGGAGACCTCGGGCCAGCCGAAATTCAGCCCGGCGCGCAGGATGTTCAGCTCATCGCCCCCGCGCGGGCCGAATTCCGCGGCGAAGAGGCTGCCCGTCGCCGGGTTGAAGGCGATGCCCTGGGGGTTTCGATGGCCATAGGTGAAGATCTCGCCGCGCAGCCCGGCCCGGCCGAAGAAAGGGTTGTCGCGCGGGATTTCGCCCTGGCGCGTCAGCCGGATCACCTTCCCGGCCAGGTCGTTCAGCTTCTGCGCCCGCTCGCGCTGGTCATTGCGGTCACCGGTGGTGAGGAAGAGATGTGCGCCATCGGGCGAAAAGGCGATGCGCCCGCCATAATGCAGCCGCCCGCGCGCCTGGGCGGGGGTGGCATCCAGCACCGGGCGCACCGCCTCGAAGCCGCGGGCCGTCAGGCGCGCGCGGGAGAGGCGCGTCACCACCCCGCCCTCGATCAGCGTGGCGGACGCAAAGAACACCTCCGCGCTCTGGGCGAAATCCGGGGCGGGCTGCAGGTCCAGAAGCCCGCCCTGGCCCTCCGCCACCACCTCCGGCAGGCCCGCCAGAGGCGGGGAGAGACTGCCATCCGGCGCCATCAGCCGGGCACGGCCGGGCCTTTCGCTCAGCAGCAGCCGGCCATCGGGCAGGAAGCCGCCGCCCCAGGGGTTCTCCAGGCCACTGGCCAGCACGCGCCAGCGGAAGGCACCGCGGGCCGTGCGCTCCAGCTCGGCCGGGGCCTGGGCGCGGGCCAGGCGCGGAAGCGCCAGGCCGGGCAGGAGGGTGAGCGGCAGGAGATGACGACGGCGGATCGGCATGGTGCGGGCTCCAAAGGATTGCGCTTCAGATAGGCACGTTTTGTCACGCGGCAGCGTTTCCCGACGCGGGGAAGTTGGTCTAAGCCACCCGCATGTCCGGCCGATGCGCATGAGCCGCGCGAATCCAAGCCCTCCCCGCCTGCGCAGCCGCCCCCGCCCTGGTGCGCGGCGCCGCCTGGCGCAGCGCCGTGAGCCGCAGCCGCCAAGCTGGCGGCCTGCGCCCGCGCGCACCCGGTGGCGCTCGCCAGCGCCGGCCAGGCCGGCGCTGGGGTTTGCAGCCTATTGGATGGGGTCCATCGCGGCGCATCTGCTGATTGCGGCGCTGCTCCTCTTCTGGCCCGAGCCCCGGTCCCGCCCCTCCGAGGCCCCGGTTCCGCCCAGCATCGATATCGTGTTCGAAGGCGGCCAGCCCGAACGCCCCATGGCGGAGCCTGTGGAAGGGATCGAAACCCCTCCCCAGCCGCCCGCGCCGCCGAACCAGGCACCGGTCCCGCCGCCGCCCTCGGCCCCGCCGCTGCCCGGCCAGCCGCCGGCACCCCCCATCCAGCAGGCCCTGCCGCTGCCTCCGCCGCCCAGCCCGCCCGTGCCGCAGGCGCTGCCACCCCTGCCGATTCCGCCGCCGCCCATCCCGGAGCCGCCAACCCCAACCATCGCCCAGCCGCCGGAGCCGCCGCGCCCGCCGGCCCCGACCATGGCCCAGGCACCGGAGCCGCCCCCGCTGCCGCCCCTGCCCGGCGCGGTGGAGCTTTTCACCCCCCAGACGGAGCTGCGCCTGCCGGACCGGCTGACCGAACGCCTGCCACCGCCCCCTCCGCCGCCCCCGCCCCCCCAGCCGCAGCCGCAGCCGCGCCAACCCGCGCAGCAAGCCCAGCCGGCCCAAAGGCCACAACCCAATCTGCCGGGCATCTGGGTGCCGGGCGGCGTGCAGCTCGGCCGCCCCGCGACCCCGCCCAGCGGCCGGCCCCAGGCGCGCGGCACGGACACCACGGTGGATCCCCGGTTCCTGGAAGGCCGCCCGCGCACCGACCCCTCGGTCAGGGTGACGGGCGCGCAGGTCGGCGCCGATTGGCGTGCCGCCTTCCGCCGCTGGCTGGATCAGAACCTCAGCTACCCCGAGCGCGCGGTGGCGCTGGGTGAGGATGGCACGGTGCGGGTGGTGGTGACGGCCGCCCCGGATGGCACGGTGCGCAATGTCCGGCTGGTTGGCCCCTCGAGCTCGCCCTCGCTGAATTTCGGGACGACCTTCCCTTTCCAGGGGGCCAGGTTGCCCGCCTTCCCGCCTGGGGCGGACCCCAATGGCGTGACCATCGAGCTGACGGTGAACTACATTCTCATCCGTCGGTGATTCGCTTGAGTCACAAGTCCCTGTTTCTGAATCCGAAAGCCGGAGCGCAGGGGTTTTCCACAAGTTTCTGGCGAATCGAAGCAATCCAGACCTTGTGTGTCAACCTCCTATTTCGCTACTCTATATGGTATCGGGGACGGGGGATTGTATCCTATGGACTGGACAGAAGAGGCCATTGATCGCCTGCGCGCCTTTTGGGCCGAGGGCCATTCGACCGCCGAGATCGGCCGCCGCATGGGCATTTCGAAGAATGCCGTCGTGGGCAAGGCGCATCGCCTGGATCTGCCGGCGCGGCCCAGCCCCATTCGCCGCGATCCGGCCGCGCCGCGCCCGGTCGCCACGGGACGCCGGCCGACCCTGCCGCCCTTGCGCGCCGCCCTGCCCATCGCGCCGCGGCGCGAGGAGCCCAAGCCCTTGCCGGCGGCCGAAATCGTCGCTGCCCCGCCCAAGCCGGCCGCCATCGTGCGCGCCTTCCCGCGGGTGAGCGCGAAATCCTGCTGCTGGCCGATCGGCGAGCCCGGCACCAAGGGGTTCCGCTTCTGCGGCGCCGCCGCCATGGCCGGCAAACCCTATTGCACCGAGCACGCGGCCCTCGCCTATGTCCGCGTGAAGGATCGCCGCGAAGACGCCGCCTGAACTCAGGCGAAGCCGCAGAATCATGGAATTCGGGCGTGAAGCTCGCATTCCATGAGAAGCGCGCGAAAACAAGCCAAGGCTGGTCTTTCCACAGCCTGGCGGGCATTCTGAACATCATGGGTTCAGAGATGCAGGTCCGGGTGTGAGCGCCTGGCCATCACTTCAGGCGTCACCGCAGGATCGCACCGCATGACGGGCATCCTGCTGCAAATCTCCGCCCTGCTGCTCTTCGTCCTGATGGACACCCTGCTGAAGCTGATGGCGGCGGACCTGCCGGTCCTGCAAATCATCTGGGCACGCTTCTTCTTTGCCTTCCTCGCCGTCGCGATCGCCCTGCGGATCAGCATGGGGCGCATCCCCTGGCGCTCCCGCGCGCCGGGGTTGCAGGCGCTGCGCTCGTTGCTGCTGGCCGGATGCAGCATTCTCTTCACCGGGGCGCTGGCGCATATTCCCCTGGCGGATGCCACGGCGGTGGGCTTCGCCTCGCCCCTCATCACCGTCGCCCTGGCCGCCATCCTGCTGCGCGAGCATGTCAGCCCGCGGCGCTGGTGCGGCGTGGCGCTCGGCTTCATCGGCGTCATGGTGGCGCTGCGCCCGCCCTTCCTGACGGGGCAGCCGCTGCATTGGGCCTATCTGCTGCCGCTTGGCACCGCCTTCATGTTCGCCTTCTATGCCATCCTGACCCGCCGGCTGGCCGCCCTGGATGACAGCCGGGTGACCATCTTCCACACCGGGCTGGCCGCCTCGCTCGCCACCAGCCTGGCGCAGCCGCTGGTCTTCGTGCCGCCCATGCCCATCGAATGGGGGCTGATGATCGCAGTGGGCGTCCTGGGCGCCCTCAGCCATGGGCTGCTGGTGCTGGCCTATGCCCGCGCCCCGGCCAGCCTGCTCGCGCCCCTGTCCTACACCCAGCTCATCTGGGCGAGCCTGGCGGGCATCCTGGTCTTCAGCGACTGGCCGGATGGCATCACCCTCCTGGGCGCCGTGATCATCGCCGCCGGCGGGCTCATGACCCTGCTGCCGCAACCAGCCCGCCATCGAAGCGAAACGTAATTTTCACGACCCGGCTTGCGCCCCGGCAGGCAGCGCGCTAACCCCTCATCCCGATCGCAAGGGATTTGTCACATTCCAACCTTCGGCCTTTCGGAGGGCGACCGCGCCCATCCCCGCGCCGCGCTCGACGCCGCCTCCGTCCGGGACGCCTATCGCCGTTGGGCGGGCGTCTATGACCTCGTCTTTGGCGGGGTTTCGGCCTTCGGTCGGCGCAGCGCCGTGGCCGCCGTCAACCGCATCTCGCAGACCGCCGGCCGCCGCGTGCTGGAAGTGGGCGTCGGCACCGGCCTCGCTTTGCCACATTACCGGCCGGACCTCGATGTCGTCGGCATTGATCTCTCGCGCGAGATGCTGCTGAAGGCGCAGGAGCGTGTGGCCGCCGAGCGGATCACCGCCTGCCACGGCCTGCTGGAGATGGATGCGGAGAACACCGCCTTCGCCGATGACAGCTTCGACATCGCGGTGGCCATGTTCACCGCCTCCGTCGTGCCCGATGCCCGCAAGCTCTATGCCGAGATGTCGCGCGTGGTGCGGCCCGGTGGTCATCTGCTCTTCGTGAACCATTTCGCCGCCGATCGCGGCTTCCGCTGGTGGCTGGAGCGCAGCACGGCGCCACTCGCCCGCATCCTGGGCTGGCATCCGGATTTCAAGCTCAGCGACCTGCTGGGCGAGGGCGAGACGGAGATCGAGCGAATGGAAGCCTGCCCGCCGCTGGCGCTCTTCACCCTGGTCGAAGTGAAGAACTGAGACTGACAATCCGGGCCGCATGGTCCACATGAGGGGGGCATGAGCGCCTCCCTCCGACGCCCCACCCCTTGGCAACGCCTGATCCTGCCGAGCTTTCTGGCGCTGCCTGTGCTCGCCCTGTTGCTGGGCCTCGGCAGTTGGCAGGTGCAGCGGCTGGCCTGGAAGCAGGGCGTGCTGGCCGAACTCGCCGCGGCCCAGGCGCAGCCGCCCATCCCCGCGCCCGAGAGCCCGCCCCCTTATGCCCATATCTCCGCCACGGGCCGGTTCCGGCCGGGTGTGGAGGCCATGCTTGGCCTTGAAGTGCGGGGCACCACCCTGGGCGGCAGCCTCATCGCCGTGCTGGACCGGCCCGGCGCGCCGCCCTTGCTGGTGGAGCGCGGCTGGGCGCCGCTGGAAGGCGGCCAGGTGAACCGTCCCGCGGGCGAGGTGACCCTGACCGGCTATGCCCGCTTCTCCGACCGGCGGAACCCGCTGGCCGCGCGCGATGACCCGACCGCCCGGCGCTTCTACCATTTCGATGCACGGACCATCGCCGCCGCCCTCGGCGCGCCCGAAGCCCTGCCCTATGCGCTGGTGGTGGTGGTGCCGGCGCCGCCGTTGGCCCCCTCGGGCTTCGGCGCCGCACCACCCCCCCAGCGCGGGCCCTTGCCCGATGCGGCGCACAGCTTTCCCACTCCCAACAACCCACATTTGGGTTATGCGGTCACATGGTTCGGCCTGGCCCTGGCCTGGACCGCCATCTTCCTGCTTTGGGCCCGACGACGGATCCGCGACACATGAGCCAAGCCGCCTATGACCGCCTGACGCAACGCACCGCCCGCCTCGGCGCCCTGGGCGAGGCCGCGGCCATCCTGCATTGGGATGCCAGCACCATGATGCCCAAGGGCGGCGGTGCGGCGCGGGCCGAGCAGCTCGCCACGCTCGCGGGCCTGGCGCATGAGATGATGACCGCGGCCGACATGGCGGCGGACCTGCACATCGCCACCACCGAGACGGCCTGGGAGGCGGCCAATCTGGAGCTGATGCGCCGCGCCCATCTGCGCGCCACGGCGCTGCCCACCGCGCTGGTCGAGGCCACGGCCCGCGCCAATTCCGCCTGCGAGAAGGTCTGGCGCGAGGCCAAGGCCAAGTCGGACTTCGCCCTGGTGCGCCCCTTCCTGGAGGAGGTGCTGTTGCTGCAGCGCGAAACGGCCCAGGCGCTCTCCGCCGCCACCGGCCTCACCCCCTATGACGCGCTGATGGATGGCTATCAGCGCGGCGTCACCGCGGCTGAGGTGGAGCCCGTCTTTACCGCCTATGAGAGCTTCCTGCGCGAGGCCCTGCCACGGGCCGAGGAGATCCAGGCCCGGCGCGGCCCGCCCATTCCGCTGCCCGGCCCCTTCCCGACCGGCAAGCAAAGGCGGCTCTGCCGCAACCTCTCGGTCCGGCTCGGGCTGGAGGAGGAGCATTCCCGGCTGGATGAGAGCCTGCATCCCTTTTGCGGCGGCACGCCCAGCGATGTGCGGATCACCACATTCTACAGTGAGACGGACCCCGCCAAGGCACTGCTCGGCGTGCTGCACGAGACCGGCCATGCGCTGTATGAGCGCGGCCTGCCGCTGGAATATGCGCGGCAGCCGGTCGGCCAATCCGCCGGCATGGCGGCGCATGAATCGCAAAGCCTCATCATCGAGATGCAGGCCTGCCGCAGCGATGCCTTCCTCGGTTTCCTGGGCCCGCTGCTGGAGCGGAACTTCGGCGGTGATCCCGCCGCCTATGCCCCGCAGAATCTGAGCCGCCTCTGGCGCCGGGTGGAGCGCGGCTTCATCCGCGTGGATGCGGATGAGTTGACCTATCCGGCGCATGTCATCGTCCGGTTCCGCCTGGAACAGGCGATGATCGCGGGGGAATTGGCCATCGCGGACCTGCCCGGCGCCTGGGCGGAAGGCATGCAATACCTGCTGGGCATCACCCCGCCCGACGATGCGCGCGGCTGCCTTCAGGACATCCATTGGTATGATGGGGGATTCGGCTATTTCCCCAGCTACACGCTGGGGGCCATGGCGGCGGCGCAGATGATGAAGGCGGCGCGCGCGGCCATTCCCAATATGGAGACCGCGCTGGGCAAGGGCAATCTCAAGCCCCTGGTCACCTGGCTGCGCGCCAATGTGCATGGGTATGGCGCAAGCCTCGGCTTCCAGGATCTGCTGCGCGCGGCCACCGGAAAGCCGCTCGATCCGATGGATTTCCAGGCGCATCTGCGGGCACGCTACCTGGAGGGGGATGCCGCGCCATGACGCCGGCCTTCCTCCCCGGCCAGGGCTGATCCGCGAGCCATGCCGCATGAAACCGGGCTGATCGCCACCATCGCGCTGGGCCTGACCTTCGCGCTGTTCCTGGGTCTCGCCGCGCGCGCGCTGCGCCTGCCCACCATCGTCGGCTATCTGGTGGCCGGGATGGTGATCGGCCCGCACACGCCGGGCTTCGTGGGCGACCTGGCCGCGGCGCAGCAGCTGGCCGAGATCGGCGTGATCCTGCTGATGTTCGGCGTCGGCCTGCATTTCTCGCCGCGCGAGCTGGCGGATGCGCGGGGCGTCGCCGTGCCTGGCGCCTTGTTGCAGATGGCCACCGCCACGGCGCTGGGCTGGGGCCTGGCGCGGCTGCTGGGTTGGGGCGATGCGGCGGGCATCATCTTTGGCTTTTCGCTCTCCGTCGCCTCCACTGTCGTGCTGCTCCGCGCGCTGACCGAGCGTGGCGAGTTGGCCACCACCCAGGGCCACACCGCCGTGGGCTGGCTGGTGGTGGAGGACATGGCAATGGTCATCGCCCTCGTCCTCGTGCCCGTGCTGGCCGCGGTGACGCAGGACCGCGCCCCGGCGGGCCTGATGATCGGGCTGGGCGGTGCGGAGGGCGTGGCGCTGACCCTGGTCATCACCCTGGGCAAGGTTGCCATCTTCGTGGCGCTGATGCTGCTGGTGGGGGCGCGGGTGCTGCCCTGGGCGCTCTCCTGGGTCGGCAGGCTGCGCTCGCGCGAGTTGTTTTCGCTGGCGGCGCTCGTCACCGCGCTGGGCATTGCCTACCTGGCCTATGTGCTCTTCGGCGTCTCCTTCGCGCTGGGCGCCTTCCTGGCCGGGCTGGTGCTGGGGCAATCCGCCCTTTCCCAGAAGGCGGCCGAACAGACCCTGCCGCTGCGCGATGCCTTTGCCGTGCTGTTCTTCGTGGCCGTGGGCATGTTGTTCGACCCGGGCATCGTGCTGCGCGAGCCGCTGGCCTTGCTGGCGACCGTGCTGGTGGTGCTGATCGGGAAGACGCTGGCCGCCTATGCCATCGCCCGGCTGCGGGGCCTGGAGCCGAAGGCGGCGCTGAGCATCGCCGCGGCCCTCGCCCAAGTGGGGGAGTTCAGCTTCATCCTGGCCGGGCTGGCCGTGACGGAGGGGGTGCTGCCAGAGGCGGGAAGGGACCTGATCCTGGCGGCGGCGATTATCACCATCGCGGTGAACCCCTTCATGTTTCGGCTGGCGGACCGATTGGCAGCGCAGCTCAAGACGTGAAAGGCCGAGGGGCTCTGCCCCTCGGACTCCCCGGCAAGAACCTCAGGTTCTTGCATCTCCGATGACATGAAGGTGCGGGAAACTGGTTTCCTGCCGGGGTGTTTGAGGGGCAGCGCCCCTCAATGTGTCACCCCGCCAAAAACCCCCGCAACTCTTCCGCCCAGAACCGCGCATTTCCCGTGGTCCCATGCCCGCGCGTCTCGGTGCTCGCCGGGATCAGATGCAGGCGTGCCCCCGGAATCCGTGCAATGGCCGCCTGGGTGATGCCGGTCTCCGGCGGGTTGCGCTCGTCATCCGCCGAATTGATCGCCAGCACCCGGGCGCGGATGCGGTCCAGCAGTGGCTCGGGATTGTAGTCGCGCGAGGAATCCCACTGGTAGATGAAGTCATTGGCATCGGCCGGCATGGGCGCGGCCAGCCTTTCTTCCACCATCCGATCCGCCGCGGCGCGGCTGGGGGCCAGCGACTGATAGGCCAGCGTGCCGCCATTGGTCGCCGTGGCGTAGAAGACGCTCGCCATGCGCAGCGAGGGCGGCTGCTGGGTGTAGTTGCCCTGGTTGTAGGCGGGGTCGCGCTGGATGCTCTCGATCATCAGGCGGCGCAGCATCCAGTTGCGGCTGGCCATTTCCGTGGGCTGGGCGGCCATGGGCACCACGGCGGCCATCATCTCCGGATGCGTCACCGCCCAGAGCCAGGCATGCATGCCCCCCATGGAGTTGCCCAGCACCAGCCGCAGCCGGGAGAGGCCGAGACCCTCCGTCACCAGGCGATGCTGGGCGGCCACCATGTCGGCGTAGTTGTAGCGCGGGAAGGCGGCGCGCAGCCCATCCGAGGGCTTGGCGGAGCGCCCCGCCCCCAGCGCATCCGGCAGGATGATGAAATACCGCGCCGCATCCAGCGGCTGGCCCGGCCCAAACAATGGACCACCGAATTGCGGCGAGAGCAGCCCCTGACCGGTCCCGCCCGTGCCGTGCAGGATCAGCACCGGCTCACCCGATGGCGCGCCGAGTGTCACCGCATGCAGCCGCAATTCCGGCATCACCTGGCCGGTGTGGAAGCGGAAATCCCGCGCCGTCCAGGTGACCTCGCGCGGGGTTGGCAGGGTCTGGGCCTCGGCCAGGGCGGGGGCCGCCAGGATGGGGGTGAGCAGCATCAGGCGCCTCGGGATGGGGTGGCTGGGCATGGCTGGGTTCCTCCGCTGGCGCGGAAGGCTATCAGCCGGCCGGGTGGGCTTCCATGGCAAAGCCCAGAAGACCAGCGAGATCCGGCAGATGCGGCACGCCAAGCCCGGGCACCAGGCTCACCACCCGGCAACCCGCGGCGAGCCCGGCGGCAACACCCGTGGCGCTGTCCTCCACCACCAGGCAATGCGCGGGCGGCGCGCCACAGGCCTGGGCGGCGGTGGTGTAGAGATCAGGCGCGGGCTTGGGGCGCGGCACGTCCTGGAAGCTGAAGATGCGCGGGCCGAAGAATGTGGCGAAGCCCAGCACCCGCATCTTCATGGCGAGTTCCGCCCGCGCGGAATTCGAGCAGACCGCCATGGGCAGCCCGGCCGCGGCCACGCTGTGCAGCGCCGCGGCCGCGCCCGGCATGGGCTGGACCTCCTCGGCCATGGCCTGGGCGATCCGCTCGCTCAGGGCGATGCCCCAGCCGGCCGGCAGCCGGCCCACGCGGCGCTCGATCAGCGGGCACATGTCGGGCAGGGAGAGGCCCAGGAATTCCTGCTGCGCGCCATGGGCATCCAGCGCCCAGCCCAGGGCCGTCAATTCCTCGGCCGCGATGCGGTTGGCGATGCTCTCGCTATCCGCCAGCACGCCGTCGCAATCGAAGAGGACGGCGCGGATCACGCCGCCTTCGCCAGATCCGCGTTGCGGGCGCGGGCATGCGGGCAATCGCCATGCTGCTTGGGGCATTGCCGGGCGCCGGCGAAGCTGCACAGGGCGCGGCCCGAGCCGCGGGTCCGCTGCACGAGATCAGCCATGGAGGCGATGAAGCCCGCATCGCTGTTCTGCGCGGGCACACGGAAATAGCCAGGGATGCCCAGGTGATCGGCTTCCTCGCGATATTCCACATCCAGCTCCACCAGGGTTTCCGAATGCTCGGAGACGAAGGCGATGGGGCTGATGAGGATGGCGACCTTTTCCTTGGCCGCGCGCTCGATCTCATCCTCGGTCGAGGGCCCGATCCATTTCTGCGGCGTCACGCGCGACTGGAAGCAGACGACCCTATCCAGATCCGGGATGTTCAGATGGGAAATCACGGCAGCGACGCTGCTTTCCACCTGCCACTGATAGGGGTCGCCCGCCTTGATGATGCTCTCGGGCAGGCCATGGGCTGAGAACAGGATGCGCAGCGGCACTTCAGGCGGCAATTCCGCGCGGGCCTTGTCATAGGCCTCCTGCACCATGCGGGCGGTGGCGCGGGCATAGCCCTCATCCGAGTGGAAACAGCAGAGCACGGTGGTGGGCACCCGCAGCCCCGCCGTCTCGCAGGCGTCGTTCCAGGCGGTGATGGAGGATCCGGTCGTCGTCGTCGAGAATTGGGGATAAAGCGGGATGAGCAGCACTTCCTCGGCGCCCCAGGACTGCACGGCGCTCACCGTCTCGTCGCTCATCGGGTGCCAGTAGCGCATGGCGACGAAGCAGCGGTAATCCGTTCCCGGCTCACGCTCGCGCAACAGGGCTTCCAGATGGCGGCCCTGTTCCTCGGTCAATTCGCGCAGCGGCGATTTGCCCCCCAGCACGGCGTAGTTTTCCTGCGCCGGCTTGGTGCGCCGCCAGGCGATCAGCTTGGCCAGCCAGGGCCGGATGAAGCCAGGAACCCGCAGGATGGCGGGGTCGCTGAACAAATTCACCAGGAAGGGCCTGACGCTCTCCGGGGCGTCCGGACCGCCCAGATTGAACAAAACCACCGCAACGCGCCGCGCCATGCAGACCAACCCCCGAAATCAACCCCGCACATACCCACTCCGGGCGGGGTTTCAAGCCGTGCGGAGGATCCGAAGCAGTTCCACGACATGTTCCGGGGGTGTTGCGATCTCCACCCCATGACCAAGATTGAAAATGAAGGGGCGGCCCTTCATGGCGGCGAGGATGCTGTTCACCTCGCCCTTCAGGGCGGCGCCACCGGAAATCAGCACCTCGGGGTCCAGATTGCCCTGCAAGGCCACGTTGGAAGGCACGTTGGCCGCGGCCCAGGCCGGGTTCATGGCCGTGTCCATGCCGACCGCCTGCATGCCCGTCACCGCCGCATATTCGGCCAGCATGGGGCCGGCCAGGCGCGGAAAGCCGATCATCGGCAGGCCGGGCCGCGCTGCCCGGATGGCCGCACGCAGGCGCCGGTTCGGCTCGATCACCCATTTGCGGAAGGCATTGGGCGCCAGTTGCCCAGCCCAGGAATCGAACAGCATCAGGGCTTCGGCCCCCGCATCGGCCTGGGCCAGCAGATAGGCGAGCGTCGCCGCCTCCAGCTTTTCCACCAGCGCGCCGAAGAGGGCCGGGTTTTCATGGATCATTCGACGGGCATGCTTGAACTCGCCGCCGCCCTTGCCCTCCACCATGTAGCAGGCGACCGTCCAGGGCGACCCGGCGAAGCCGATCAGCGTGGTGCCCGGGTGATCCTTGGCCAGGCCGGCCCGCACGCGGCGCACCGTCTCCATGATCGGCTCGGCCCGCGCGGCGGCGCCGGCCACATCAAGCTTGTCCAGGCCGGCCTGGTCGGTGATGGGCGGCAGGCGGGGGCCCTCGCCCTCGGCAAAGGTCAGGCCCTGGCCCATGGCCCAGGGAACGATCAGGATGTCGGAAAACAGGATGGCCGCATCCATGCCATAGCGCCGCACCGGCTGAATGGTGACCTCGGCCGCCAGCTCCGGATTGAGGCAGAGATCCATGAAGCTGCCGGCCACGCCGCGCGTGGCCCGGTATTCGGGCAGATGCCGCCCCGCCTGGCGCATCAGCCAGACCGGAGGGGGCCAGACGCTCTCGCCTGAGAGCACTCGGAGAATGGGCTTGTCTGTCATGCCCGGACCATCTCAGGAAAAAAGGAAAAGAAGAAGAGGTTGTGGTTGGTGGTAGGGGGTGTGAATCACGGGGAGCCTTCCTGTCCCGCATTCATCCACAGGCTTGTTCCCCGGATTGACAGCGGCCGCAGCCCAATCGCCACAAGGGCCGATGCGTTTTCTCCAGCCCGGGCACAGCTTCACCAGGGATTCATACATGGGTGAGCAAAATGTTCGGTTTGTCCCCGCTACCAGCCGGCCTATCTTCTCCCGAGGCATTTCATCCCCGCTTTGCCCAGCCTCGAACAGATTGATCCACAGCCCCCATGCCCGTTCGCAACACCAATCTGCACCTTGTTTCCGACAGCACGGGCGAGACGCTGAACAGCATCGCCCGCGCCGTGCTGGCGCGCTTCGACAATCCGGGCGTGATCCAGCATCGCTGGTTCCTGGTGCGCAGCCGGATGAACCTGGACCGCGTGATCGAGGGCATCGAGCAGGAACCCGGCCCCGTCATCTTCACCCTGGCCGATAGCAGCCTGCGCCACACGCTGGAGGAAACCTGCGGCCGGGTCGGCGTGCCCTGCCTTTCCGTGCTGGATTCGGTGATGGAGTTGCTGCAGGGCGAGATCGGCCTGCGCGCCACCGAAAAGCGCGCCGCGCAGCATGTCATGGATGCCGATTACTTCCGCCGCATCGACGCCATGCATTACGTCCTCAGCCATGATGATGGCCAGGGGACGGCCGGCATCATGAATGCCGATGTGGTGCTGGTCGGCGTCTCGCGCTCCTCCAAGACGCCCACCTGCTTCTATCTGGCCAATCGCGGCGTGAAGGCCGCGAATGTCCCGCTCGTCCCCGGCGCGCCGCTCCCGCCCGAGCTGGAAAATCCGCCCTGCCCGGTGGTGGGGCTGACCATTGATCCCGTCTCGCTGATTGATATTCGCCGCCACCGGCTGAAGATCATTGGCGCCGGCGGCGTGCGTGTGGGTGAAAACGAGTATGTGGATCCCGAGGCGGTGAAGCAGGAAATCCTCGCCGCGCGCCGCCTTTGTGCCGCCCATGGCTGGCCGGTGATCGACGTGACCCGCCGGAGCATCGAGGAAACCGCCGCGACCGTGATGCAGCAGGTGGAGCTCTGGCATCAGCGCCGGGGCAACCACGCGGCCCCCGCCCCGGAAGACCCGGCGGCGAAGATCCTGGGCTCTGGCACGTGAGGCTGATCCTCGCTTCGCAAAGCCTTTCCCGCCGTGCCCTTCTGGAAGGAGCGGGGCTGGAGTTCGAGGCCATGCCGGCCGCGGTGGATGAAAGCGCCATCAAGGAAAGCGCCAAGGCCGAGGGCGTTTCCGCGGCCGACACCGCCATCCTGCTGGCCGATGCGAAGGCCGCGCGCATCGCCCGCCGCCATCCGGAAGCAACCATCATCGGCGCGGACCAGTTGCTGGTCTGCGAGGGGGATTGGTTCGACAAGCCCGAAGACCTGGCCGCCGCGCGCCGCCATCTGGAGCGGCTGCGCAACCGCGCGCATGAGCTCGTCACCGCCGTGGTGGTCTGGCGCAATGGCCAGCGCGCCTGGCACCATCTGGCGACGCCGCGCCTGGCGATGCGGGATTTCTCGGATGCCTTCCTGGATGAATATCTGGCGCGCGAAGGGGGCTTTGTGACGCAGAGCGTGGGCGCCTATCGGCTGGAAGGCATGGGGATCCAGCTGATGCGGGATATCCGCGGCGAGCACACGGCGATCCTGGGGCTGCCCTTGCTGCCATTGTTGGCCTATTTGCGGGATTCTGGTGTCGTAAAGACGTAAAAAAGAGGCCTCCGGCGGCTGGGGCCGAGAGGCCCCAGACCCCAATACTTAAGGAATGGGGTCTGGGGCCCCGGCCCCAGCCGCCGGAGGCCCTTTTTACTTACAAGATGATTCCCTTTTCACGGAGCTGCGCCACCTCTTCCGGCGCCACCCCCAACTCCGCACAGATCGCGTCATTATGCGCTCCTGGCGGCGCCAGATCATGCCGCAGCCCCGGCCTTTCCCCATCCAGCGTGATGGGCAGCGCCGGCAGCTTCACGCTGCGCCCATCCGGCAGCGTCAGGGGCACCAGCCCACCGCTGGCGTTCAGATGCGGGTCATCGAACAAATCCGCCGGCTTGCCGATCGGCGCATAGGGCAGCCCCAGCGCCTCGCACTTCTCCATCAGCGCCGGCTTGGTGTAGTGGCGCAGCGCCTCGGCGATCACCGGAATGGTCCGTGCCCGCTGCGCCACGCGCTGCTGCTTGGTGGCCAGCGAAGGGTCGGCGCCCAACTCATCCAGCCCGAAGGCGGCGCAGAAGGCTGGCCAGGCGGTGTCGGTGACCACACCGACAAAGACCTGCCCCCCATCCGAGGTGTCAAAGACGTCATAGACCGGCCAGGCCGGCGTGCGCGTGCTCATGGGCGGCGGCGCGGTGCCGGTGATGGCCGTCTGCGCCATGTGCTGGGACATGAGCAGCGCCACCGTCTCGAAGAGCGCGGCTTCCACGTAACGGCCGCGCCCGGTCTGCGCCCGCTCGGTGACGACGGAGAGGATGGCGATGGCAGCGGACAGCCCGCCCATGATGTCAATGACGGAGGAGCCCGCGCGCATCGGCCGCCCTTCGGGGCCGGTCATGTAGGCCAGCCCGCCCATCATCTGCACCACCTCATCCAGTGCGGTGCGGTGCTGGTACGGGCCGTTCAGGAAGCCCTTGCAGGAGCAATAGATCAGCCGCGGATTCTCGGCGCTCAGCGCGGCATAGCCGAGGCCGAGCTTCTCCATGGCGCCAGGCCGGAAATTCTCGATCAGCACGTCGCTCTCTGCCAGCAGCTTGCGCACCAGGGCCAGGCCTTCCGGCGCCTTGATGTCCACGCAGAGCGAGCGGCGGTTGCGCTGGAAGCTGGCGTAGAAGCCGGTGCCCGAGCCGGTGAGGGCGCGGGTGGAATCGCCCTTCGGCGCAGGTTCCACCTTCACCACATCGGCGCCGAGATCGGCCAGCACCATCCCCGCCGTGGGGCCCATGACCATATGCGTGAACTCGACGACCTTCAGGGAAGCGAGGGGCGAGACCGTCATGCGGAAACCTTGCATCTGTGCGGGGCGGCCAGGATGGACAGGCTCTCAGCCCGGCGCAACCGCGCCCAGGAAGAGGCCGCAGAGCCGCACGATCCGCGATGCCGCCTGCCCATCGCCATAAGGGGAAGGGCCGCTGGCAAAGCCGCCATCCGCCATGGGGTCGCGCAGGTAGCGGGCGACTTCCGTGTGGATCGTCGCGGTGTCATGGCCGACCAGGCGGGCAAAGCCAGCCTCGACCAATTCGGGCCGCTCGGTCTCCGCGCGCAGCACGAAGATGGGCTTGCCCAGCGCCGGCGCTTCCTCCTGCAACCCGCCGCTGTCGCTGAGGACCAGGTGGCAATGCTTCAACAAGGCGGCCATGCGCGGATAATCCACCGCACCGATCAGATGCAGGCGGGGCAGGGTACCCAGGAGGGGTTGCACCACCGCGCGCAGGGCGGGGTTGGGATGCAGCGGCCAGACGAATTCCACATCGGGGAATTCGGCGTGCAGCGCTGCGATCGCCGCGCAGATCTGGCGCAGCTTGTCGCCGGCATTCTCGCGCCGATGGACAGTGACGAGGATCATGCGCGCCTCGCTGCTGGCCGGATCGGGTGGCGGCAGATCGGGGCGGCTCGCCACCTCGCGCAGCGCGTCCATCACGGGATTGCCGGTGACATGGATGCGCTCGGCCGCAACGCCTTCGCGCAGCAGATTGGCGCGGGCGCCCTCGCTTGGCGCGAAATGGAGCGCGGCAATACGGGCAGCGACCACGCGGTTGAATTCCTCGGGGAAGGGGTAGGCCAGGTCCTGCGTGCGCAGCCCGGCCTCGACATGGCCGAAGGGGACCTGCCGGTAGAAGCACGCCATGGCGGTGGCGAGGACCGTGGTGGTGTCCCCCTGGGCCAGCACCAGCTCCGGCGGGGCCGCGGCCAGCAGCGGATCAAGCCCTTGCAGCAGCCGTGCGGTGAGTTCGGCGAGGCTTTGGCCCGGCTGCATCACATCCAGCGCGTGGTCTGGTGTGATGCCGAAGATGCCCAGCATCTGGCCGATCATGTCGCGATGCTGGCCCGTGCTGAGCACGCTCACGCGCGCCCAGGGCTCCTGGCGCAGCGCGGTGATGACGGGCGCCATCTTCACCGCTTCCGGCCGCGTCCCCAGGACGCACAGGATGTGCTTTGGCGTGGCCAGTGGTTTCTGTGATCCCATGGAACGGAGATGCAAGAACCTGAGGTTCTTGCCGGGGAGCGCGAGGGGCAGCGCCCCTCGCAGCCCGTTGGCCTAGCCGCGCGCGACCTTCACCGCGTTCTTCGCCGCGCCCACCATCAGGCCGACTTCATTGGCGATGGTGACGAGCTTGAAGCCCATCTTGATCATGCGGTTCGCGTATTCCGGCGTGCCATTGTGCAGGCCGGCCGCGATGCCGCGCTTGGAGGTCTCCTTCAGCAGCTTCTCGTAGATGCCGAGGATGAAGGGGTCCTCCACATCCAGCTTCGGCGTCAGGCCATAGCTGAAGGAGAGATCCGAGGGGCCGATATAGATGCCGTCAATGCCGGGCACATCGAGGATGGCTTCGATGTTCTCGATCGCCTGCTTGGTCTCGATCATCGGGATGACGAGGATCTCGTCATTCGCCGTCGCCTGGTAATTGCCGGAGGAGCCATAGGCGCCGGCGCGGATCGGGCCGTTGGAGCGCGTGCCGCCGGGCGGATACTTGCTGAACTGCACCAGGTTGGCGGCTTCCTGCGGCGTGTTCACCATGGGGCAGATCACGCCATAGGCGCCGGCATCCAGCACCTTGCCGATGATCCCCGGCTCGTTCCACGGCACGCGCACCATCGGCGTGGCACCGGAGCCCGAGGCGGCGATGCCCTGGAAGCAGGCCACGCAGGAGAGGTAGTCCTGCACGCCATGCTGCATGTCCACCGTGACGGAATCCCAGCCGCATTGGCTGTACATCTCGGCGCTGAAGGCATTGGGGATGGCGAGCCACCCATTCACCACGGCCTTGCCCGCTTTCCAGGCTTCCTTGACCTTGTTCGCCATCGCGTTTCCTCCTGCGTTGCATGCGAGGCGGGAAGGCTAGGACGGAAGTGCCGCGCTGGTAAGACCTGCGCCGCGCCTCAGGGGCACTCCACGCGCACGCCGGCCGCGACGTTGCTCAGATTGGGCTGGCCCATGGATTTCGGCCATTGCACCAGGGGCGTCTGGGTCACGAAGCCGCTCGTCATGGAGAGCTGGCGCGCATTGGCCTGGCTGATCGTGCCGAAGGGCCCGGTGAAGGTCAGCACCGTGTTGATCGCCCCGCCCGAGCCGTTGGTGAAGCTGCCGGAATAGAGCCAGGGCCGCCGCTCATCGCTCACCGAGCGCGGATCGAGCGTGACATTCACCAGGCTGATCCGCCCGTCACAGAACTGCGCGAGTTGCGCCTGGGCGGTGCCGGCGGAAAGCGCGAGGCCGAGAGTGAGAAGGGGGAGGATTCGCATGGGGCGGGGCTTTCATGGGGGCGGTGCCTGATGGGATCATCGCGGGCGCCGCCCGGCCCGGCAACAGCTTGCCCTCCATCGCCGCCATCGGCGCGGCCGATGGCACGCCAGGGCATCGCCCTGCCGCACGGAACCGGGCATGATGCGGAGAGTGTGGAAGGAAGTGCCATGAACTCGCTCTCGCCCCGGCCTGTGGATGCCGTCATCGCCGCCCTGCGCACCCTGCTGGGCGACCGCCTGAGCACCAATGACGCCATCCGCCAGCAGCACAGCCGCGGCGAGGACACGACCACGCCGACCCTGCCCGATGCCGTGGCCTTCGTGGAAACCACGGCCGAGGTCAGCGAGATCCTGAAGCTCTGCCACCAGCATGACGTGCCGGTGACGCCGTTTGGCGCCGGCACTTCGCTGGAGGGGCATGTCAACCCGGTGCGCGCCGGCATCACGCTGGATCTCAGCCGCATGACCGGGATCCTCGAAGTGAACGCCGAGGACATGGACTGCCTGATCGAGCCGGGTGTGACCCGGCAGCAGCTCAACGAATTCCTGCGCGACCAGGGCCTGTTCTTCCCGGTGGACCCAGGTTCGGTCTGCACCATCGGCGGCATGTGCGCCACGCGCGCCAGCGGCACCAATGCGGTGCGCTACTGCACCATCCGGGAGAATGTGCTGGGCCTCGAAGTGGTCCTGGCCGATGGCCGCGTGATCACCACCGGCGGCCGCACGCGCAAGGGCGCCAATGGCTATGACCTGACGCGGCTTTTCATCGGCAGCGAGGGCACGCTCGGCATCATCACGAAGATCCGCCTGCGCCTGCATGGCATCCCCGAGGCGACGAGCGCCGCCGTCTGCCAATTCCCGACGCTCGCCGATGCCGTGAACAGCGTCATCACCGTCATGCAGCTCGGCATTCCCGTGGCGCGGATCGAGCTGCTGGACGAGGTCCAGATGGCCGCCTGCATCGCCTATTCCAAGCTGGAGGGCTATGCGCCCGTCCCCACGCTCTTCCTCGAATTCCACGGCACCGAGGCCGGCGTGACCGAGCAGGCCGAGGCGGTGGAGGCGATCACCGCCGATCACAACGGCTCCGGCTTCGCCTGGGCGCGTGAGGCCGAGACGCGCAACAAGCTCTGGAAGGCGCGGCATGACGCCTATTGGGCCGGCATCGCCTACCGGCCCGGCAAGCGCGGCATCACCACCGATGTCTGCGTCCCCATCTCGCGCCTGGCGGAAGCGCTGCTCGGCGCCAAGGCCGATATCGAGGCGAGCGGCTTCGAGGCGCCCATCGTCGGCCATGTGGGTGACGGCAATTTCCACACCATCATCCTGGTCGAGGAGGGCAATCCCGAGGAGATGGAGCGCGCCTGGGCGCTGGACCGGCAGATCGTGCAGCGCGCGCTGGATCTCGGCGGCACCTGCTCGGGCGAGCATGGCATCGGCATCGGCAAGCGCGAATTCCTGGAAACGGAGCACGGGATGGAGGCCATCGCCGTGATGCGCAGCCTGAAGGCCACGATGGACCCCAAGGGCATCCTCAATCCGGGCAAGATGTTCCGCAATTGAACCCCATCGCGGTTCCGCTGCTGGCCCTGACGCTGGGCCATGTGTTTTCCAACGCGGTGCGCACCCTGCCGGCGGTGGCGACCGATGTGCTGACGCGCGACCTCGCGATCAGCCCCGAGACGCTGGCCGCCATCACCAGCGCCTTCCCGGCGGCCTTTGCGGCCGCGATGATCCCGGTCGGCGTCGGGCTGGACCGCTATGGGGTGAAGCCGGTGGCGCTGGTGCTCATGGCCATCGCGGTCATCGGCTCAGCCATGGCGGCGCTGGCGCCTTCCGCAGCGACGCTGCTGCTGGCGCAGATCGTCCTTGGCGTGGCGTGTTCGGGGATGATGATGTGCCCGATGACCTATGCCGCGCGCGGCGTGCCGCAGGCGCAATTCGGCTTGTGGGCCGGGCTGGTCCAGGGCTTCGGCAATTCGGGGATGATCCTCTCCGCCTCGCCGCTGGCCTGGCTGGTCGAGGTCTCGGGCTGGCGCGCGGGCTTCTGGGCCTGCGGCGCGCTGGCGCTCGGCGCCATGCTCGCGATCTTCCTGACGGTCCGGCATGAAAAACCCGCCGAGGCCGCGCGGGTCAGCATCTGGCAGAATGCGCGGGAGGTGATGGGCTTCGCGCTCTCGCCCCGGCTGCGCGGGCTGATGGCGCTGGCCTTCGTCTCCTTCGGCGCGGTGCTGGGCGTGCGCGGCCTTTGGGGCGGGCCCTGGCTGATGGACATCAAGGCCATGGGGCGGATCGAGGCGGGGCATCTCCTGCTGCTCTGCACCCTCACCCTGGTGGCGGGGCCGGCCTTTGCGGGGTGGCTCGCCGGGCGCTTCGGGCATTTGCGGCGCCTGCTGCTGGGCGGGCATTTCGCCGCGGCGGGCTGTATCACCCTCCTCGTGCTGGGCGGGCCGCTTGGCTTCCCGGCCTGGGCGGATGGGCTGCTGCTGGTGGCCTTCGGCGCCACCATCTCCTTCCAGATTCTCTGCTTCGCCCTGCTGCGCAGCCTGGTGCGGCCGGAGGAAGCGGGGCGGGCGCTCTCCGCCCAGAACATCTTCTTCTTTGGCGGGGCGGCGGTGTTGCAGGGGTTGAGTGGCGCGGCCGCCGCCCTGGGGGGCGTGGCCGCGGCGCTGCTCACCTTCGCCGCAGCACTGGTGATGGGCTGCGCCCTCTTCCTGCGCTGGCAGAAGGCATGAGGCGCCGGAGGCGGCCCGGCGCCACCCGCATCAGCGCGGGCAGGTGACGGTGGTGTAGCGGGCGATATCCGCCTGGCTCAGCTGGCCGGTGCCGGCCGGGTTGTTGAAGCTCTGCTTGCCCAGCGTGATGGTCACCTGCTGGTAGCTGGCCAGTGTCGCCACCGGCGTGCCGCTCTGCGCTTCCGTGGCCAGCGGGCGCAGTTGCCGGCGCTGATCGAAGGTCACCGCATAGCGGATCGCATCGCCGGTGCTTTGCAGCTGGACGAAATAGGTCACCACCGAGGTCCGGTTGGTGCTGTTCACATTGCTGTAAAAGGCATTGGCGACGATGCGGCCGTCGCAGAAGCGGGCCTGCTGGGCCTGGGCACTGGCGGCGGCGAAAGCCATGGGGAGGGCGGCGAAGGCGGCGAGGGCGAGGCGCTTGGACATGGGATGGTCTCCTCGGAGGATTTCAGGTCCGGCTCATTCCGTCCTGATACTGGGAAGCTATCGGGGGTTGGCCATTGGCACCAATCCGCGCTTCCTCTGTTTTCGATAGGGAAAGTCTATCGGGTAGCGGCTGACAGGCTACACAGCCGGATGACCCACCCTCAACCCGGCAACCCTGCCAGGCAACCAAAAAAAATGTCTGAAAACAATCCATTGAATGATTCTCTCAGGCGCGATGCCGCGCCGGTCAGGGCGCGCGCGCCAGTTCCGTCAGGCTCCGCAGCAATCTGGCGGGTGCGGGCGTGGCGAAGCGCCGCGCCGCGGCCAGGGCAGCGGCATGGCGCGCGCCCCCGGACAGAAAGGCCGCCAGCGCCGCGCTCCAGGCCGCCGCGTCGCGCGGGTCGAGCAATTCGGCGAAATCCGCCACATATTCCCGATGCGCCGGGATGTCCGAGGCGATGACGGGCACGCCCATCGCCAGCGCCTCATGCACCGGATAGTCGAAACCCTCCTCCAGCGAAGGCGCCAGCACCGCGACACTGGCGCGCATCAGCCGCGCCATCGCGTGGTCGCTCAACCTTTCGGCGCGCAGCAGGCGGATGCCAGGGGGGATGTTGTCCAGCAGGGCCAGCACCTCGGCCGCATCCAGGCCCGGCGCGCCGGCGAAGACGATGTCGAAGCCATGGGAATGGGGCATCTGCCGGCAGGCCTCGGCCAGCACGGCGAGGTTCTTCCGGGTGGTCAGCAGCCCCGGCACCAGGAAGAAGCGCTGGGCCGAGGGGCTCTGGCCGCTCCGCTCGGTGAAGATGGAACCGACCGGCGGCGGCACGATCTCCACCCGCGCCAGCCGGAGACCATGCGCCGCCGCGCTTTCCAGGATGCGCGCGCGCGAGGCGGCGGAATTGGTGACGACCCGCACCGGCCGCTCGCCCAGATGGCGCAGCATGCGGCGGAAGCGCTGGTCACTCCCCGGCGCGGCCAGGCCCGGCGTGCGCAGCGGGATGTCGTCATGCAGGTAGCAGAGCAGATGCGCCGCACGGGACAGCGCGGCAAAGAGCTTCGCATTGTCGAGGTTGCGGTGCGACAGGTTGAGATAGGCGGTGCCGGCCAGGGTTTCAGCCTCCTCCGCCCGGAGCCCACCCCGCCGGTAGAGCAGCCCGGCCAGCAGGTTGCGCCCGAGATCCACCAGCGGCACCTGGCGGTCGGTGAGGCGGGAGCGCGCCGCCGGGAAGGCGTCCTCCTGCCCGGCCAGATAGGCGCTGGCGCGCTGGCAGCCGGAATCACGCGGATCGCCGGCCCAGCGCTGGGCCGCGCCTTCGATCAGCCGGCGGGCCAGGCCGGGCTTGAGCGTGCGGAGCACGCCGCCATCGGTGAAGACGAAGCGCGTGCCGGGCTCGTTCTCCAGCAGGTGCCGCGCCATGGCGAGTTCCAGCCGGTCAATCCCGCCGGGGGCCGAGCGCACGGCGCGCCACAACAGGCGCGAAATATCGAGGGCGAGGGGCGTCACGGCGCGGCATCCGCCCGGCCCATGGCTTCGGCATAGGCGGTGTTGAACCAGGCGATGCGGGTCTCGGCGGCGCTGAGAGGCGGGTCGGGCGGGATCTGCCGGGCTTCGGCCTGCAGCGTCTCGCAAATGGCGCGATCCTCCCGCAGGACCCGCAGGGTGAGATACCGCACCAGCCGCAGGCGCACCGGCTCGAAGAGGTCGAAGGCACGGCTCAGCGGCGTATGGACCTCGGCGCTGGCGCGGTGGCGGTGGATGCGGATCGTGATCTCGCTCCGGTCATGGGCCAGCGGAATGCTGCGCAGGACCGCCAGGTAGCGGAAGTGTTGCCCGAAGGCCGAAATGCCGGGCGGCAGCAGGATGGCGGTGTCGGGGAACAGGTGCAGGATCCGGTAGGGGACCGGATCCCGCCCGCCGCGGGCGAGGCTGGCGGCCCAATCCTCGATGCTGCCGGAATGCTCCCCGATGAAATAGGCGCTGTGCGGGCCGAAGCGGGTGTAGTTCAGGGCCCGGCGCGGCAGGTAGCGGGCCTTGGTGCCGAAGCTGCGCGGATGCACCGCCGCCAGATGGTATTCATCCAGGCTGATCCATTGCAGCAGGCGCCAATTGGCCCGGACCGGCAGGCCGCCACGCAGCGCGCCGCGCCATTCCCCGCAAAGTGCCGCAAGCACCGCGAAGGCCGGGCCAAGAAAGGCTTCGAGCGTGGGGCCCGCACCCGGAAAGCGGCCGAAGACCAGGTCACCGCAGCAGGCCAGATCCAATGGCTGGAGGCTGCGGTTCATCTCGCGCGGGGTGGCGCCGAAGCCGTCCTGGCAATTCGGGATGCCCACCGCCCGGCCTTCGGAATCATAGCGCCAGTGATGAAAGGCGCAGAGGATCGGCCCATGGCCGTGCTCCGCCTGGCGCAGCGGAAAGCCACGGTGGGCGCAGCGATTCTCGAAGCCGCGCAGCCCCTCGGGGAAGCGCTGCACGAAGACCGAGCGCCCGCCCAGCCGGGTGCGGAACCAGTCATTCTCGCGCGGCACATCGGAGGCGAGGCCGAGCAGCGTCCAGACTTGGCCCAGCCGCTCCTGCTCGGCGGCGAAGGCCTCCGCGTCGTGGATCGGCCGAAGCAGCGCGCTATCCAACATGCCCCGCCTGACCTCCGCAGGGAATGGTGATGGTCAATCGCTCGTAATCGCCGGCGGTGGCCATCAGCAGGCGGGTCAACGAGAGGAACGGCGCCACCACCGGCTGCGCCCCCATTCGCGTCATCAGCGCGCGGGCGGCGGGGTTGCGCGTTTCCATGTCGAGCCGGGCGAGGCCAAGCCGGCCCGTCTGGCTGATCGCCGCGCGGATCAATTCGCCGCCCACCCCGTGCGGCGGATGGCGCGAGCGGCCGCGAAACCTCTCCAGCACGTCAATGCCGTAGAGGTAGGCGCCGCCCGGGCTGGGCCTGGAGCGCGCCTCGATCGCGGAGAACACGGCCCAGGCATGCAGCCCCCGCCACCAGCCCTGGCAGCGGATGAAGTCGCCCAGGCTCGGCGCGAAGGGCCCTTTTCCGGCATGTTTCAGGCTCACATACCCTGCCAGCTCGCCGCCCACCGTGGCCGCCAGGAAACGATCCGCCCGCATGCCGCGGCGGAAGAGCGCATGGCGTTGCGCGGCATCGCCCAGCAGGGCGGCCAGGCCCGCGCGGCCCGTCGCCGCCAGGTCCAGCACTTGCTCGCCCAGCGGCCCCGCCGGCAGCGGGCCGACGACGATCGGGGGGTCAGAAGCTGTCATCGAGCCAGAACCATTGTTCCAGATGCTCCAGGATCACTGGCTCGATCACGCTGTTGAGGAAGGCGACATCCTCCAGCAGCCCCTTGGGCTCCTTCGGCATCTCGATCACGTCGCTGAAGGTCACGCGGAAGCGCTGCTCCGGCAGGCGGGTGACGTAGCAGAGCACGATCGTGCAGCCGCTGCGCCGCGCCAGCTTGGCCGCCACGGCCAGGTTGCCCTCCGCATGCGGCGGCCGGCCGAAGAGGGGGGCCATGAGCTTCCCCTCGCGCGCCTCATCCACGAAGATGGCCAGCAGGCCATCCTCCTTCACCTCCTTGTAGGCGGCGCGCACGCCGCCATGGTCCATGCTGAGGTAGCGCAGCCCGTTCCGCCGGCGCAGATCATTGATGATCCAGGTCTGGCCGCGGGTCTCCCATTCGATGGGCGCGCAGGCGGCGCTCATCCCCACCGCCTTCAGCCCCTCCAGCATCACCTCCCAATTGCCGGTGTGCAGGCAGAGGGCCAGCACGCCGCCGCGCTGGCGGATCGCCTTGGCACGCTCCGGGTCGGGCAGCTCGATCCGGCCGGCATCCCAGTAGCGGCCCACGCTGGCCGTCTCGCCCACATAGCGGCCGATATTGTCGAGGAAGGTCTCCACCCAGGCCTCGATCTGCGCCTCGCTGGCCCAAGGGCGGTGGCGCTTGAGGTTGGCCCGGGCACGCTCCACCACCCAGGGCCGCTCGCGCTTGATGTAGGCGACGATCCCGGGCGCGGCGAGGCGCGGGCCGAGATCAATCGGCAGGCGGCGGAACACCTGATATTGCAGGATTTCCCAGGCATCGAGCAGCTTGTTCCGCCAGCCTGGCGCGCGGCGATCCGGCAGGGGGGGCGTCTCGCTCACGCGCGCGCCTCCAGCCGGGCCAGGATGGGGTGCAGGGGCCGCAGCGAAAGCCGGCAGACCGGCGTGGCGCGGAAGCCCGGCCTGAGCCGCAGCCGGAAGGCGCGGGCGATCATGGCCAGGCAGAGGATCGCCTCGGTCAGCCCGAAATTCAGCCCGGCGCAGATGCGCGGCCCGGCCGAGAAGGGGATGTAGCTGTAGGGCGCGGGCGCCGCATCGCCCAGGAAGCGCTCGGGCCGGAACTGCGTGGGCTCGGCCCAGAGATCGGGCGAGCGGTGCAGCAGCCACGGCACCACCAGCACCAGCGCATCCTTTTCCACCATGATTTCCCCCACTTGCGTCGCTTCCCGCGCTTGGCGAGGGAGGATGGGGACGGGGGGGTAAAGGCGCAATGTCTCCTCGATCACGGCCCGCGCATAGGGAAGGTTCGGCACATCCTCGGCGGTCGGTTCGCGCGCCCCCAGAACCCCATCCAGCTCGGCATGCAGGGCGGCCTCGGCCCAGGGCGCCTTGGCCAGGAGATAGAAGGCCCAAGCGAGGGTCGCGGCCGTGGTTTCATGGCCCGCCATGAAGATGGTGGCGGCCTCGTTCCGCAGCGCCTGGAGGTTCAGGCCCAGCGCCGGGCTGCGCTGCATGCGGCGCACGAGGAGGTCCACCATCGAGCCATGCTCGCCGCGGCCGGCGATATGCTCGGTGATGACATGCTCCACCACGCCATGCACCTCGGCGATGGCCGCGCGCAGGGCGGCACCGCGGCCGACCGGCCAGCCCTCGGCGGCACCCAGGAAGAAGGGCAGGTTGAAACTGTCGATCCGCGCCTGGTAGCGGCCGAAGCCATGCACGATCCCACTCAGCGCCTCCGCCCCCAGGCGGGTGCCGAAGATGGAGCGCGCGATGATCTGCGCCGTCAGCTCCGCCATCGCCGGCAGCAGGCTGATCTCCGTCCCATCCCGCCAGCTGGCGAGCATCTCGCCCACCGCGCCGGTCATCATCGGGGCATAAAAGGGCACCTGGGTCTTGTGGGCGATATCCGCCACCAGCGGGCGGCGGCGCCGCCAGGTCTCCCCATCCGAGATGAACAGCCCATCGCCGAGCAGCGGCGAGAGGGCGCGGCGCATCATCGCCCCCTTGCGCTCGAACCGCTCCGCCTGGGTGACGAAGACCGTCTTGATCGAGGCCGGGTCGTTGAAGACGCAGACCTGGCGGCGCAGCAGGGGATAGGCGAAGTCACGCGCCGCATAGGTGTCCGCCGTCCAGGGCGCGATCAGGCTGCGCCGGGCCATCAGCGCGAGGCGCAGCGCGCCGGGTGGCGTGTCGAGCGGGCGCGGATGGGCCGGGATCAGCCAGCCCTCACCGGCTTCCTCGAGGATGGGCGGATCGAGTGAGAAGGGATTCACGGCGGGCGGGAATCCTCAGGGTGGCGGCGCAGGAGGCGCCGTTGCAGTGCCTCCAGATAGCGCGCGAAGGGCGGGCCCGCCAGCAGCAGCAGGCTGGCGCCGAAGCCGGGCGCGACGTGGCGGCGCCCGCGATCCGCCGCGCGCAGGATGCTGGCGGCGACCGAGCCGGGGCTCAGGGCCGTGTTGCCGGCGGCGAAGCGGGCGGTGAAGGCGGGGCGGCGGGCGCGCTCCTCGGTCAGTTGCGGCGTGTCGGTGTCGGGCGGGAAGGCCGTCAGCACCCGCACCCCGTGTGCGCCGAGCTCGATGGACAGGATGTCACCCAGCCCCCGCAGCGCCCATTTGGACGGGGCATAGGCGCCGTAGCCGGCAAACCCGCCCAGCGCGGCGGCGGAGGAAATCAGGATCACCTGCCCGCGCGCGGCCCGCGCCATGGCTGGCGCCAGCGCATGCAGCACATGCAGCGTGCCGAGGTAATTGGTGCGCCACTGCGCCTCATGCTCGGCGAGCGGCTGGTCCAGGAAGCGGCCGGGCCGGGCGATGCCGGCGCTGGTGACCACCCAGGCGGGCGCGCCGTGCCGGGCCAGCAGCGCTTCCATGGTGGTGCGGACCGCCGCCGCATCCCCCACATCCAGCGCCAGCGTCTCGGGCGGGACGGGGCCGAGCGGCGCGAGGCGGGCCGCGGCGGCCGCCAGCCGGCCAGCATCGCGCGCCACCAGGACCACACGGCAACCGCGCGCCTGCAGCGCCTCGGCCAAGGCCAGGCCGATGCCGCTGGAGCCCCCGGTGACCAGAGCCACGGGGGGGGCGAAAGGGGGGATCATGGCCCGCCGCCGGGCGGGGGCGGGACAACCCAGGCGGGCAGGCGCTGGATACGGCCGTACATTCCGTGTATCCCGAGCCGGTTGACCCTTGTTCGTCAAGTGGACCGACCTCACCCGTCGGATTTGCCATCACTGGAATGACGGATCGGGGCTGCCGCTGAACGAGGCTGGCGGCAGGCCTCTCGCCCCAACCCTCGTGGAAACATGTCTTGCTTCTCTCGCTGCCAATCCCCCTCGAAATCCTCGGCCTGAGCCTTCGCCTGCCCGGCGCCGATGATCTGGAGGCCCTGTGGAGCCTGCTGGAGAGCGGCGGTTCCGCCGTGCAGGACGTCTCCCCGCCCGAACGCTGGCGCGCGGAACGCTTCCTCAGCCGCGATGCCAAGGCGCGCGGCACCACCTACACCTTTGCGGGTGGGTACCTGCGCGACGGGCTGAGCTTTGACGCCGCGGCCTTCGGCATGTCGCGGCGCGAGGCCGAGCAGATGGACCCGCAGCAGCGTGTTCTCCTGGAAGTGACCTGGGAGGCGCTGGAGGATGCCGGCATCGCCCCCTCCCGCCTCGCCGGGCGGCAGGTGGGTGTCTATGTCGGCGCCTCGGCCACCGACTATGCCGATGTGCCGCTGCTCGACCTTGCCTCCATCGACGCGCATTTCATGACGGGCAACAGCCTGGCCATGGTGTCGAACCGCATCTCCTACGCCTTCGACCTCAAGGGCCCGAGCCTGACGATTGATACCGCCTGTTCCTCCTCCGTGGTGGCGCTGGCCCAGGCGGCGGCGGCGCTGGCCGAGGGGCGGATCGAATGCGCCATTGTCGGCGGGGTGAATATGCTCTCCTCGCCGGCGCCCTTCATCGGGTTTTCGCGTGCTGGCATGCTCTCACCCACCGGGCGGTGCCGGCCCTTCTCGGCCCAGGGCGATGGCTATGTGCGGGCCGAGGGCGCGGTGGTGATCGTGCTGGCCCGCGCCGATGCAGGGCTGACGCCTGGCGGCGCCCGGCCGCGCGCCCGCCTGCACGCCATCGGCGTGAATTCGGATGGCCGCACCAATGGCATCTCCCTGCCCTCGCTGACCGGCCAGCGGGATTTGCTGGAAGCGCTCTACCGCACCTCCGGCATCTCGCCCGACGCGCTCTCCTTCGTCGAGGCGCATGGCACCGGCACCCGCGTGGGCGATCCGATCGAGGCTCGTGCCATCGGGGAATCGCTCGGCCGGCATCGCCGGGCGCCGCTGCCCATCGGTTCGGTGAAGTCCAATATCGGGCATCTGGAATCCGCCTCGGGCATGGCGGGGCTGGCCAAGCTGGTCCTCTCCCTGGACCGGCGGCGCTATCCGGCCACGCTCTATTTGGAAGAGCTGAACCCCGACATTGACGTGGCCGGCCTGCAACTCGCGCCGGCGGCCGAGGCGGTGGAATTGCCGGGCGAGGGCGAATTGCTCGCCGGCCTGTGCAATTACGGCTTTGGCGGCACCAATGCGCACGCCATCCTGGGCAGCGCCCCAGTCCCCCCGCCCCCTTCGGAGCCGGCCGCGAACCCGCGCTTCCTGATGATCTCGGCGCACAGCAAGGCCGCGCTGCGCGCCCTGGCCAGCGCCCATCTGGACCCGGTGCTGGCGCATGGCGCGGCGGCGGTGGCGCATGAACTGCACGTGACGCGCGAGGCGCTGCCGCATCGCCTGGTGGTGGATCTGGCGCAGCAGCCCGATGCCGCCCTGGCCTTGAGCGACCTGGATACCCCCCGCCCCGGCGTGGCCCTGGCCGAGGCGGTGGCGCGGCGCGCGCGCATCGCCTTCGTCTTTGCCGGCAATGGCAGCCAGTGGCCCGGGATGGGCCGCGCCGCCTATCAGGGCAATGCCGTCTTTCGCGCCCGCTTCGACGAGATCGCGGCGCTGATCCGCGCAGCCGGGGGCGCCTGCCCGCTGGAGACCATGCAGGCCGCCGATGTGGCCGCGCGGCTCGCCGCCACCAGCGCCATGCAGCCGCTGCTCTTCACCATCCAGCTCGCCCTCTGCGCCGCGCTGGAGGCCGAGGGGCTGCGGCCGGACCTCGTGCTGGGCCATTCCGTGGGCGAGGTTGCGGCGGCAGCCGCCTCGGGCGCGCTGACGCTGGAGGATTCCGTCCACCTCATCGTGCAGCGCAGCGCGCACCAGGAATCCGTGCGCGGCATGGGCAGCATGGCCGTTCTCGCCTGCGACGCCACCCGCGCGGCGGAGTTGATCGCCGAGGCCGGTGCGGCGGCGACGGTCGAGGTCGCCGCCCGCAACGCGCCCAATTCCACCACCATCTCCGGCACCACCGAGGGCCTGGCCGAGGTGCTGCGCGTGGCGCGCCGCCTGCGCGTGGCCACCGTCACGCTGGACATCGCCTATCCCTTCCACAGCCAGGCGCTGGACCCCGAGCGCGAGGGCACCATCGCCTCGCTGGCCGGGCTGCGCCCGGGCGCCACGCGCACCCCGATGATCTCCTCCGTCACCGGTGCCGCGGTGCGCGGGGATGAGCTGGATGGCGGCTATTGGTGGTCCAACATCCGCGCGCCCATCCTCTTCCAGGCGGCGGTGGAGGCGGCGCTGGCCGATGCGGAGCTGTTCATCGAGATCAGCCCGCGCCCCATCCTCGGCTCGCTGGTCGCGGAGATCGCCCGCCAGGCCGGGGCGCGGGCCGTGGCCCTGCCCACCCTGACCCAGGCGGTGCGGCCGGACGAAGAAGACCCGGTGGCGCGCATCCCGCTCGAAGCCATGGCGCGCGGCGCACGCCTGGCCGAGCCCGGCCCCGCACCGCTGGCGCCGGCCCGGATCCTGCCGCAGATGCGCTGGGACCGGCAATTCTACCTGATCGGCCAGACCAGCGAGGCCTATGGCATCTACGGCCCCTCCTTCGGCGGAGCGCCGCTGCACCCGCTCATCGGCACCAGGCTGGCGCCGGGCGGCGCGGAATGGCGGCAGATCCTGAGCCTGGAGACGCATCCCCACCTGGCCGGCCACAAGGTGGATGGCGAGGCCATCCTGCCCGCCACCGCCTATATGGAAATGGTCGCGGCGGTGGGGCGCGAGGTGCATGGCACGGGGCGGCTGCGCATCCTGGACCTCGATATCCTCCGCCCCATGAATTTCGAGCCCGGGGCCGGGCGCGAGGTCAGCCTGCTGTGGCATGAGGCGGACCGGCTGGTGGAAATCCGCTCGCGCGGGCGGTTGGAACCGGCGAACAGCCTGGTGCTGCACGCCAGGGGCGTGGTGCTGCCCGAAATGTCGACGACGCCCGCACCGGAGGATTGGCCCACGGAGGGCGTGGTGCGGGACGAGGCGGCGATCTACGCCGCCACCCAGCGCTGCCGCATGGGCTATGAGGGTGCCTTCCGCGTGGCCCGCTCGGCGCGCATCTGCGGCGATGTGATCATCACGGAACTGGCGCCGGAACCGGCCGATCTCGGCTTCTTCAGCGATGTCCAGCTGCTCGATCCGCCCAGCTATGACGCCGCCTTCCACGCCATCTTCCTGGGCATCCCGGAGATGCCGGGCCAGGTGCTGGGCGAATTGCCGGTGCGCATGGCGCGGCTCTCGCTCTATCGGCCCGGCACCCCGGTGCATCGGGCGGTGACCCGCCTGGTGCGGCAGGCGGCCGATGCGCGGGTCTTTGACATCACCATGCTCTCGGCCGAGGGCGAGGTGGTGGCCGAGGGCCAGGGCGTGGTGATGCGGCGCCTGATCATCTCCACCTGGCGCGAGGCGGACCGGATCGTGCGCGCCAGGCTGATCCCCTGGGATTCCGGCGCGCGCGACATGGCGGCGGAGCTGGCCGAGGCGCTGTCCCACCCCCTTGCCGAGGCGCCGGAGGCCGCCGGCCATCGCGCCGCTCTGGTCGAACTCGGCCTCGATGTCGCGGCCCATGTGGTGGGCGCCCTGGGCGGCACCCGGATCGCCGCGCAGGATCCTGCCCTGGGGGGGCGGATCATTCCCGCCGCCCAGGTGGTCTGGCGGGCGCTGATGGATGCGCTCTGCGATGCCGGCCGGATGACGGAGCGCGAGGAGCAGTTCCTCATGGCCGCCCCGCCGCCCGAAGCGAATGAGCGGCTGGTCGCCTTCGCCCGGCGCCACCCGCTGGCCAGCGCCGATCTGCGGCTCGCGCTGCACGCGCTGGAGGCCCTGCCCCCGCTGCTGCTGGGCGAGGGCGAGATCCCGCCCCAGCCCGACCTGCTGGATGCGCTGATGACCAGCTCGGTCTTCTCGGCCCCCAGCCAGGATGCGCTGGTGGAAGCGCTGGACCGGGTGATCCGTGGCGCCGCGCCGCACCGGCTGCGCCTCGTGCTGCTCGAGCCCGGGTTGGGGGGGTTGCTGGCCCGGCTGCTGCCGCGCCTGCGCGGCGGCGAGATCACCCTCTCCATCCTGGCTGGCGATGTGGCGGCGGCGGAGCGGCTGCTGGCCCGGCTCGGCGCCGCCCGGCTGGTGCCCATCCTGGGGCCGGATTCCGCCCTGGAGGGCGCGGTCTTCGACCTGGCCCTTTGCGCCGCCACCACGCCGCTGGATGGCGGCGAGCCCAGCCCGCTCGACATGCTGGCGAGCCTCGGCGCCAAGGCACCCGTCCTGCTGGCGGCCATCCCCGGGCATGATCCGGCGATCGACGTGCTGCACGCGGCCATGCCTGGCTGGTTCCGCTTCTCGCCGACGCCGGAGCTGCCGGTGGGCGCCTGGCCCTATCCCTCCGAGGCGGATGAGGCGCTGGCCTCGCGCGGCTTCACCATCCTGCGCGCCGTGCCGGTCGGCGGCTCGGGCGCGCGGCTGGTCAGCGCCGTCATGCCGCGCCGCCGGCCGATGGAGGTGGCGCCGCCGCGCAGCCCGCTTTGCCTGGCGGTGGGCGATGCGGCGGAAGCGGCCGCCTTCCGCGACATGCTGCCCGGCTTCGAGCTGCGCGGCGCGGTCACCGCCGCCGAGGTGGCGGAGATGGCGGCCCAGGCCCTCCTGCCCGAGGGCTTCGCCGTGGTGCTCGAACTGGGCGACAGCGCGCCGGCGGAGGAGATGGAAGCGCTTGGCGCCCGCATGCTGCGCCTGCGCAATCTGGCGCTGGCTCTCAGCGAGGGCGAGGCGCCCTGCCGCCTCTACGTGGTGGTGCGCGAGGCGGACGGCGCTGTGGCGCAAGCTCTCTCGGCCTATGCGCGCTGCCTGATGAACGAGTTCCCGACGCTGGAGACCTGCCTGCTGGTCCTGGCGCCCGGCGCCACGGCGGCGACGCTGGAGCCCGCGCTGCGGCGCCATCTGGCCGAGGCCCTGCAGGAGCGCGAAATCCGCGTCACCGAGACGGGGGCCGAGGTGCCGCGTGCCGCGCGCCTCGCCGCCGCGACCCCGCGTGCCCCGGGCGCGGGCGAGCGCAGCCTGCTGCGCATCGGCCCGCGCGGGCTCGACGAATTGGCCTGGATTCTGGCCCCGCGTGCCACCCCCGGGCCGGACGAGGTGGAGGTGGCGGTCACCGCGACCGGGCTGAATTTCCGTGACGTGATGCTGGGCCTGAACGTGCTGGACTCCGAAATCCTGGGCGAGGGGCTGACCGGCGCCTCGCTCGGCTTCGAATTCGCCGGGAAGGTGCTGGGCGTGGGGCCGGGTGTGGCGGGCTTCCAGCCGGGCGATCCGGTGATGGGCTTCGCCGCCGGGGCCTTCGCGTCGCATCTGACGCTGCCGGCGGCGCAATTGTTCCAGCTCGGCCAGGACATCCCGGCCGAGGCTGGCGCGGCCATCCCTGTCGCCTTCGTGACCGCCTGGTATGGGCTGATCGAGCGCGCCGGGCTGAAGCGCGGCGAGACGGTGCTGATCGAGGGCGCCGCCGGTGGCGTGGGCCTGGCCGCGCTGCAGATTGCCCGCGCCCATGGCGCCATCGTGGTGGCGGCGGCCGGCACGGCCGAAAAGCGCGCCCTGCTGCGGCGCCTGGGCGCGGACCATGTGGTGGATTCCCGCGCGCCGGACCTGGAGGACGCGATCCGCGCGGCGGTGGGCGGGGTGGATGTGGTGCTGAACTCGGTGGCAGGCGATGCCATGCGCGCCGCGCTGCGCCTGGTGCGCCCCTTCGGCCGCTTCGTCGAGCTGGGGAAGCGGGATTTCCTGGAGAACACGCGGCTGGGCCTGCGGCCCTTCGTGCGCAACGTGACCTATATCGGCGCCGATATCGACCAGCTCCTGGCGCATGATCCGGCGCTGATCCGCCGCATGCTGGGCGCGCTGATGGCGCTGTTCGAGGCGGGGCGGCTTGCGCCCATTCCCTGCCTGGCCCTGCCGGGCGAGCGCGTGACCGATGCCTTCCGGCTGATGCAGGCCTCGGGCCATATCGGCAAGATCCTGGTGCGGCCGAGCCTGCGCGGCGAGCCGCCGGCCGAGGCCGCGGCCGCCTTCACCCCCGCACCGGGCGTGCATGTCGTGCTCGGCGGGACCGGTGGGTTCGGGCTGGAAACCGGCCTCTGGCTGGCCGCGCAGGGCGCGCGCTGCGTCATCCTGGCCTCTCGCACCGGCCGCGTGGCGCCGGAGCAGGCCGAGCGGCTGGAGCGGCTGCGGGCGGAAGGCTGCGCGCTGGTCGAGGCGACGCTGGATGTCACCGATGCGGCCGCCGTCGCCGCCGCCTTTGCCGGCTGGCGGGCGGAATTCGGGCCCATCGCCGGCGTCATCCACTGCGCGATGGTGCTGGAGGATGGCATGATCCTTGGCCTGACGGCGGAGAAGATCCATCGCGTGCTGGCGCCCAAGATCCAGGGCATGCGGGCGTTGGAGGCGGCGATCGCCGGGGACCGGCTGCAATACCTGGTCGCCTATTCCTCGGCGACGACCTTTGTCGGCAGCCCGGGGCAATCGGCCTATGTGGTGGGCAATGCCTTCCTGGAGGGCGCGGTGCTGGGCCTGCGGGAGCGCGGCGTGCCGGCGCTGGCGGTGGGCTGGGGCGCCATTTCCGATGTTGGCGTCATCGCCCGCACGCGCGGCCTGGGCGAGCGGCTGCGCGCGGCCACTGGCGTTTCGGGCGTGACTTCGGCCGAGGCTTTGCGGCATCTGGGCGGCCTGCTGGCCGAGCCCTGGGCGGTGGCGCCGGTCAGCGCCTATTCGGTGATCCGTTGGTCGCCGGCGGCGACCAAGCTGGCCGTGCTGCGCTCTCCGTATTTCGCCGAGGTCTTCGCCGAGGCGGGCCAGGGGACGGCCGCGCCGGGCGAGGAGGCGCTGGATCTGTCCAGCCTGAGCCCGGAGGCGGCGGCCGAAACCCTGCTCGGCCTGGTGCGGGACGAGGTGGCCCGCATCCTGCGCCTGCCGCCCGAGGCGGTGGAGACGGATCGGCCCCTGATGGATCTGGGGCTGGATTCTCTCATGGCGCTGGAATTGCGCTTGGCCGTTGAGAAAAGAACCGGGTTGGAAATGACGATGACGATGATCGGCGGCAGCCGCTCGGTGCGGGATCTGGCGGGTCGGATCGTCGCCAGCCTGGCCTCTCCGCCGTCTCACTAATCATTTCACTTTGTAGATCAGTGACTTGGCCAAAAGGCAGGGACGCGGGTGCAAGAAGCTGGTTGTGGCGGGCAGCGGCGCCGGTTATGCTGCATCGCACCAGGACGGTGTTGCGGAACAGGCGGGCTTTTTCTCGGAGTACCCTAGCGAAGGCCTTGGCGACGTCTCATTAAGTAGCTAACCTCCAATCGGAATTTCGGGCGGATGGCGTGATGATCCGTTTCGCTTTACGACCAATTTGCGGTAAGGTGTTCAGGATCCACAGCCAGACGTGAGGAGGCTGATTTGAATTTCCGGTCTCCCACAACGGGCCTTGATTTCGGCAATCTCGGCCGCACCGATGAGGCGGCTCCGGCTGTTCCCGGCCTCACGCCGGATCGCCGGCAGCCACGGGCCCGGACCCTCCGTCGCGACGCCCTGAAGCACGACGCGTCCTTTGAGACGTTGCCCGCCTATCGCGAGATCCTGATGGATCGGCAGGTCGGCCCGGCGCTCGGCTTCGAGAATCCCTATTACCGGACGCATGACGTCCGCGCGGGCGTCACCACCCGCATCAATGGCCGGGAGCTGCTGAATTTCGCCAGCTATGACTACCTCGCCCTGAACGGTCATCCCGAGGTGCTCGCCGCCCACCAGGAAGCGGCATTGCGCTACGGCACCAGCGTTTCCGCGAGCCGGATCACGGCGGGCGAGCGTCCGGTGCACCAGGAATTGGAAGCTGCCCTGGCCGATGTGTATGAGGCCGAGGCCGGCGCGCTCTTTGTCAGTGGCCATGCGACCGCCGCCTCGGTGATCGAGACGATCCTGGGCCCCAAGGATCTGTTGATCCATGATTCGCTGATCCACAATTGCGTGGTGGTCGGCGCCCAGGGTGCGCGCTGTCAGCGCAAATCCTTCCGCCACAACGACCTCGACGATCTGGAAGCCTATCTCACCCTGACGCGCCATCTCTTTGAGCGCGTGCTGATCGTGAGCGAGGGGCTGTTCTCGATGGATGGGGACGGGCCCGACCTCTTCCGCCTTGTCGAGATCAAGGAACGCTTCCAGGCCTGGCTGATGATGGACGAGGCGCACGCGCTGGGCGTCATCGGCGAGACGGGCCGCGGCATCGCCGAGCATTGCGGCATGGATCCCAGCCGGGTGGATATCTGGTTCGGCACCCTCTCCAAGGCGCTGGTGGGTTGCGGCGGCTATGTCTGCGGCAGCCAGGTTCTGATTGATATCCTCAAGGCGCGCGCGCCCGGCCTGGTCTTCAGCGTCGGCATGCCGGCCCCGGTGGCGGCGGCATCGCTGAAGGCGTTGGAGATCATGCGCCGCGAGCCCGAGCGGGTGGCCGCGCTGCGCGCCAACGGGCAGCATTTCATCGCAGGCGCCCGGGCGCGGGGACTCGATGTCGGTTCCAGCTGGGGCTTTGGCGTCACCCCCATTATCCTCGGCACCGACATCAAGACCTTCCGGGCCGCGCAGGATCTGGAGCAGCAGGGCATCTACGTCTTCCCCGTCATCGCCCCGGGGGTTCCGCAGGGCACGTCGCGGCTCCGCTTCTTCCTCTCCGCGGCGCATGAGCCGGCCCAGATCGATGCAGCGTTGGATGCGATGGTGGCGGTTCTCGATCCCTCGTGATTCCAAGGCGCGCCAATCGCGGCCTGCTGGCGGGACCAGAGGCAAGGATCCTCGATTTTCTCGTCACCCGCCTCCCAGGATGGGTCAAGCCTGATCAATTGACCGGGCTTGGAATTTTCGGCGCCGTTCTGGGCAGCGTCGGCTTCGCCCTTGCCCTCACCTCCTGGCTGTCGCTGGGGCTCGTCTTCGCCGGCTTCACCCTGAACTGGCTGGGCGATTCGCTGGATGGCCGGCTGGCCCGGCATCGCCGCATCGAGCGCAAGGTCCAGGGCTTCATCCTCGACAATGGCGTGGACCTCATCGCCTATCTCCTGCTGGCGCTCGGCTTCGCGGTCTCGGGCCTGGTCTCCTTGCCGGTGCCCTTCCTGCTGCTGTCGCTTTACATGCTGCTCAGCAATCTCGCGCTGGCGCGGCTGATCATCACCGGCGTGCATGATTTGGCCATCGACTCCATCGGCACCACCGAACTGCGCGTGGCCTTCCTGGTGCTGGCGGTCCTGCTCTTCCTGCTGCCCGACCTGTTCCGCGCGATCATCCCGCTGCTGGAGCTTTCCGTCCTCGACTTCCTCTCGCTGTTCTGGGCTTCGGTGATGATGTTGAACTTCGTCCTCGTGCTGCGCCGCGACATCCGGCTTGCGCGTCAGGCGGATGAGGGCTGAACTGCCCGCCCCTGAGGAGAGGCCAACCCCTTGAGCATCTGGCGCCAGACCACCACGCCCGACGAGATCCATGTCCGTTCGGAGGGCACGGTGAACGGCTTGCTCGGCATCCGCATCACCGAGATCGGGCCGGATTTCCTGCGCGGCGAAATGCCGGTGGATGAGCGGCATGTGCAGCCCTTCGGCATCATCCATGGCGGTATTTCCGTCGTGCTGGCCGAAACGCTGGGCAGCGTCGCTTCCATGATGGCCTGCGAGCCCGGCTTCCACGCCGTGGGTCTCGAGATCAACGCCAACCATCTGCGCCCCCTGCCCAAGGGTGGCCGCGCCTTCGGTCTTTGCACGCCGGTGCGGATCGGCCGCAGCGTGCATGTCTGGAACATCGAATTGCGGCGGGAGGACGGGGAGATGTTCTGCGTCTCCCGCCTCACCACCGCCATCATCGAGAGGAAATCCGCCGCATGAGCAAGCCCCAAGGGAGGCCCAAGATCGCCCTGATCGGCACCGGCGGCACCATCGGCTCGCTCGGCCGCGGGCCCATGGACATCGCGGACTACGCCACGCTCGGAAAGGTCATGGATGCCGAGCAGCTGCTGGCCTATTGGCCGCAGGTGCATGAGGTGGCCGAGGTGGTCGCGGTGAAATACGCCGCCATCCCCTCCACCGCGCTGGGTCCGCAGCAATGGCTGGAGCTGGTGCGGCTGTGCGACCAGGTGGTGGCCGAGATCCCGGGCCTGGACGGCATCGTCATCACCCATGGCACCGCGACGCTGGAGGAGACGGCCTATTTCCTCTCGCTCACGGTGAAGGTGGAGGTGCCGGTGGTGCTGGTCGGCGCGCAGCGGCCTTCCTCCGGCCTGTCCTCCGATGCCGGCATGAACCTGGCCAATGCCTGCCGCGTGGCGGGCGACCCGCGCGCGCGCGGCCTCGGTGCCCTGGTGCTGCTGAATGACGAGGTGCATGCGGCGCGCGAGGTGACGAAGACCAGCACCTCCCGCCTGCAGACCTTCCGCAGCCCGGATTTCGGCTGCCTGGCGCATGCCGATGCGGATGGCATCGCCTGGTATCGCCGCCCGCTGCGCAAGCTGGGGCGGGAGACGGAGTTCGATGTGCGCGGGCTGAGTGCCCTGCCACGCGTGGATATCGTCTATTGCTATGCCGGCGCCGATGGCGCGGCGGTGGAGGCCTTCATCGCCGCCGGCGCCAAGGGCCTGGTCTCGGCCGGCTTCGCACCTAGTTTCGTGACTCCGACCCTCGGCGAGGCGATGACGGCCGCCATGGCCGCCGGCACGCCGATCGCCGCCAGCACGCGGGCGGGCTCGGGGCGGATGTTCTACACGACGCGGATGCAGGAGGCGGGCTTCCTGAATGCCGACAACCTCAATCCGCAGAAGGCGCGCATCCTGCTGATGCTGGGCCTGACCGTGACGCAGGACAGGGCCGAGCTGAACCGGATCTTCGCGGAGTATTGAGGGGCGCTGCCCCTCAAGCTCCCCGGCCGGAAACTCAGCTTTCCTGGCGGGAGAACGCGAGAGGACGGCGCTCTCTCGCCATCACCCCACCTGCGCGCATTGCATCCCGGCTTCCGCCCCGCCACATCTGGCGGCCCCGGCCCGGGGCGCGCAGAATAGCGACCGGAAGTGACGGCGCAGTGGTTTCCGCGGCCGTGACATCGAAGGAAGATCGCTGGGCCGAACCCGGCAGGGAGCAAAGTGATGAACACGCAATACCGCAAGCGCCTGCCCGCCACCGAGCTGGACTTCTTCGACGCGCGTGCCGCCGTCGAAGCCCTGGCACCCGGCGCCTATGACACCCTTCCCTATACCTCGCGCGTGCTGGCCGAGAATCTGGTCCGCCGCTGCGACCCGAGCCTGCTGCCGGACGCGCTGAAGCAGCTCATCCATCGCAAGCGCGACATTGATTTTCCCTGGTACCCTGCCCGCGTCGTCTGCCACGACATCCTGGGCCAGACCGCGCTGGTGGACCTCGCCGGCCTGCGTGATGCCATCGCGGAGAAGGGCGGCGACCCCGCCAAGGTGAACCCGGTGGTGCCGGTGCAGCTGATCGTGGACCACTCGCTCGCCGTCGAGCATGCGGGCTTCGAGAAGGATGCCTTCGCCAAGAACCGCGCCATCGAGGACCGCCGCAACGAGGACCGCTTCCACTTCATCGAATGGACGCGCCACGCCTTCAAGAACATGGAGATCGTGCCGCCGGGCAACGGCATCATGCACCAGATCAACCTGGAGCGGATGTCGCCCGTCATCTACACGCAGGATGGCGTGGCCTTCCCGGACACGCTGGTCGGCACGGACAGCCACACGCCGCATGTGGATGCGCTGGGCGTCATCGCCATCGGCGTGGGCGGGCTGGAGGCCGAGAATGTGATGCTCGGCCGCGCCTCCTGGATGCGGCTGCCGGATATCATCGGCGTGGAGCTGACCGGCAAGGCGGGGCCTGGCATCACGGCCACGGACATCGTGCTGACGCTGACGGAGTTCCTGCGCAAGGAGCGCGTCGTCGGCGCCTGGCTCGAATTCTACGGCGCGGGCGCCGCGAGCCTGACGCTGGGCGACCGCGCCACCATCTCCAACATGGCCCCCGACTATGGCGCGACGGCCGCCATGTTCTCGCTCGACCAGCAGACCATCGACTATCTGCGTCTGACCGGGCGCGAGGAAGCGCAGATCAGGCTGGTGGAGACCTATGCGAAGACCGCGGGCCTGTGGTCGGACGCACTGACGAAGGTGGAATACGAGCGCGTGCTGCGCTTCGACCTTTCCACCGTGGTGCGGACCATGGCGGGACCGTCCAACCCGCATCGCCGCCTGCCGGTCTCGGACCTGGCGGCGCGGGGCATTTCCGGGGTCGTGGAAAATGATGGCGACCTGATGCCGGATGGCGCGGTCATCATCGCGGCCATCACCAGCTGCACCAACACCTCCAACCCGCGCAACGTCATCGCGGCCGGGCTTTTGGCGCGCAACGCGAACCGCGCGGGCCTCACGCGCAAGCCCTGGGTGAAATCCTCGCTGGCGCCGGGCTCCAAGACGGTGGCGCTCTACCTGGATGAGGCGGGGCTGACGACGGAGCTGGAGAAGCTGGGCTTCGGCGTGGTCGCCTTCGCCTGCACCACCTGCAATGGCATGTCCGGCGAGCTCGATCAGAAGATCCAGCAGGAGATCATTGACCGCGACCTCTACGCGACGGCGGTGCTCTCCGGGAATCGCAATTTCGACGGCCGCATCCACCCCTATGCGAAGCAGGCCTTCCTCGCTTCGCCGCCGCTTGTCGTGGCCTATGCCATCGCCGGTACCATACGCTTCGACATCGAGCGTGACGTGCTGGGCGTGGATGCGAATGGCAAGGAAATCCGCCTGAAGGATCTCTGGCCCTCCGACGCGGAGGTGGATGCGGTGGTCGCCGCCGCCGTGAAGCCCGAGATGTTCCGCCAGGTCTATGCGCCGATGTTCGGCAACCAGGGCGCCCGCAAGAAGGTCAGCCCGCTCTATGATTGGCGCGCGCCCAGCACCTACATTCGCCGCCCGCCCTAT
>JAIYDS010000159.1 GCA_027487385.1 Acetobacteraceae bacterium | reverse complement strand
GTGATGGCGCGGAACATCTCGGCGGCAACATTCGATCTGGCGGCAGCCACGCTGTCTGTAGGGGTTGCCAAGCGACGGGTGCCTTGAGGCGCATCCCAGAACCGTCGATACGCTCCAACTGGGTCAATCCAACCGCGTTGTTCGCAGCCGAAGTGCATTCCCGACCACGCTCACCGACGACAGCGCCATGGCCGCCGCCGCGATGATGGGCGACAAAAGGATGCCGAACATCGGATACAGCACGCCCGCCGCGATCGGTACGCCGGCCGCATTGTAGGCAAAGGCGAAGAACAGGTTCTGCCGGATATTGCCCATCACAGCCTCCGACAGCCGCCGCGCCCGCACGATGCCCATCAGATCCCCGCCGAGCAGCGTGATGCCCGCGCTTTCGATCGCCACGGCCGTGCCAGTGCCCATGGCGATGCCCACCTCGGCCGCCGCCAGTGCCGGCGCGTCGTTCACGCCATCGCCTGCCATGGCGACGCGGCGCCCCTCCGCCTTCAGCTTTTCTATGATGCGCTGCTTATCCTCGGGCAGGACCTCCGCCTCGACCTCTGTGATGCCAAGCCGCCGCGCCACGGCCTCCGCCGTCGTGCGGTTATCGCCAGTCAGCATCACCACCCGCACGCCATCCTTCGCAAGACCCGCGAGTGCCGCCGCCGTTGTCTCTTTCACCGGATCGGCCACGGCGACGATCCCGAAGGCGCGGCCATCCACCGCCACGAAGAAGACCGTGGCGCCATCACCGCGAAGACGCTCGGCTTCCGCCGATAGGGCGCCGACATCCACCTTGGTCTCATCCATCAGCCGGGCGTTGCCTACCGCGACCTGGCGTCCCTCGACCGTGCCGGTCACGCCGCGACCAATAGGGGCATCGAAGCCCTCGACTGACGGCACGACGACGCCGCGCTTTTCCGCCGCCCGCACCACGGCTTCGGCGAGGGGATGTTGGCTGGGCCGTTCCAACCCCGCCGCCAGCCGCAGCACCTCCTCCTCGGCCACGCCTGCTGCCGGGATCACAGCCACGACGTCCGGCCGCCCCTGGGTGAGCGTGCCGGTCTTGTCGACGACGAGCGTGTCGATCCGCTCCATGCGCTCAAGCGCCTCGGCGTTCTTGATCAGCACCCCCGCCTGCGCACCCCGGCCCACGCCGACCATGATGGACATCGGCGTCGCCAGCCCCAGCGCACACGGGCAGGCGATGATCAGCACCGTCACCGCGGCAACCAGCGCGAAGGCGAGACGCGGCTCTGGCCCCCACACCGCCCAGACTGCGAAGGCGACCAGCGCGATGCCCACGACCACGGGCACAAACCAGCCGCTGACCTGGTCAGCCAGACGCTGGATTGGCGCGCGGGAACGCTGCGCACCCGCGACCATGCGCACGATCTGCGCCAGCACCGTGTCCTGGCCAACGCGATCGGCCCGCATGACGAAGCTGCCCTGGCCGTTCAGCGTGCCGCCGACGACCTGATCACCCACCGTCTTGGTGACCGGCACTGCCTCACCCGTCACCAAGCTCTCATCGACGTTGGACGCACCCTCCAGCACAGCGCCGTCGAGCGGCACCTTGTCACCGGGACGAACGCGCAGCCGATCGCCGACCACGATGGCGGCCAGCGGCACCTCCTCATCCGAACCATCGTCGCGCAACCGACGGGCTTGGGCTGGCGCCAGATCGAGCAGCGCTCGGATGGCGCCTCCCGTCTGTTCGCGCGCCCGCAGTTCGAGCACCTGCCCAAGCAGCACCAGCACGACGATCACCGCAGCGGCCTCAAAATACACCGCCACCGAGCCATCCGCCGCACGGAAGGCTGCCGGGAAAATGCCTGGGGCGAGGGTGGCCACGACGCTGAATACCCAGGCGACGCCAGTGCCGAGTGCGATCAAGGTGAACATGTTGAGGCTGCGGTTCACCAGGCTCTGCCAGCCGCGGACAAAGAAAGGCCAGCCCGCCCAGAGCACCACGGGCGTCGCCAGCGCAAGTTGTATCCAGTTGCCGACGCGCTGCCCGCCGACGAGGTGCATCATCCCCGTCAGGTGACCGCCCATCTCCAGCAGAAAGACTGGGATGGTCAGCACGAGGCCGATCCAGAAGCGCCGGGTGAAGTCCACCAGCTCCGGGTTGGGTCCCGTCTCGGCCGAGGGGGTCTCAGGTTCGAGTGCCATGCCGCAGATCGGGCAACTGCCCGGCCCTGGCTGCCGGATTTGCGGGTGCATCGGGCAGGTGTAGATGGTGCCCGGCGCCACCGCCTCTGCGCGCAAAGGCGCACGCGCCTGCAGATACTTTCCCGGTTCGGCGATGAACTTGGTGCGGCAACCGGCTGAGCAGAAATGGTAGGCATGCCCCGCATGATCGGCGTGGTGCGCGGTCTTTGCCGGGTCCACCGTCATGCCGCAGACCGGATCCTTCACGGTGCCCGACGCCGCGGCAGTCCCTTCAAGCTCAGGATCGTGCTTGCCGTGGGCGGTGTGGGGGCCGTGATGTTCCATGTCCGTTTAACCTCTCAGCGCGCGAAAGGTCGCGCAGGCGGCCGCGCTGCCAGCATCGCCAGTGGCGGCAACAGCAGCCATTGGAGGAAGGGAGCGAGCCCGGTTCCCCACGGCGGAAGGCGCGGCATGGCGGCCGTGTAGGTCCAGGATTGGCGCAGATCGACATTCAGCCACTCACTGAACACCGTGTAGCCAAGGCCAATCAGGGTCGCGATCAGCGTGACGCTCCCCCATCCCTGGCTCGGCCAATGCCAGGATCGGGTCAACAGGATCGCCGCCGCCAACGCGGCGGCAGCGATCATCGCGTCCCCGCCAGTGCAATGAAGGACGGCGAAGGCGATCTCGCCCGGCGTACCCTCCACCCACAACGTGTAGAGGGGGAGCTGCGCGACTTCCCAGCCCAGGTTCAAGGCTAGCATGGCCACGAGGTAGCGTGCCGCGGGAGGAGCTAATCCAGCCCACCTTCGCGGCACCTGATGCATCACTTGGCTCCGTTGCCACGACCTAAACCAGCGTTCTGCTCGCCTCCGCCGTGGCCATGCCCGTGGTGCATGAACAGGTGCATCACCGGGCATGCTAAGAGGATGAGGTAAGGGAGCGCGCCGAACGCGTGGCCCCAATGCTCCCGCAGGACGTAGAAGGCCGCGATCAGCGCAAAGCCGATCACGGCGACTCCTGCGCGTGTGCGCCACCAGGATGGCTTGGCCTCGGCGCCTACGGTGCCCGTCCGGTCCATGTCACTACATCCCCATCCGCATGCTGCGGAAATGCTCGGCGATCAGCTCGTCGGCAGTGCGGCGCTGCTCCTCGGAGAGCGTCGCGTAGAGCGGCGCCGCGGCGGCAGAGACCGCGCGCATCGCGTCCAGCTGGGCGGTCAGGAAGGTGATGCGCCGCTCCATCTGCTGCGGTGCAGGGACAGGCCCCGTCCCGCCGCCCATCGCCTGCTGGGTGGCCCCGCGGAGCCTCTCGGCTTGGGCGCGGACGGCATCGGCGAAGGCGGTCCACTGCGAGAGCTGGGCGTCGGTGATGCGCAGCTCGGCCCGGAAGAAGGCGATCTGCCCCTCAATGCGGCGGAACGGCTGCAGCGCGGCCGCGGCCATCCGACCCTGCATCATCTGCTGCATCATGCGGCCCATGTCGCCGCCCATCATGCCGCCCGGGCCGGCCATGCCGGCTGCAGGCGCCCCACGCTGCAACGCGGGCGGCTGGGCGGTAGGCGGCGCGTCAGGGTGATGGCCCTCGTGTTCCGCACCGGCCGGAGGCGCCGTTTGTGCGAGCGCCGTGCCGGCGATCCCGAGCGCCAGGACTGCCGCGGTGGTGTAGGTGCCGAGCTTCCTCATGGTTTTTTTGTTCCTTGTCAGACGGCGCGGGCGCCGACGAAGCGCATGAAGGGCCGGTGCCTGCCGTCAGCGGTCCAGGCCACCACGTCGTAGGTGTCGGGCTCGCGTCCGGGCACTTCCATGCCGGGCGATCCGACCGGCATGGCAGGCACCGCAAGGCCGATCACGCCGGCGGGGCGGTCAGAGAGCGCGCGACGGATCGCAAGGGCCGGCACGTGGCCCTCCAGCACCAGGCCAGCGACGCGGCCGGCGTGGCAGGAGAGCAGATCGGCCGGCGTCCCCAGCATCCGGCGGAATGGCGCAACGGAGGGAACGACGCGATCCGTAACCCCAAACCCTTCGGTACGCAGATGCTCGACCCAGGCGGCGCAACAGCCACAGTGGGGGTCACGCCAAACCTCGACATGCTCCTGCCGCTGGGCGACCGCTGGCGCCGCCAGAAGCGCCGTAGCAGCGGCAAACGCGCAGCGGCGCGTCTTGGCGGCGTGGAGGCTCATCGCGCAGGCAGCCGGGCCACGATCGCACGCATTTGCGCGATCTCACGCTCCTGATCCCGAATGATGCTTTCGGCCAGCGCGCGCACTTCCGGGTCGCGTCCGAACTCCAGCGCGACGCGCGCCATATCGATGGCACCTTGGTGGTGCGGGATCATGCCGGCGGCGAAGTCGCGGTCGGCGTTGCCGGTAAAGGTGATCGCCATGTCACGGTGCATCTTGTCGTTCACCGCCATGAACGCGCGCGTTGACGGCGACACATTCGCGGGTGCGGCGGCGCCATGATTGTGGCCGGCCTGCGGCTGCGCGGCACCATGGCCTGGCCCTTGATGCGGCATTTGGGCCACCGCAAAGCCAGCACCCCCAGCGAGCGCGAGGCCAAGGGCGGCAATAATCAGGGTGGATCGGCGCATGGTGGAACCTTTCGATGGATGACAATACTAAATGTGATACGACCGCAATTGTGACGTTGCTTCTCACGGGAATGACAAATTATGTCAGGTCGGTGCCGTCATCGTCTGGTCGGCAATCGGCATGGCTTCCCATCCGTCGCTGCGCAGCTTTGCCAGCACGGGCGCCGCGTCTGGGACATCCAGGCTGGCTTGCCGGCGCTCCAGGTTGATTTCCACGGTGACACCGGGTGCGACCTCACTCAAACTGGCGCGGACGCCCTTGGCACAGCCGCCGCAGTGCATGTTGGCAATCGTCATGTGAAGCATGGTGCCAGCCCTCCTTCGCTACAGGGCTTCAGATGGTGTTTGCTATACTGGGAAGGTCAAGGCCTGCTTATCGTCCGACGCTTTGTTGGCGCGGCAAGGCAATGCGCACCGCCAATCCACCCTGGTCCGCATGGCTCAGTTCGATCGTGCCCCCGCTCGCCTCGGCAAAGCGTTGCGCGATGGACAGCCCTAATCCGCTTCCGCCAGCACCGCGCGCCGTGTCGAGTTGCTGGAATGGCGCAAGGGCACGGGCGCGGTCATCAGGCGCGATCCCTGGCCCGCCATCGCTCACATCCACCACCAAGGCGTCGCGCTCGATCTGAACGGTCAGGCGCACCGGCGACGCACCGTGGCGGATGGCGTTGTCCACCAGATTGGCGAAGGCCCGCTTGGCCGCCAACCGCCGCAGCGGCAGTACCGCACGCGGCGGCCCGTCATAGACAATGTCATGCCCGGCATCCGCGGCGTCCGAGGCGAGGGTCTGCAGGATGGCGGCGAGGTCCGTCGGCACCACCGGCTCGCCGTCTCGCCCCTCGCGGATGTAGTCGAGGGTGCGCACCACCATGGCTTCCATCTCGGCGATGTCCGCCTCCATCCGCGCACGGTCCTCGCCCTCGGGCAGGAAGCCCGCGCGCAGTCGCAGGCGTGCGAGCGGAGTTCGCAGATCATGGCTGACTGCCGCCAGTGCTTCAGTTCTGTCCTCGACCAGGCGCCGGATACGGCTCTGCATGGCGTTGAAGGCAAGTGCCGCGTGGCGCACCTCGACTGGCCCCTCCGTCGCCAGGGGGCGGGCCCCGAGATCATGGCCGATGCCATCGGCGGCATCGGCCAGGCGCCGCAGCGGGCGCGTGATCCAGCGCACCACCAGCACCGAGACGATGCCGATTCCCAGCGCCATCGCGACCATCGAGACAACGGCGCCGCGCTCCATCGGGTTGGCCGGCGCCGCGAGCCAACTGGCGCCAAAGACGACCCAGCCCGCGCCGTCGGCGAGGGGGATGGCGCCCATCACACGGTGTCCGGGTTCGGCCTTGGGGTCCCATGCAAGCCTGGCACCAGTGCCAAGCCGCGCGGCCGCCTCCGCGAGCGGTGGCGGAGGCTCGCCCTCGGGCACCGGCGGAACCCGGTCCCAGTGCAGTTCCACGCCGGGCAGCGACAGGGCATGCGCCGCGGCATCGCGCCCCGCCTCCGGCACGGCAGCCACGGCCACGGTGGCGGCGGAAAGTCGCTCGGCGAGGCGCTCCAGGCGCGCGCCACTCTCGGCGCCGTGCAGCGCCCGCTCGTGCACGATCATGGAGCCCACATGCAGCAGGGTCAGCCCGCCCAACATCAGCAGCGTGATCCGCCCCGCCAGCGAACGCGGCCAGGGCATCCTCACGCGCGCGTCACGTCGGCCACGAAGACGTAGCCGGCACCGCGCACGGTCTTGATCAGCAGCGGGCTGCTGTCGTCAGGTTCGATTTTGCGGCGCAGCCGGCCAACCTGCACATCCACCGTACGATCAAATGGGTCTACGCCAACGCGCCGCTTCGCCACTTCCAGCAGCTGTTCGCGCGACAGCACACGCTGCGGATGTTCCAGGAATGCTATCAAAAGATCGTACTCGGCGCCGGAGAGATCCACTACGGCGCCCTCTGGTGAAGTGAGCTCACGGCGTGCCGTGTCCAAAACCCAGCCAGCAAAGGCAAGGCGGCGGGACCTGGATTCGGCATTCGTATCTCCCGGGGCGGTGCGGCGTAGTAGGGCGCGCACGCGCGCCACCAACTCGCGCGGGGAGAAAGGCTTCGCCACATAGTCATCGGCACCGAGTTCCAGGCCCAGGACCCGATCCATCTCCTCACCACGCGCCGTCAGCATCATCACCGGCATTCGAGAACGCTCGCGCAGGCGGCGCAACAAGTCGAGGCCTGAGACGCCCGGCAGCATGACATCAAGCAACAGGATGTCGGGCGGGGCCGCTGGCCCGTCGAGCATTTCCCACATCTCGCGACCGTCCCGCGCGCCGGAAACGCGAAACCCGGCCTCGCGCAGCAGCCGCGAGACCAGGTTGCGCATCTCCCCATCATCCTCCACGACGAGAATATGGGCTTCGGGATCGAGCAACCGGCGTTCGGCGGGTTCGAGCATTGGGGGATTATCCGAGGCTATTCGACCGGCGTGAAGCGGGCCTGACGCTGTGGCTGGCCCGGCAGCGTCAGGGTGGCGACGACGCGCATGGCACGGTCAGCACGAAATTCGCCGCGCGCGACCAGAAAGGCGCCGCCCTCGCCGGCTGCCAGGGGAAGGGTCTGCGACCTGCCCTGCGCCAACACGATGACGCTACCGCTGGCACCCGCCGCAGTCACCGGGTGGTCGTGGGCGTCGAGCACCCAGACGCGGATCTCACCATCTCGCGCCAGCACCTCGACGTGACGATCGCCTATTTCGCCAATGACGCCACCGTTGACGCCGCGGCCCCCGCCATGGGCAAAGGCCTGCCCGGTAGAGACCGCGAGGAAGGCGAGGAGAAGAATCCGGCGATGGGTCATGATGATCCTCATGGGTTCAGAAGGTTTCGAGAGCCGGACGTTGCTGTCCGGCGACGGCCTTGCGCTCCGCCGCCTCGGCCCGCAGCCGTTCCAGCGCGGGCCTGCCAAAGCGGTGGAACAGGATCGGTGTCACGAAGGCGTCAAGCAGCGTGGCCGAGACCAGGCCGCCCAGAATGGTGACGGCCACCGGGTGCAGGATCTCCTTGCCCGGCGCATCGGCGCCGATGGCCAGCGGGATCAGGGCGAGGCCGGCGGCGAGGGCCGTCATCAGCACCGGCGTCAGGCGTTCGGCGCTGCCGCGCAGCACCAGCGCCAGGCCCCATCGCTCGCCCTCGTGAAGGGCGAGGTTGAGGTAGTGGCTGACCTTCAAGATACCATTGCGCGTCGTGATGCCGGTCAGCGTCACGAAGCCCACCATGGTCGCGACCGAGAGGGGCTGGCCGGCGATCCACAGCGCGGCCACGGCGCCGATGAGCGCTAGCGGTACGTTGCCCATGATGATGGCGGCCAGCATGGCCGAGCGGTAGCGCGAGTACAGCACGACGAAGATGAGCGAGAGGGAAATCAGGGCCAGCACGCCGATCGTCTGCATCGCCTCCTCCTGCGCCTGGAAGGTGCCCTCGAGACTGGTCGTGTAGCCTGGGGGCAGGGCCATGCGAGCGACCTCCTCCCGGATGGCGGCAACCACGGCGGCCATATCCGCGCCGGGCGTGGTGTTGGCCAGCACCACCATGCGGCGTCGGGCGCCCTCGCGCAGGATCTGGTTGGGGCCGTCGGACTCCTCGACGGTGGCAAGCATGCGGAGCGGCACGCGGCCGCCCGGCGTCTCGACGAGGGCCTCCGACAGCCGCGCCGTCGTGCGGTCGGCATCGGAGAGGCGCATGACCACGTCGAAGCGGCGCGGGCCGTCCATGATCTGGCTGATGACGGTACCGCCCGTCAGCGACTGCAAAGTCTCGGTGAGCGAGGCGGCAGACACCCCATAGAGCGCCGCGCGTTCATGATCCACCGCGATACGCAGCTGCGGCACCCGCACCTGCCGTTCAAGCTGGAGGTCGGCCAGGCCCGGCACATTGGCGGCGAGGCGCGAGCGCAGCGTTTCCGAAAGTGTTCGCAACGTGTCGAGGTCGTCGCCGAACACCTTCAGCGCGATCTGCGCCCGCACGCCGGAGAGCATGTGGTCCAGCCGGTGCGAGATCGGCTGGCCGAGGTTGATCGCGGCCGGCAGGGCCGAAAGCCGGCTGCGGATGTCCGCCAGCACCTCGGCGCGCGGCCTGCCGCTCTCGCGCAGGTCGAGGTCGAGTTCGGAGGTATGAACGCCCTCGGCATGTTCATCCAGCTCGGCCCGGCCGGTGCGGCGGCCCACGCCCTTCACCTCGGGCACGGCCATGACGAGCCGCTCGGCGACGGTGCCCAGGGCATCGGATTGCGCCAGCGAGATGCCGGGCTGGTAGGTCAAGCCGATGACGATGGTGCCCTCGTTGAAGGCGGGCAGGAAGGCGCGCGGAAGATACACGGCGGAAACGCCGGCCACCACGACACCCGCCCCGGCAAGCCCCAGCACAAGGGAGCGGTGGCCGAAGCCCCAGCGCAGGGCGCGATCATTCCCGGCCTTGAGCTTGCGTACCAGCCATCCGTCGCCATGCGCCATACGCTTCATGCGCGGCAGCAGGTAGTAGCACAGCACGGGCGTCACCGTGATGGAGACCAGCAAGGAACACAGGATGGAGACGATGTAGGCAATGCCGAGCGGCGCGAAGAGCCGCCCCTCAATGCCTGAAAGGGCGAAGAGCGGCAGGAACACCAGGACAATGATCAGGGTGGCGTAGACGATACCCGAGCGAACCTCGGAGCTCGCGGCGGCGATCACATGCAGCGCGGATTCGGGGACGGCCTTGTCCCGGTTCTCGCGCAGCCTGCGGAAGATGTTCTCCACGTCCACCACCGCGTCGTCCACCAATTCCCCGACGGCAATGGCAATTCCGCCGAGCGTCATGGTGTTGATCGACAGGCCGAAGGCCGCGAAGAGAATTGCCGTCAGCAGAATCGAGAGCGGGATCGCGGTGAGCGAGATGAAGGTTGTGCGCACGTTCAACAGGAAGGCGAACAACACGATCGCGACGACGATGAACGCCTCCGCCAGCACCTGCTGGAGATTGGCGATGCTCTGCTCGATGAAGCCGGCCTGACGAAACTTGATGCGGTCCGCCACAACGCCGCGCGGCATGCCACGCTGCAGTTCGGCCAGCGCTGCCTCCACGGCGCGCGTCAAGCGGATCGTGTCGGCGCCAGGCTGCTTGCCGATGCCCAGGATCACCGCCGGCGCGCCATCCACCCCGGCGTCGCCGCGCTTGAAGCGGGCGCCGAACTCCACCGCCGCGACCTGGCGCAGCGCGATGGGCTGGCCCTCACGGAAGCCCACCGTCGCGTTGCGCAGGTCCTCCAGCGAAGTGGTGCGGCCGATGTTGCGGATCAGGAATTCGCGCCCTGCCTGGTCCACATAGCCGCCGCCGGCATTCACGCCGAACTGCCGGAGCGCCGCCACCATTGCCTCATGCGTGAGGTCCAGCGCGTGTAGCCGCTCCATATCGGGCATGACGCGGAATTGCCGAACCTCGCCACCGATCGGGATGACCTGGCTGATGCCGGGGATGGTCAGCAGGCGCGGCCGCATCACCCAATCCGCGATCTCGCGCAGTTGCATGGGTGTGACGCTGCCATCGGCTGGCGCGGTCAGCGCCACCAACATGATCTCGCCCATGATGGAGGAGACCGGTGCCATCGAAGGCAGCACGCGCGGCGGCAATTGCGTGGCGATCTGGTTGAGCCGCTCGCTCACCTGCTGGCGCGCGCGCCAGATGTCGGCGCCCCAGTCGAACTCGACGAAGACGATGGACAGCCCGACAGAGGACACGGAGCGCACGCGCGTGACGCCGGGCAGACCGTTCACCGCGGTCTCAATGGGGAAGGAGACGAGCTGCTCGACCTCCTCCGGCGCGAAGCCCTCTGCCTCGGTCATCAAAGTGACGGTCGGCTTGTTCAGATCCGGGAAGACATCCACCGGCATGCGGGTGAGCGTCCACGTGCCATAGGCGGAGACGAGCAGTGCTGCGACCAGTACGAAGAGCCGGTTGCGCAGCGAGAAGCCGACGAGGGCGTTGAAGAACATGGTTCACCGCACCTGAGCAATGAGGCCGGCGCCCTGGACGACGACGCGCCGCCCGGCCTCCAGCCCAGCCGTCACAACGACCCGCGTACCATCCAGCGGCTGCACGCGCACCTGACGCGGCACGAAGCGTTCGGCCGTCGCGTGCTCGAACACGACGGGCGGTCCTTCGGCGGAACGCACGACCGCGTCGGCCGGCAGGACGATGCCCTGCACCTGGCGCGCGGTGCGAAGCGTGACCATGACCGAGGAACCGATGGGTGAGTCTGGCGGCGGGTTCTCCACACGGAAGTTTACCGGCACGGCCTGCTGCCGCACCGTCAATCCGCGGCCCATGAAAGTAAGCTCCACGGTCCGGCCATCGGCCAGCGTGGCAGTCGCGCCGGCTACGCGGTCCAGCCCCTGGCGCTCGAATGCCAGCGCCTCCACCCAAAGTCGCGACGGATCGACGATGTCGAAGACCGAGACCTGGCTGTCCACCAGCTGTCCCACCGCGCCCCGAACGACCGAGACCACGCCGGAGACCGGCGCCACTAGCGGCTCACGGCCCGACAGGGCCGGCTGGATGGCCAGACGGCGCTGCCGCGCGCCGGCGAGCTCGGCCTGCGCCTCGGAGATCTCGCGTTCCGAGACGCTGCCGCGCAACGCGACGAGGCGCCGCACACGCGCGTCAAGAATGGTGATCTGCGCATCCAACTCGGCGGCGTTCTGAACCAGCCCGCCGCGCTCGGCCGCGCTGTAGGTCGGCAGCACGAAGGCCAGCACCTCGCCGCGCTCAACGCGCTGCCCAAGAATGGGAAAACCCCGCTCGGTGGGTTCCAGCCGCCCAGGCTGGGAGGATTGCACCCGGCCGGAAGCATTGGGATCGGGCACCAGCGTGCCGACCATGCGGACGGAGGCCGATGCATCGCCGCTGGCCGTCACCTGCGTGCGGATGGTCAGCAGGCGCTGCGAACCCTTGGGCATGAAGATCGCGCCATCCTCAAGTCGGCGGGGCGCCTCGAAGGTGGAGGTCGAGCCTGGTGCCGAGCCGTGGCCGGGATCGGCCCAGGCGGGGGCGGCGAACAGCGCGAGGCCGAGCCCCAGCGCGGCAACGCGGCGCGCGGGCCCTTCCACCGAAACGGGCTTGGTCGGCACGACCACCGGGGTCGCTTCATCCTCCTCCACCATCGCGGGCAGCGGTCGGCGGACGGAGCCGCGGCCCAGCAGCAAGCCGACCACCAGCAGCAAGGCGCCGAGTGCCAGCTGCGTCGCGGTGCTGCGGAGGAACGCCAACGCCGAGGCCGCCGCGCCATGAGCCACCGCGACTTCAGGCACCTCAAGCCGTGCCGTCAGCAGGTCCATCTCCTCGCCGGCGCTCACCGTGAACACCACGTCGCGCGGTCCCGCTCTGGCCAAGAGGGGCGAACGCACGACGAAAAGGCCAATGCCCTGTCGTTCCGCCGCCACCTCCTGTCCGTCGATGGTCAGCGTCACGCTGCCATCCACCGGCGCGTTGTCGGACCACCGATCCACGTAGATGGTGAGCACACCACCGGGCTGCAGGACGGAGACGATTTCGAACAGATCGCTGTGCGTTTCCGCGCGTGGCAGGGCGGTCGCCACGGCCGTGCTTTCGTCATCATGCCCGGGATGGGCCAGGGCGGGACCCATGACGCCGAGGATCAGCGTCATGGCCAGAAGGATGGATCGGATCATTGTGGCTCCAGGCCCAGGGTCTGGTTGATGGTGGAGGCGGCGCGCCCCTGCTCGACACGGGCGCGGCGGCGCTGCGCGTCGGCCTGGGCGATTTGCGCACGGACGCGGACGACCTCCGCGAATGGAAGATTGCCGGCCCGGTAAGAGGCTTCACTGAGGCCCGTCTGCTCGGCCAGCGCGCGGTGACGCTGTTCGGCGAGGCCGGCGATGGCGGCGGCGTCCCCGGCCTGGGCGCGGGCGCGCGCATCGGCGCCCGCCAGGGTGCGCGCGACGGTCGCCAGCGTCGCCTCCGCCAGCGTCGCCTCCGCTCGCGCCGTGGCGATGCGCTCGTTGACCTGCGGCGCGTAGGAGAAAGGAATGCGGACGCCGATCAGGAGCCGATCGATATAGGGGGCGCCCGTTGCATCGCGCTCGCGGCGCCAGCCGCCGAAGATGGCAGGATTTGCACGGTCCCGGACCTGCGCGAGGCGCTCCTCCGCCCGCGCCAGGTCCTGCGAGGTGCGGGCCACGATGGCGGCGGGCAAGGCTCGCAGGGCCGCCTCGCCGGAGGGTGGCGGGGCTGCGCGTTCGGGTTGCCCCGGCGTGGGGTTGGTGCCGGTGAGCGTGCGAAAGGCGATGGCGGCATCGCGTGCGGCACCGGCCGCGGTCGTCAACGTCGCTTCGGCGTCCCGTGCGTCGGCGGCGGCCAGCAGGAGGTCGGCGCGCGGAACCTGCCCCGCGCCGACCTGGCGAGTGAGATCACGCTCCAGCGCCCGGGCCGAAGTAACCCGCGCCTGCGCCGCCTCGCGTTCGGCATTGGCCGCCGCCCAGGTCCAATAGGCCTCCCGCACGAGGGCGGCCAGGGTAATGCGCGCCTCGGCGATACGGGCGTCGAGCTGCGCCGTCTGCGCCTCCACGCTGCCGCGCAGCGCGCGAGATTCGCCCGGGAGCCACACCGGCACCTCGCCGCCGATCTCGAATTCCTGAAAGCCGGTGCGCTGCGTGAAAGTGGTGGTGCGCCAGGACGGGAGGATGGAGGGCGCAGCCGGCAGGAATGCCTGCGCCCCCTGCCGACGTGCCTCGATCACCGCGCGCTGGGCGACAAGGCCGCGGAGTTCGGCATTCAGCTCGATCGCCGCCTGAAAGCCAGCACGGATATCCGCGGCATGGCCGGGCGCGGCCCATGTGAGGGCCGCCGTAATCAACAGGATGTGGCGCATGTCTGGAACTCCGAACCATCCCTGTTTGCCGAACGAAGTGCGACAAGACCGCTCTGGATCATGACAAATTGTGTCAGGTGTAGCGGAGCAGCGTCTCCATGCCGCGCACCTGGTGGTAGAGGTGGTGGCAATGGAACGGCCACGGCCCCGGATTTTCGGCCGTGAAGGCGATGGTCACGCGCTGCATGGGAGGGACCAGAACGGTGTCACGCAATGCGCCGGCGAGGCGGCGGCCCTCGATGGCCACGACCTGAAAGTGATGGCCATGCAGGTGCATGGGGTGTGACATCATCGTGGTGTTGCGCATCTCGATCTCAAGGCGTTCGCCGCGGCGCAGCTGAATCGGACTGCCATCGCCCATGCCCCAGCGATAGGCCGCCATGTCGCCCGTCAGCGGCATGACGACCGTGCGCGAGGCGCGCGCCGGGGCTGAAGGGCCGTGGAGACGTGCCTCGAGCTCCATCCCAAGTGCAGGTGCGGCCGCGCCCATTCCATCCAGTCGCGAGATGGCCGCCCCGGGTGGCTGAAGAATCACCCCGGTACGCTCCCGTGCTCCCTCCCGACGGAAGAGGATCGGCAATGCGGCGCCGCCTTCCGGAAGGTCGAGCAGCACGTCGGCGCGCTGTGCCACGGCGAGCGGCAACGTGGATACCGGAAGGGGTTCGGCCAAGTCTTCGCCATCCACCGCGACAAGTGTGCCCGTGACCGCGCCAAGATCAAGGTGGAAGCCAGTCGCCGACGCGCCGTTGATGACACGCAACCGCACGCGCCCCCGCCGTTCGACGGCGATCACTTCCGGGTCGTCCAGCGTCCTGTCATTGGCGAGGTAGGCATCGAAGTCGATATCGTTGATGTCCATCGCCATGCCGCGACGGCCTAGCCCGACCAGGCCACGGAGCCGGTCCACGATTCCCATGCCCCCCATGGCCGCGTGGGGCGCAGGCGCCGGCAACTGCGCCGCACCGCCGCCATGAGGTGCCACCTCAGCCGGGCCACCCAACAGCCGCGCCAGCAATTCATCGGCCGGGGTGAAGCTGAAATCCTGCAGCAGGATCACGACCTCCTGCTCGTCCCGCGCATTTGTGGGCCGCACGATGAGGGGCGCCGCCATCAGGGCTTGCTTCTGGAGGCCGAGATGGCTGTGCATCCAGTGCGTTGCCGGACGGTCGAGCGGAAAACGGAACTCCTGGCTGCCACCAGGTGGGATGGGCTCCATCGAGACGCCCGGCACGCCGTCCTGGCGCCAGGGCGGCGTCGGCCCGTGCCAATGAATCCCGGTCGGCTCAGTCGTCTCGTTGACGAGGCGCACGGCGAAACCCTCGCCGGCACGGCGGGACCAGCCCGGACGCCCGTTCCGGTCCACCAGCCCGAAAACGCGGGCAGACCGGCCCTTGACCTCGATCTGGCGGGTGACGGCCCGGATGATGTCCGGCTCCGTTTGGGCAAAGGCCGGCAGCGGCAGGGCGACAGCGGCCCCGGTGGCGAGGAATTGACGACGATTCATGGACGATACCTGACTGAGTTTTGGGGCGGGCGGGATTTGCACCCGCCCGCCCGGTTGGTGGCGTCAGCGGCTGCGCGCGGGAGCGTTGCTGTGATCCATCACGGGGCGCCCGTCCTCGTTGCCCACAACAGCGCCATGCGCCGGGACACCCAGGTTGCCGCGTCCCGGACCGCTGCGGACGATGGTGCCGTCCTGAGCGCCAGCGGGGTTGCTCGCAATTCCTGCCGAAGCACCCGTGTGCGACGAGGCATCCGGGCGATGGATCTCGGGCCGGCCGTCTCCGGTCGTTCCCGTCACATGCGGAACGAAGTTTCCCGCTTCCGGCCGGCCGGAAGGATCATGCGCGAATGCGCCCGTGGTGAGCATAGCGAGGGCGGCGGCGAGAATGAGTGAGGAGCGCATCGGTTGGTTCCTTGATGGAGCGCCGGATCATTCCGTGCTTCTGGAACCTGTGTGCCGGACAGATGGTGACGTTGCTTCTCCGGCACGTGACAAAGGATGTCGGGAGCGGCGACTCGTCCGGCGAGACACGTCTCACAGACACCAGAGCAGGTTGGATTCCGGTTCCCACCGCTGCTCCAGTCGATTTTCCAACCCCACAATTCCCTTTCCCTGGTAGCGCCGTGAACCGCAGGTTTCCTGGGGTTTTGCCGCGGCGGCTTGGGGGTTGGAGAACGTAACGACCCCGGAAATCACTCTCCAGCGGCGCGAAAGTCTCCGAAGCTCGGGGGTAGCCCGATTTAACCCTCAAGCTTTATCTCATTGGTTTTATGAGAATTTCTTCGCACTAAGCTTGGGGGGATTCCGCAAGCCGACCGCCTGGCAAAGTGTACTAGGAGACCAAGACTGGCACTGCGCCTTGGCGACACTCATCCGCGGTATGAATTTTCATTTTACCAGCCAAGCGCAGCCTGATCTGGATGCTGCGGGACGTGAACTGGCATCACGATTCGCTGACCGTGAAGCGTGTAGTGGCGCTTGTCATTGTCGAATTCCTCCTTGATGCGGTGGCTGCCCTCAACCCAAAAGCGGACGGCACGGTCACGTAACCGGCGTTGAACGGGCCGTGCGGGTCGCAGCTGCAAAAAGGGGCGTTCCGGCATCATGCTGGCCGCCTTCGGCGTGGGGACGAATTGGAGCATTCTTCAGCGATGATAGGGCACGCTAGCCCGAGCGCTCTGCAAGGTGCCCCAGGTTCTGAACCTGCTTCACCATTCCCCAGGACGCTACCACGGGACGCTCGCTACTTGGCGGGTATGAATATCTCGCAGCAAAGGATCAGTTGTCGCGCGTACTGGCGTGACGCTTCCACCACATACGAACGCCTAACAAAAAATAAGAAAAAAACAGCGTGTATCAAAGCAACGATCAGGACGTAGTGAGCACCATTTTCGAGCTGGATCGTCATTCCCCACCATCCGCCAAAATACAGAAAAGATGCCGCCAATCCTGCGGTAATTGCATTGGTGACCAGCCCTAATAGGCGTAGACCGTAGAGATTTCTTCGGAAACCGTACGTCATATTCTCAGCGAAAAGGATACCAAATTGCTTGGTGTCACGCGTATGTTCTCGCAGCCAGTCTCCTGCGTCCTTATAGAATCTATCGGCCTGATCCGGGGACTGTTCCTCGGTCGCTCGGGTGGGCGGCACACGGCCAATTTTGTTTCCAAGAAAATCCAGATAGCGCTCCTTGCTGGCTTCGGTGAATGTACCGTCCCGATGCCGTAGCATGACGATGCTTGGCAGGCCTCCGGCTGCTGCGTGAAGCTTAGGTTCCAGGCGCTTCCCCAGGCGACGAGCAACGTCGGCAAACCCATAGAGGACCGCAAGGATCACCAGCCCTGAAAAAACCTGGGTCAGTGGTGGGCTGCCCGGGAAGATCACTAGTACGAGGACAAGCGCCGGAGCGATCGCCAACATCGCCGGAAGGACTCGAGCGCGCAGCGTGTACGCATCGAAAAAGCCAACGACCGAATTCACGAGGCCTGCTCCGTCGCTGGCGCCTCGGCAAACAGGGCACGAAATCCTGATGGAGTACGGATCAACAGCACCGAAGGTGCCAACCGCGCCAGCGCAATTGAGCCTGCGGTTTGACGGTCCAGGCTCGACGGACCGAAATCGCCCAGGTGATTATGCCAAGTGCCGAGGCAGAAGAGCGTATAGGCTGCCCGCTCTGAGTAATCTGAGATAGCTTTTCGCGCGCCCATCATACCCAGCACGAACTCGCCGGCCGAGCGCTTGCTGTCGAGTGGCGCTGGCAGCACGTCGGTCACGTAGAACGCCCGTGCCGCCTCCGATAAGCGGCCCATGATGATACCACCTGTCTCGATCCCAGGGTGCTGCGCGATGTCGGCGTCCATCATGGCGACCACCCGGTGCGATATCCGGACGGTCCAGTCGGACCGGCCATCCATCTTCACCACCGCAACCGGCGGTACGGTCGCGCTTGTCCAGCGCAGATCCAGGCCATTCTGCGCAACTTGGCCTATCAGGATCCGGCCAGCCTCCTGAGAGATCGGGCCGGCCTGCATCCTGCGTAGCTCCTCCGCCATCGGCGCCGCCAGCATGGAAATCTGCGCGTCCGACATGACGATGGTGCTGGTGCCGCAGCCCTCGCCCACGATCTGCCGGCCGACCACAGGCCGTTCGGCGAGCACGACAGCGCGCAGCGACGCTTCCGCCGCGATCGTTGTGTAGGCTTCGGCGATTAGATCCAGAGTGTTGGGGTTTCGCGAACCGCTCTCGACCGTCATCACCGCCACCATGCCATGGCCAAACAAGGTAGTTTCGACGATTGGAGGCAAGCTTGGCGTCCGCTGATCGGCCCCGAGTGCCTCGCGGACGACCAGCGATGCGGTCGTGTTCACCGCGGCCCACGCACCCTTGGGAAGAAGGCGCTTACGCTCCACGGCATTCGCGAGAACAGCGACTATATCGCGATCCGCAGCCTCAGCCTGCTGCCCCAGCCCGCCGATGGCAGCTACCATCGCGTCCGCTTTGGGCCCCATCCAATGCAAGGCGCTGCCTACTTTCTCTGGCACGAGCCCGTGCCGGGCGGCGTTATGCGGCGACAAGTCCGCCCAATCGATCACAATCTTTGGGGCATGCCCCGCTCGAGCCAGATGAAGGCCAATCTTGGAACCTAGACTTCCGCCGCCCAGCAGGGTCCATCTGGGCGCTGCCTCGGGATCCTTGCCAGTCGCCAATCGGGCTAATAGCGGTCGGGCAATGCCCTCGCGCAGTGCTGCGATTCGCACCGGTCCCTCCGCTGCGCAGGCAACAAAAGCCGGTGGTTTGTTCTCGATGACATACGCCAGAAGCTCGATATTGCTGGTCGATTGGATCAAGTGAAACGGCCGACGCACACAGAGGAGCACGACCATCGGCATGATGTGCTTGGTCGACCAGTCTTTGACGCAGTTGCGGATCCACTCCAACTTGGAGCGCAGCGCGGCGCCGCAGCCATAACTCTCGGCCGCCACAAGAAGCTCACCCAGGTTCGAAACAGTGTCAGGATGGTAGCGTTCGGATATCTGCAGCTCCCCGTTTGGCAATTTACCCGGCCAGACGACGATCGCGATGGATTTTCCAAAAACATGCTTCTCTGATGTGAGGCTGCGCTGAAATGTAAACACATTCCCCGCATTGGCGGGGCTCACGGGCACAGGCTCATGGCCGAGCTCACCAAAGATGAAGCTAGTGGCCCCCTCTTCCCGCAGGGAGTGGAAAGAAAATTCGAGAACCGCCGCGCCGGCGGTGCGATCGGCAAAATCGCGCAGACGGTCGAGCTGGCCGACCAGAATATCGTCCAAATCGTCACGCCGCGCCGGTTCCCACCCCTGCTGCGGATCGATGAGGCGACCAAGCGCAGCCTTCTCCAACCAATCCACGAGGGCATTCAGCAGGCCAGCGATGCCTTCCTGCTGCAGGAATTCATTGATGTTGCCGTCCACAATGCACGGATGCGGCGGCGCTCCCTCCCTACCCGGAATGATATGGGGAAACGAGCGGTCGAAATCCTGCCGCAGGCGAATGAGCGGCGCTCGCATCGGATAGGACTCCGGAAACGACCAAGTGGTCGTCTCAACTGATCGAACGCCGTTGGGACTGCCTCCAGCTGCGAGCCAGACCCCGGGAAGACCAAGGGCTACATCGACCTCCGCGACCACGAAGCCCTGCTCAGATTCCTGGCTGCGCACTGTCGCCACATTTGGATGCTGGCTGATAATGCGCAGCGCGCGAGCGACATGTTCAAGCATAGTTCCCGCCGATCAGGTGCCGTGCCCTAGCGGGCTGCGGCCGACTGAGCCCGCGCCGACTACCGCCGCCGCCTTCATCGGCTTGCTCTTGATCCGTGGACCGACATCGACGATCTCAAATTCGAGGATCTCAGGCGCCTTCTCCGACGGGTATTCTCCGACGCAGGTGAACGACCCCTTCGCCTCGTTGGCGATGCTCACGTATTCCCGCTTGGCGCGGATACAGGGCGGATCGTTCTCGTCATCCTTGATCGCGCGGCTGCTAGCCACGAGGAAGGCGCCCTGCCGCGTCTGGCCCAGGGCTTTACGCGCGCCCTCGTTGACCCTGGCTTTTTCGCCATACCAGCTCCAACTGTCATAGGACAGTGAGTGCCACGAACAGTGATGTGGCGTCTGTAGGATGTCATAGCGCAGCAACTCAGGCGTTGCGTTGTAGAGTTCCCAGAGACTCTCCCAGATCGCGACCTCAGCATCTCCTCCGCTCAGGAACCGCGCTGCATCGGCCTTGCCCTGCGACGCGAGCTGAAAATTTATGATCGTGCTGGAGTGGTTCTTGGAGCGGCGTTCCTCTTCCTCGTCGTCTTCGCTCTTCGGCCGCGGCGCGAGCAGCCTTGCCTCGAGCGTCGAGTCATACTGCCCGTTGACGCGACTAAAGAGTTCACCAGTGCGCACAAGAATGGGCTCGAGCCCCTCAGTCTTATTGTCTTCGTCTTCGCCGAGTATCAGGATCCGATCGCCATTGCCGATCGCGCCTGGCGTTTCCCGGAACATCCTAACGCGCCGACGCGCCTCCGCGCACCAAGCCTTCGCATCGTCGCATAGAACATGCTGCGACGAGGCGCGGCGGAAGACGATCGGGGACGACCATTGCTCCCGAATCAGGATCTTGTCGGCCTTGCTGGACCACTCGCCGGGCGGCCCGAGATGGAAGTGGTTCCGCAACCCGGTGCAGTGATCCTTGTCAGGATGGGTAAGCAGGAACGCATCGACGAATAGCCGCCCATAGCTGTCCCGGGTAAGGCGCTGGCGAAGCGCCGTAGCTACGTCAAAGGTTTCATCGTCCGGGCTATCTGCCGCTGCGCGGATATCAACATCAATAAGGATGCGCTTGCCACTTTGCAGTTCGATAAGCGTCATGTCCCCGTTGCCCACGGGGAAAAAGAGGATTCCGGTCATTCGCCAAGTCCCTGCAAACCGCGGCCAACACAGCCGCCCATGCATACTTTATCCGGGCATGCTCCACATTCAAGATCTAGCGCAAAATTCTCACATACCCACAAAATGTGGTATCATTGGGGAGTTTGGGTAACCCGTGCCGGTGGGCTTCCCGGCATTAGCAGGCTCTTGGGCGGCAATTGCGGCGAGCCATGCGAGAGCACGTCGTGCTTGGCTACACGATTCGCCCCGTCGGCGCTGCGGCGTTCCTACTGCTGGGCCGCTTCTGGATCATCAGCGCTAACTGGAGCGTGATGCTCGTCTCAGCTATTCGGCGAACGACATCATCGAGGCGGGCTTGATACCGGTGGGATCGCGGGCAAGCCAGCCGATCCCATACAGGCTTAGCCCAATTTCCGCGCCAGGGCCGTTCTCGCTCATGCACACTTCAATATGATGTACCCATAATCACGCTGGGGTGGGTACATGGCACTACACGACAAGGTTGCTGCGCTGCGTGCGGAGCGAGTCAAGGATGGAGGAGATGCGGTACCAACGCGACTGCAAGGCGTCGACAAGGAGAGGATCGTCCAGGTCCTTGGACGCATCGACCTCGGTACCAACGCAGATTTGGTTGATGGCGTCTTTGCCCTACTCGACGATCAGACGGAGAGCTGGTTCGCGCGTCCGCCCACTGGTGCTCGCTTCTGCGACGGAGCAACAACGGCGCACCTAGCTTGCCATGTTGGCATTTTGCAGCGTGGGAGCGGGAAGCTCGACCGTGAAGGGCGGGATTACTGGATCAAGCCACTTCGGGAGCTTGGAGGCATCGAGGCGGTCACGCTGGTGGACGGCGAGTTCGTCGCTGGGCACGTGATCGCGAAGTCGGGCAACTCCTGCTATCGCCTCGATGAAAGCTTAAAAGCGGTGCTGATGGCACCCGATGCCGAGTGGCCCGACCTTCTCGTCCAGTGGGTTAGCAAAGATGCGGCACGTGCCCGCCGCGAGTTCCAAGCACAGGCGGCAGAAGCGGCCCGGCAGCTTGTCGACAGCGGACACAGCGACCTCATCCAGGCATCCATCAATGTCTACGCTTCACGCTTCCTGCCTGGCTATCAGGTCATCTATGTCGACGACGGCGACGGCGATCGGATCACGCGTGAGGATCGTGCCCTCTTCGCGAAAGCCGGCATTGAGCTTCGTCTGGAAGATGGGATGCCCGATGTGCTGCTGTGGAACCCACAGACGGACCGGCTGTGGGTGATCGAGGCGGTGACCAGCGACGGTGAAGTTGACTTGCACAAGGTCAATCAACTCAGGCGTGTCGCGGAACGTTCAGGCAAAAAGGGCATTGATTTCACAACCACCTACCGGACGTGGAAGGAAGCAGCTGCGAGGCAAGGGACTCATCAGAACATTGCGGTCGGGACCTATGTGTGGATCCAGGCCGATCCGGCGAGGCACCTTCTTGTGGGATCGTTCAACTGAGTAGGGCTTCAACCGCATCATCGACCTGCACCTGCGGCGGTAGCGCGACTCCATAGATCAAGCCCAACTCCGCGAGCTGCTCCCGCGTCGGATAATGCAGATTGCGAAGGTCGGTCGCATTGACCTGGGTGTGCCCACTGAATTGCCGAAAATACTGATCGACGGCGGTGGAGTTTAGGAAAAGCGCGAGGCCACGTGCAAAGGCGGGGTCTATCCCCCTGCCACCGATATGGAAGTAGTTGAGGTGGTTCTCGAAGCCCACATGCTCAGCATCCATTCGCGCCGGATCGTAAACTACCGCGACGAGCCGGCGCTTTTCCTCCTTCGAGGTGAACCGCTTGGTCAGAACATAGGTGCCGCGCGGCACAACGAGGTCGGTGGTTGCTGCGTTGAGAGCGAGCGCATTGTGCTTACGCCCAATAGGCTGGGGCCAAACAACGAATCCCTGCTCGAAGTGTGCAGGATAGATCAGCGGCACCGCACCAGGCTCTGGCTCCTTCCTCAGATGATCTCGCGCACGAAAATCAACGACTCGCCCGGTTGAAACCGTCACCCCGAGATCTTGGAGGGTGCATGGCAGCGATCGGACACGCTCTGCTAACTCACTGTCTTCGTCCAAGATTGGGAGATGGATATAGAAGTGCGGGTCGCCTGCATGAACGACTTCCCGGAAAGGGACATTCCGAGTCGTCGGATTGGTGTCCTGTGGGCTGTCACTGAAGGAAAGATTTACGTTGTCGGTCTGTGGCTTGGCCTTTACGACCTTAAAAACGATGTTCTCCTGTAAGACATCGTCATCTTGGAAGGCCTTTTTGCGTGACTGGTATAGGTGGATGCGCTCAAGAGCAGATGCACTGAGTAAGTTCTGACGGAATTTAGAAAAATATGAACCATTACAAAAACTCCGTGGCGTAATGGCTACCACTTGACCTTCCTGGCTCATCTGTTCGATGGCAAGCGCCACAAAGGCGGTATATAGATTACTTGTCTCGATCCCAACCGTGCGAAGTGCATTCCTAGCTCTCGAGCCACTGTTTAGTTTTGCGTAGGGAGGATTGAGAATCGCGCAGTTGTATTTTTGCTCAGCATTATCTTCTGCGATCAGTGGCTCCGCAGAATGCAATATATAGTCATCTCGAATGATTTTGAATTTAAATTCTATGCCTGCGCCTTCGCATTCAACGGCGCATGCCTTCAAGGTGACGGCGAGGCGATCCGCGAGGCAGGGGTCAACCTCGAACGCAGTTACCGCGATCGAAGCCGGAGGCGACTCCAGCCTACACGCGCGATCAACGAACGCAGCAGTGAGCATCCCCACTCCCGCTCCAGCATCGAGCAGGCGAACGGCGCGTGGAAGCATGCCAAACAAGCTGGCCATGAAGGTGGCGACCGGCGCAGGCGTCATAAACTGCCCAAGTTCGCTCCGCCTGCCAGGATCAAGAGAAGGTGACACCTCGAGCCGAAAAAGATCGGCTTGAAGAACTCCCGAGAGCGCTTCGTCGTGCACTTCGTGGATCAGCATTTGGCAGCTATGGGCATTCGATTCTCCTGGAGCCAGATAGCATTTCCGTGGGGCTTCTCGTAGCGAGTGTTTCCTGTCGCTGGACTAGAATATTGCCGCCCATCGTTATCGAGCCGCTTCGGGCCGACCAGCACAAGGTCCGTTTAACGCCGCCAAGCCAAGGGCTGCACGCTGTTCATCCCAACCAAACGCTGTAGGGCCCGCAAGGACAGCGAGGGACAGGCTGCCCCGTTGCTGTCCGTAAAGGATAGCCGACACGATGTCCGGCGCCAGCAACGTCAGCCGTAACAGGCCGCCCAGGTAGCCACGCTCGATTCGTTCCGCCTCTGCCATTTCGCTGATCGAGGCGTAGCGCCCCTCGTCCAGCATCCGCTGGTACCGGAACGCCCTGGCCAGAGCCTTCACCAACGCAGGGTCGGCGCGTGTGGTGACCGGCGCTACGCCATCGATCATCGGCACCACGACGGTCTTCCGCCCCGGCCGGTGTCGAATGGCCAGCGGCACCCGGACCGTGATGCTGGTCGCGGTGGTCATGCCGCCGCCCTCAGCGTATTGGGCGCGATGGCACCGAGGTCGCGGATCAGGCCGCCGAGCCCATCCAGCCGCAGCCGAATGTCGGCGCCGGCCGGGCCGACCACCACCTGCTCCACCAGCAACCGCACGATCCGCGCCTGCTCCGCCGGGAACAGGTGCTCCCAGAGCGGGTCAAGCCGATGCAGCGCATCCTGGGTCTCGCCCTCGGTCAGCTCTGGCGCTTCCCTGCGCGCCGCCCGCCAGGTGCCGACCACGATCTCCGGCTGCCGCAGCAGCGCCCGCACCTGGTCCACCACCGCCGTCTCGATCTCTGCCGCCGACACCCGCCGTACGATGCTGTCATCGCCGGCGGCATCCCCCTTCAGCACCCGCTGCGCCACGTAGTAGCGGTAGAGCCGGCCATTCTTCCGGGCGTGGGTCGGCGACAGGGCCCGCCCGTCCGCCCCAAAGATCAGCCCCTTCAGCAGCGCCGGCGTCTGCGTCCGGTTCTGGTTGGCGCGGACCCGCGGGCTGACCTGCAGCACGGCATGCGCCCGGTCCCAGAGCTCTCGCGGCACGATCCCCTGGTGCTCACCGGGATAGACCTGCCCCTTGTGCGCCGCGTCTCCGACATAGGTGCGGTTGTTAAGCAGCTTGTAGACGTCGCCCTTGTCCAGCGGCCGGCCCGTCTTGCTGGTGGCGCCCTCCGCCCGCAGGCGAGCCACCGTCTCGATGCCCGATCCGGTTTCGGCGAAGATCTCGAATACCCGGCGCACGCGCGGGGCCTCGTCCTCGTTAACCACCAGCTTTCTGGCCACGACGTCGTAGCCGAGCGGCACCTTGCCCCCCATCCACATGCCGCGGGCGCGGGAGGCCGCGAATTTGTCGCGAATTCGCTCGCCAATGACCTCTCTTTCGAATTGCGCAAAGCTCAGTAGGATGTTCAGCGTCAGCCGCCCCATGCTCGTGGTCGTGTTGAACGACTGCGTGACGGACACGAACGTCACGCCATGCGCGTCCATCACATCAACCAGCTTGGCGAAATCCATCAGCGAGCGGCTGAGCCGGTCAATCTTGTAGACCACAATGACGTCGACCAGGTCGGCCTGGATGTCGCGCAGCAGGCGCTGGAGCGCCGGCCGTTCCAGCGTGCCCCCTGAGAACCCGCCATCGTCGTAGCGGTCGCGGACCAGCACCCAGCCCTCGGCACGCTGGCTGGTGATGTACGCCTCGCAAGCGTCGCGCTGCGCGTCGAGGGTGTTGAACTCCTTCTCCAGCCCCTCTTCGGTCGACTTCCGCGTGTACACCGCGCAGCGGAGCTTCTTCGTGGTGGCCGGCATGGCCGGCTCGATGCGGGCGCGGCGGGTCATGCATCACCTCGCGCGCGCAGCCCGAAGAACGTCCAGCCATTCCATCGGGTACCGGTGATGTGCCTG
>JAIYDS010000184.1 GCA_027487385.1 Acetobacteraceae bacterium | reverse complement strand
GCGGAAGCGACCTCATAGGCCTCCTCCATGCGCCCCTCGGCCGTCAGCTTCAGCCAGTCGGGGATGTTGTTCTGCAGCGGGCAATGCACCTGGCAGAAGGGCACGCCGCATTGGCTGCAACGGCTGGCCTGCTCGGCGGCCTTTTCCGGCGCGAAGCGGGCATAGATCTCGTTGAAATCCTCGCGGCGCTGGGTGGCGGCGCGTTTGTCCGGCGTCTGCTGTTGAAGGCGGACGAATTGCAGCATGCGCTCAGCCATCGGAACATCCTCGAAACGGATTTCGCCGCGAGGATGCGCGGCGCGGCACAGCCCTTAACGAAGCTTTCTGCCGGGCGCCAGAGGGAAAACACCATTTAGGACACAAAGACTGTCCTTATTTTTTCATGCGGCCATGATCCCGTCACATTGGCCGACGGCGCCACAGTTAGAAACGTCCGAAACGGACATTACCCGCCCGGACGCACCCGGCGCGCCCCGCCCGGCTTGAACCGCGCCAGATAGGGCGGCACCAGCGCCTCGATGGCGCCAGGCCGAATGCCGAGATCGGCCAGGGTCAGGGCGCCCGGCGCCACCACATTGTCGCGTTGCAGCAGGATCAGCTGGTCCCGCGTCAGGGGCGGATTGGGCAGAAGCTCCGCGAAGCGGGCCTGCATCTGGGCGACCTTCAGCGGGATATCCACGAGGCGGCGGTTGCGCTCCGTCACCTGCACGATGAAGGCCAGCAATTCGCGGAAGCTCCAGGCGCGCGGGCCGCCGAGCTCATAGGTCTTCCCCTCGGTCGCGGGGTCGGCCAGGGCGGCCATCACCGCATCCGCCACATCGCCGACATGCACGGGCTGGAATTTCGTCTCGCCGCAAATCACCGGCATGAAGGGCAGCAGCGTGCCGATCTGGGCGAAGCGGTTGAAGAAGGCGTCGCCCTCGCCGAAGACGATGGAGGGGCGCAGGATCGTGGCCTTCGGGAAAGCCGCGAGCAGCCCCGATTCGCCCGCCGCCTTGCTGCGGGCATAGGCGCTCTCGCTCGCCGCATCGGCGCCGATGGCGGAGATATGGACCACCCGCTCCACCCCGGCCGCGGCCGAGAGGCGCCCGATGCGGGCCGGGCCCTCCCCCTGCACCGCATCGAAGCGGCCATGCAGGATGCCCACGCAATTCACGACCACGCCCGCACCCTCGACGGCGCGGGCCACGCCCGCCTCATCCGTCACATCGGCCGCGAGTCCCGCGATCTGCCCGACACGCCCCATGGTGTGCATGCCGCGCGCGCCGAGAGGGTCACGCGTGACCACGCGCACCACCCAATCCTCGCGCGCCAGGCGCTGCACCACCTGCCGCCCGATGAAGCCCGCGCCGCCAAAGACCGTCGCCACCTTGCGCATCATCACCATCCTCCGTGTCGCATACCCATATGGCGTGCAGCGCAACACGCCAAGCATGACACGGGGTTGACGCATCCAAACGGCGCGTCTATCTCGCCTCCACCACGCCGAAATGCCCAGGTGGTGGAATTGGTAGACGCGCTGGCTTCAGGTGCCAGTGACCGCAAGGTCGTGAAGGTTCGAGTCCTTTCCTGGGCACCACCACATTTTTCCCGCAGACAAGACCCGCCCCGCGGGGATCATGAGGCCTGACCTGATGGCGAAGACTCTCTTCACCCCCGCTGGCCCGATCCATCTGCACCGCCAGGATTTGCCGCCCGACCTCACGCTCGGCGCCGTCGTCGCGGTGGACACCGAAACCATGGGCCTCGATCCGCGGCGGGACCGGCTTTGCCTGGTGCAGCTTTCCGCCGGCGATGGCGTCTCGCATCTGGTGCAGATCATCCCCGGTGGCGGCCCCTCCCCCAATCTGGTGCGGCTGCTGGAAGACCCGGGCGTGGTGAAGCTCTTCCACTTTGCGCGCTTCGACGTGGCGGCGCTGTATCAGGGAATCGGCGCGACGGTGGCGCCGGTGCGCTGCACCAAGATCGCCTCCAAGCTGGTGCGCACCTATACGGATCGTCACGGGCTGAAGGATCTCTGCCGCGACCTGCTGGGCGTGGAGATCTCCAAGCAGCAGCAGACCAGCGACTGGGGCGCGCCCGACCTGACACCCGAGCAATGCGCCTATGCCGCCAGCGACGTGCTGCATCTGCACGCGCTTTGGGCGCGACTGGAGGCGCTGCTGATCCGCGAGGGCCGCCTGGCCCTCGCCGAGGATTGCTACCGCTTCCTGCCGGCCCGCGGGAAGCTGGACCTCATGGGCTACGAAGAGCCGGATCTGTTTTCGCACTGAGCCCCAGTCCTGGGGTCTGGGGCCTTTCGACCGCAGCCGCCGGAGGCCCTTTTTTGGTCCTCCTACCCCGGATCAATCCACCCCACATGCCCATCCTGCCGGCGGTAGACCACGTTGATCCCGCCGCTCGCCCGGTTGCGGAACACCACCACCGGGTGCCCCGCCAATTCGAGCCGCATGGTCGCCTCGCCCACCGTCAGCTGGTGCAACTCGCCCAGCGGCTCGGCCACCACGGCCGGGTGGTCGGCGCCCTGGATTTCCGGGGCTTCCTCCGCGCCCTCCTCGGCCTGCACCACATATTCGCGCATCATCTCCTGCGGGGCGCGCTGGGTCGCGGCGCCGCGCGCGTGCTCGTTCACCCGGCGTCGGTAGCGCCGAAGTCGCTTGGCGACATGTTCCGCCGCCTCGTCAAAGGCCTTGTGCGCATCAACCCCCTGCCCTTCGCCCCGCATCGTCAGGCCACGGCCCGCATGCAGGTTGATGTCGCAGGCGAAGTGCCCCCCGGCACTGCCCTTGGCATCCTTGCGAAAGGTGACCCGCGCTTCGAGCGCGTGGTCGAAATACTTCGCCGTGATCGTGCCCAGCCCATCCTCCACATGGGTGCGCAAGGCATCGCTGGTGGCCACCTGCTTGCCGGCGACAGTGATGTGCATGTTGGTCACTTC
>JAIYDS010000103.1 GCA_027487385.1 Acetobacteraceae bacterium | reverse complement strand
TAGTCCTTGAAATGCGGGCTGCGCAGCGCCTCGTCCAGCACGCGCTCGCCATGCTCCAGCGCGCTGGCGGTCTCGAAGAGGGGCGAGATCTCGACATGCCGCTCCACGCCGAAATGCCGGGCGAGCCAGAGGGCCGCCAGCAGCGTGTAGCCCGTCTCGGTCTCGGCGATCAGGAAGCGCACGGGGGCGGAGCCATCCACATGCTTCGCGATCTGCGCGATGTTCATCATGAGCTTGGCGGCCGAGGCCTGCTCGGCCAGCAGCGCCCCGAAATCCACCGGGCGCGGCGTGACGTTGGCGAGGGCCGCGTTGATCTGCGCGAGCAGGCCGCGCCGCATCGCCATATCCTCGGGCGCGGTGCTCAGCTCCAGGCGCTGGCGCAGCGCGTTGTGCAGCTGGAGCGAGTTCAGGCGCACATGGGTGTGCGCGAGCGAAAGCCCATGCGCCGCGAAACCGGCGCGGGCCACGGCCAGCTCGAGGCGCGTCGCGTCATCCGGGGCGGCCGCCAGCGCCGCTTCGAAGAGGGTCAGGATGGGGCCGAGATCGGTCATCGCCGCCTCGCGCCGCGTCACCATCTCGGCGGAGAGGGCCTGGACGGAGGCGGGCTCGGGCTTCTCCGGCACGGCGGCGATCTGCGCGGCCACCGCCTCCAGCGCCTCGGCCAGGCGTGCGGTCAGCGGCTCGGCCACCGGGCCCAGCGGCGCGAGCTGCGTCGAGAGGCGTTGAAGCTGGAGTTGCTTCATCTTCAGCCGCAGCCGCAGCGTGTCCCACCAGCCGATATCGGTGCGGCCATCCGTGTCATAACCGACCCAGGTGGCGAGCGTGATGGGACTTGGCCTGAGCGTCGCCCAGCGGTCCGGCCAGACGGATTGCGCCGCCTGGAACATGGCGCGGGCGAAGGCATCCAGCGCATCGCGCCCGCGCAGGATGGCGGCATTGGCCTGGGTGAATTCGCTGGCCAGATCAATCGGCGCGGGGCGATGCGCCAGGCCGCGCGGCGGTGCCAGGCCGGCACTTGCCGCCTCGGCCAGGGCGGCGCCGGTGCTGGCGGGCAGCGAGAAGGTGGGATGCGCGGTGAAGACGGCCGAGAAGCGCGTGCGCTCCACCGCCTCGCGATAGGCGGCGAAAGGCACGGGGCTGTCCAGCGGGTCGGGCCGCACCAGGCGGGTGGCGATGCCCGAAAGCGCCGCATCCGGCGCCGATCCCGGCTCATGGCCGAGATAGGCTGCGAGGCGTCGGGCGCGGCCGGCCGCCGCGTCATCGGCGATGTCCTGGACCAGCGCCTCCAGCGCCGGCAGGTCCAGCGCGCCATCATCGAGCCGGCGGCTGATGGCCAGCGCCATGAGCAGGACGGGATCGCCAAAGGGGTCCTGGGCGGCGCCCTCGCGCGCGGCATGCAGCCGGGAGAGCAGGTCCTGGAAGAGCGAGGGCGGGGGGGCGGCGTCAGGCATGGAATTATGCTGCACCTGCGAAGGGCGCCGCCGCCAGCAAAAAACGCGCGGCTCAGCCGCGAATCACCGCCCGGATGGCGAAACTTGACTGAATCCGCGCCACGCCCGGCATGCGGCTGAGCTGTTCCTTGTGGATGCGCTCATAATCCGCCGCATCCCGCGCCTCGACGCGCAGCTGATAATCCGCGATTCCGGTCATCAGGTAGCAGGCGCGCACCTCGGGGCAGCGGCGGACGGCGGCCTCGAAGCGGTTGAGGTGCTGGTCGGTCTGCCGGTCCAGGGTGATCTGGACCATCACGGTCACACCCCCCGCCTCGGCTGGCTCGTCCATCACCACGGTATAGCCGCGGATCACGCCGCGGCTTTCCAACAGGCGCAGCCGGCGGAGGCAGGCGGAGGGCGAAAGGCCGACCGCGGCAGCCAAGGCCGCATTGCTCATCCGTGCATCCAGGCGCAGTTCGCGGAGCATGGCGAGGTCGATGTCATCGAGCGCGTGCATTCGCACAATCTGCGATATCTTCGCAGGATCGTGCAACAACGGATCACGCGCCGCATGATCAACGGCGAAATGCGCGAAAATGCGCAGGCCCCGTCCCTATCCTTCCCCCATCCAATTGGCGGAGGCTTCCATGCGCATCCTCGTTCTCGGTTCCGGCGTCGTCGGCGTGACCAGCGCCTGGTATCTGGCCCGCGCGGGCCATGAGGTGACGGTGCTGGACCGGCAATCGGCGCCGGGCATGGAGACCAGCTTCGCCAATGCCGGCCAGGTCTCGCCCGGCTATTCCGCGCCCTGGGCCGCGCCCGGCATCCCGATGAAGGCGCTGAAGTGGATGATGATGCGCCACCGGCCGCTCGTCGTCTGGCCGCAGGCGGATGGCGGGCTGTATGGCTGGCTGGCGCGGATGCTCGCCAATTGCACCGAGGCCGCCTATGCCACCAACAAGGCGCGCATGGTGCGCCTGGCCGAATACAGCCGCGACGCGCTGCGCGACCTGCGGGCCGAAACCGGCATCGCCTATGACCAGCGCATGCAGGGCACGCTGCAGCTCTTCCGCACGCAGAAGCAGCTCGACGCGGTCGGTGCCGATACCGGCGTGCTGGAGCAGTTCGGCGTGCGGTATGACGTGCTGGACGCCGCCGGCTGCGTGGCGGCCGAGCCCGCCCTGGCGCGCGTCGCCGGCAAATATGTCGGCGGGCTGCGCCTGCCGGGCGATGAGACGGGCGATGCCCACCTGTTTACCCAGCGCCTGGCCGTGATGGCCGCCGCCGCCGGGGTGACCTTCCGCCAGGGCGTCACCATCAAGCGCCTGCACAATCTGGGCGGCAGCATCACCGGCGTGGAGACCGACCAGGGCATCTTCACCGCCGATCGCTATGTCGTCGCCATGGGCAGCTATTCGACGGCGCTGCTGCGGCCGCTCGCCGTCTCCATCCCGGTCTATCCGGTGAAGGGCTATTCGCTGACCATGCCGGTGACGAACGCCGACGCCGCGCCCGTCTCCACCGTGATGGACGAGACCTTCAAGGTCGCCATCACGCGGCTGGGGGACCGCATCCGCGTCGGCGGCACGGCCGAGCTCGCGGGCTTCTCGCTGCGCCTGCGCAAGCCGCGCCGCGAAACCCTGGCGCATTCCGTGCGCGACCTCTTCCCCGAGGGCGGCGACATCGAGCACGCGCAGTTCTGGACCGGGCTTCGGCCCATGACGCCGGATGGCACGCCCATCGTCGGGCCGACGCGCTACGAGAACCTCTTCCTCAACACCGGCCACGGCACGCTGGGCTGGACCATGGCCTGCGGCTCGGGCCGCGTGCTGGCCGACCTGATGTCGGCGCGTGCGCCGGAGATCGAAGCGACCGACCTGGCGCCGGCGCGCTACGCGCTGGCGTGAATTGGGGAGAGCGCTGCTCTCCCCAAACCCCTCTCGCCAGGGAGCCGTGCTCCCTGGACCCGCCTTCAACGAACTCGCCTCGCGGTCTTCGGCCGTTCAGCAGAAAGCGAATGAGTTTGGTCGATGGCTAGGTTTTGGATGGGAGGGCATGCTCAAGGGTCATGAATCGCCCCGGGTTTGTCGGATGCGGAAGCAGTTTCGGGCGGCGATCCAGTCCCGCCCGGGGACATCCTCAGGCGCGGTGCCAGCCAGCACGGCGCGAACATCGGCAAGCACCTCTGGGCGCTTGCGATAGTATTGGTGCCGCGCGTCGGTCACGGGGGACGTGTCGGACACCTCGGCGCAGTCGACAAAAATCACCTTATGCGGCAGCGAGGTCAGTGTGCGAGGCCCGGTCGAGCCGAGACGGTCAGGGTTGCCTTTGGTGACGTCGCTGATCGTCAAGGCGCGGTCATTGCTCGCGAAATAGACCTGCACAGCTTCTCCGAGTTCAGGCAGGCGGGCGAGCTTCTTCGGGTCCTCGAATGCATCGTCATCCTCGTCGGCGGCCATTAGGAAGATCGTCTTAAACAACCGCGGCAGTGGCCGTCCGCCAATGTCGCTGATCATCGCCTGCAACGCGTTGCGCAGCACGTAGTTGCCCATGGAGTGGGCGACCAGGTGGATGTTGGCGTTGCACCAAGCGTGGCGGTCGATCTCGCGCAGGTAGCCGACGAAGCGCAGCAGCGCGCGGGCGACGGCCTTGGCGGATGATCGCGCGTCATCGCGATCTGACGCGTATGCCAGCCAAGGCATGATCACGCCGTCTGCGGGCCAAGAGAACACTGCAGTTTCCAACGGGCGCGACGGCGATCCCCATGACGCCTTGATCTCCGCCGCGTTGGATAGCGCCGTTTCGAAATCACAAGCGTAGCCGTGCAACAGCAGCACCAGGTCGGCCTTTCGGCCGGTGAGCCGTTCGCGCAGTCCGTCGAATACGGCGGTGCTGCCAAGCACGCCTGGCGCGGACGTGTCGGCCGTCACACCCGGAATGCTCTCCGACGCCACCCGTAGATCCGCAACACGGAAGGCGTTGCCCTTCCGTTGCGGTAACATCTCAGCCGCACCATAGCGCAGCCATAGAGGGGAACGATGATTGAGGCCTGGGCCGAAGCCGGTCGGCGCTTCGGCATTCGGTATCTCTTCTCTATTCGTTGCGAAATGGACAGTGACGGTCTTGGCCATGAACGACGCCCTTCTGCTCCCGAAGTGTAGAAGATAGACAAATTATTCGACCAAGCAAACAATTGGCGCCGACTTCCTCCATCTGTTCGAGAGTTCAGCAAAGGAGGGTCTGGGGAGAGCAGCGCTCTCCCCAGCTCTCACGAGCGCGCGCTGCCGCGCGGGGGCCGCTCACCTGGCCCCGGCGTCAGGCCATAGGGCTCCACCAGCGTCCAGACATGGTCCGGCACCATGTTCTTCACGCTGGCGGGTTCCTCGCGGCGCAGATGCACCACGGTTTCGCAGGCCTTCATCTCCACGCGGGTGCGGGCGAACTCCAGCCCGCGCGGCCCGATGCGGGGCATGAGCCAGCCCACGATGGGGCGCACCCAATCCGGCATGCGCCGCAGCGGCAGGCCGCCGGCGGCGCGTTCGACATTGGCGAGGAAGCCCTTCACCGCGCCGGCGCGCTTGCCCTTGCTGCCGGGAGCCTCGGTGCGGATCTCATCGCCGAGAAGTTGCAAAAGCTCCTCGCCGCGCTCATTGCGAACCAGGAGCCATTGCTCCCCCTGCCCGCCCATATAGCCCACGGTGATGTCGGCCAGGACATTGGTGTAGTCCACGCAGGTGCGGCAGGTCAGCGGGAAGAAATCCGGCGGCAATTGCGAGATGGGAAGTTGCAGGAAGGGGATGGTGCGGGTGCGGCCATCGGTGAAGCGCAGTTCCACGTGATAATCGGCGCGGAATTCGAGGTAGGTGATGCTGGCCGGGTCGTCATCCAGCAGGTCCAGGAAGGTATGAAAACTCTCCGTCGTCGTGTTGTCGGAACAGGGCGTGCCGATGACATAGAGCCGCTCCAGCCCCAATTCCTTCTCAAGCACGCGCAGCGCATGCACCTGGCAGGGGATGCCGATCACGGCCAGGCGCTTGTAGCCGGCGGCGCGCGCGGGTTCGAGCAGCGCGAGCAAGGGCGCATAGCCCATCCGCATGCCGCGCACCTGCGCCATGCCCTCGGGCTTCGTCACCAGCACCGGCACGGGCTTCCAGTGATCCTCGGGGTCGGGCGCCATGGTCAGAACGGCGTCCACGGCGCCGGCCGCCAGCAGCTTTTCCGCGATGCGGGTGGTGATGCCGGTCCATTGCGCGCCCGCCAGCGGCGCCTTCAGCGCGGCCTTCAGCATCTTCCGGAAGGGGCCGAAATGCAGCTCATCAGGCCGCGCCGGGTCGCGCGCGCGGCCATGCACCTCGGCTTCCATCTTCGGGTAATCGGGCGCGATGAATTGGCAGGCGGTGCCGCAGGCCTTGGGGTTTTCCATGCGGGAGACGCCGCAATCCGTGCAAAGCCCGCGCGGGGCCGCCGCGCGCAGCGGTGGTGCCCATAGGGGAGACTGGTTCAAGGCTTGCCCTCACAATTTTGCCGGCAAGGCTATGACAGGGCCGTCATGCGCGCCACTCCGCTTTGTGCGATGCTTGCGCCCGCATGTCAGAACCCGCCTCCCGCAGCCGCAACATCGCCTCGCTGCGCCTGCTCTTTCCCTATCTCAAGCCCTATGCCTGGCGCACCGCCGGCGCTGCCGCGGCACTTCTGCTGGCCGCCGGCCTGGTGCTCATGCTGGGCCAGGGGCTGCAACGCCTGATCGACCAGGGCTTCGGCGACCGCAGCGCGGAGAGCCTGAACAGCGCCGCCCTCTTCATGTTCGCCGTGGTGGCGGCACTCGGCGTGGCGACGGCGACGCGCTTCTACCTGGTCGCCTGGCTCGGCGAGCGTGTGGCGGCCGATCTTCGGCGCGCGGTCTTCGACCATGTGATCACCCTCTCCCCCACCTATTTCGAGACCGCCCGCACGGGCGACATCCTGAGCCGCATGACGGCCGATATCGCGCTGCTGCAATCGCTGATCGGCTCGGCCATTTCCATGGGGCTGCGCACGGCGCTGACGGCCATCGGCGCGCTCGGCCTGCTGATCGCGACCAGCCCCAAGCTGGCCGGCATCGTGGTGGTGGTGGTCCCCCTGGTGGTCGGGCCCCTGGTGCTGTTCGGAAGGCGGGAGCGCAAGCTCTCCAAGACCGCCCAGGAGCGCGTGGCCGATCTCGCCGCCACGGCGGAGGAAACGCTGAACGGGCTGCGCATCGTCCAGGCCTTCACCCATGAGCCCGAGGACCGGCGCCGCTTCGCCGCCGAGGTCGAGCAATCCGTGGGGGCCGCGCTGCGCCGCGTCGCCTCGCGCGCCTTCCTGATCCTGATCGTGATCCTGCTCTGCTTCGGCGCCATCACCTTCAGCCTTTGGGTGGGGGGGCAGGATGTCATCGCCGGGCGCATGACGGGGGGCGAGTTGTCGGCCTTCGTCTTCTATGCCGTGCTGCTGGCCAGCAGCGGGGCCACGATCAGCGAGTTGTGGGGCGAGATCCAGCGTGCGGCGGCGGCGGCCGACCGGCTGGTGGAAATCACGCAGGCGCGGCCCGAGATCGCGGCACCCGCAAGCCCCCTCCCCCTGCCCGAGCCTCCCTCCGGCCGCTTCACCTTCGAGGACGTCACCTTCCGCTACCCCACGCGCCCCGATGCGGCGGCGCTCGATGGCTTCTCCCTGGCGGTCGAGCCGGGCGAGACGGTGGCGCTGGTCGGCCCTTCGGGCGCGGGCAAGACCAGCGTGCTGCAATTGCTGCTGCGCTTCTATGACCCCGCCAGCGGGCGCATCACGCTGGATGGGGTGGATCTGCGCGAACTCGACCCCGCGGCGCTGCGCGGGCGCCTGGGCCTCGTCCCGCAGGATCCCGTGATCTTCAGCCTGAGTGCGGCCGAGAATATCCGCTATGGCCGGCCCGGGGCGAGCGATGCCGAGGTGGAGGCCGCCGCCCGCGCCGCCGCGGCGCATGATTTCATCATGGCGCTGCCGCAGGGCTATGCCTCCGCGCTGGGGGCGCGGGGGGTGATGCTCTCGGGCGGGCAGCGCCAGCGCATCGCCATCGCGCGCGCCATCCTGCGCGATCCGCCCATCCTGCTGCTGGATGAGGCGACCAGCGCGCTGGACGCGGAATCCGAGCAGGCGGTGCAGCAGGCCCTGGGCCGGCTGGCGGAGGGGCGCACCACGCTGGTGGTGGCGCATCGCCTGGCGACGGTGCGGCGCGCCGACCGCATCGTGGTGATGGAGGCCGGCCGCATCACCGCGATCGGCACGCATGATGCGCTGGTGGCCGAGGGCGGCTTGTATGCCCGGCTGGCGGCCTTGCAGTTTGACCGGGATTGAGGGGCTCTGCCCCTCAAACTCCCCAGGAGGGTGAAAACCTGATCGGTTTTCACCCTGCCGGGAAGCGCGAGGTGGAGAGCCCCTCGCAACCGCATGGACAAGCGCCCCCGCCACATGACAGCCTGCCCGCAACCCCTGGGAGGACCCTCATGAATCGTCGCGCCATCATCCTGGCCGCCCCCACCCTGGCGCTCGCCGCCGGCCCGCTGCGCGCGCAAAGCTGGCCCGCCCGCCCGGTGCGCTTCGTGGTCGGCTTCGCGCCGGGTGGCGCCAATGACATCATGGCCCGTCTGCTGGCTCAGAAGCTCACCGAGCGCATCCCCGGCAGCAGCTTCGTGGTCGAGAACCGGCCCGGTGCCAGCACGGTGGTGGCGGCGGATCACGTGGCGCGTTCCGCCCCGGACGGCACGAGCTTCATGTTCACCTCGCCCTCCACCCTCATCGCCATCCTGGTGAACCGGATCACGACGATTGATCCGATGCAGGCGCTGGTGCCGGTGGTCCTGGCCTCCTCCGCGCCGCTGGCGCTGATCTGCCGGCCGGATTTCCCGGCCCGCACCGTGCCGGAATTCATCGCCCTGGCGCGGGAGCGCGGGCCGCGGCTGACCATCTCCAACCCCGGCACGGGGGCGGTGAACCACCTGGCCATGGCCCTGCTGATGCGCCGCACCGGCATCGAGCCGACGCTGGTGCCCTATTCCGGCAACCAGCCCTCCATCACCGCGCTGATCCGCGGCGAGGTGGATTTGGCGCATGACGGGCTCTTCACGCCGCGCGCGCAATTGCAGGAGGGCACGCTGCGCGCGCTGGCCGTGACCAGCGCCGAACGCTCGCCGCTCTACCCCAATGTGCCGACCTTCGGGGAGACGCTGCCGGGCTATGAGGTCGGCTTCTGGGGGGGCTTGCTCGCCCCGCGCGGCGTGCCGGAGGTGGTCATGGACCGCCTGGCCGAGGAGGTGGAGATGGTGCTGCGCCAGCCCGATGTGATCGCCCGCATCCGCAGCTTCGGCGCGGAGCCGACCAGCGGCGGCCGCGCCGCCTTCACCCGCGCCTATGCGGCGGATTGGGAGAAATGGGGCCAGGTGGTGCGCGAGAACGACATCCGCCCGAGCTGAGGCGCGCCGCCGCCCTCTTGGGGTCTCAGCCCCCCAGGTCGTGGGTGACGCCAAGCCTCTCCGCCACGCGCCGCGCCGTGGCCTCGCGCTGCGCGGTCACCGGGGCCACCAGCGCCTGAAGCTCCGCCAGGATTTCGGGCGGCGCCGTCTCCGGCAGGCCGGCGTTGAAGGGGGGCTCTGGCGCATAGGCCATGTAGAGCTGGATGGCCTGGGCGGCGGCATCGCCGCGCAGCTCGGCCACCAGCCGCAGGGCGCCGTCAATGCCCGCCGTCACCCCGGCGGCGAAGACCCAGTCGCCATCCACCACCACGCGCTGGTCCACGGGGATGGCGCCGAAGAAGGGCAGCAGGTGGAAGGAGGCCCAATGCGTCGTCGCGCGGCGCCCCTTCAGGAGCCCCGCCGCGCCGCAGACCAGCGCGCCCGTGCAGACCGAGAAGAGGCTGTGCACCCCCGCCGCCTGGGCGCGGATCCAGGAGAGCACCTCCTCATCCTCCATCAGCGCCTCCTGCCCGAAGCCGCCCGGGATATGCAGCACATCGAGCTGCGGCGCCTCGGCGATCGCGGCATCGGGCGTGATGCGCAGGCCCTTCAGGTCGCGGATCATCCCGCCCGTTTTGCCATAGAGCCGGTAGGTCGAGTTCGGGATGCGGGCCAGCACCTCGAAGGGGCCGGTCAGGTCGATCTGGTCGATCCCGTCAAAGATCAGGGAACCGATGTTGAGGTGGCGGTCCGGGTCGATCATGGGTGCATGTCCTTGAGGCTGGAGGGGCGGAGGAAGCGGTCGCGATAATCGCCGGGCGAGGCGCCCACCTGGCGCAGGAAGGCGCGGCGCATGGTCTCCTCGGTGCCGAAGCCGCAGCTCGCCACCACGGCGGCCAGGGGGCCGCGCCCGGATTCCAGCCGCCGGCGGGCGGCCTCGACGCGCAGCTGCTCCAGGAAGCGGGCCGGCGTGACGCCGGTCTCCTCGCGGAAGACGCGGGCGAATTGGCGGGGGCTGAGGCAGGCCTGCGCGGCCAGCGCCTCGACGTTCAACGGGCGGTGCAGGTTCTCCGCCATCCAGGCCATCAGCCCGCTGAGCCGTGCCCCGCCACGGCTTTGCGCGGCGAGCACGGCGCTGAACTGCTTCTGGTCGCCGGGGCGGCGCAGGAACAGCACCAGCTCCCGCGCCACGGCCAGCGCCAGCTGATGCCCGTGATCCTCCTCGATGAGGGCGAGCACCAGATCCATCCCGGCGGTGACGCCGGCCGAGGTCCAGAGCGCGCCATCGCGGATGTAGATCGGCTCGGGGTCCACGATCACCCGGGGGTGGCGGCGCGCCAATTCGGCGCAGTAGCGCCAATGGGTGGTGACGCGCCGCCCCTCCACCAGCCCCGCGGCCGCCAGGATGAAGGCCCCGGTGCAGACGCTGACGAGGCGCCTGGCGCGCGGGGCCAGATGGCGCAGCAGCCGCTGCAACTGGCGGTCCTCCGCCCGCTCGCGCGCACCCTCGCCGCCGATGACGATCAGCGTGTCCAGCGCCGTGAGGGCGAGCAGCGAGGCCTCGCTCTCGGTCGGGCGGAAGGTGAGGTGGGCGGAGGTCTGCGCCAGGCCCGGCGCCGGCACCACATGGCTCGTGACGTCATAGAGCGGCGTGGGTTGCGCCAGGCCGGCCGCCATGGCGTGCAGCCGGCCCGCCTGGGCCAGCACCTCGACCGGGCCGGCCAGGTCCAGCAGCTGGACCGGGGCGGCACCCAGGATCAGGACACGGCGCGGGGTGGGGGTGTCTGACGGCATGGCCCATGCTGCGGCGTGCGGGCGGCTGGCAGCAATGCCATTCTCCCCTCCAATCCGGCCATGGCGATGCATGGCAGGATGGGTGGGAAAAACGTCATTGCTGCCGGGCGGCGGCGGAGCCAAGCTCGCGGGCCGAAGCGTGACGCGGCCAGCCCCAACCCCATCGAGGTGCCCATGCCCCAGCCCCCTGACATTGCGCGCCGGCTCCTGCCCGCACTCGGCCTCACGCTGCTCGCGAGCCCGGCCCTGGCCTTTCCGGAGCGCGCGCTGCGCATCATCTCACCCTTTCCCCCGGGCAGCCTGAGCGACACGGTGGCGCGCGGCCTTGCGCAATCCCTCTCGGCCGTGCTGGGCCAATCGGTGGTGGTGGAGAACCGCGCGGGCGCGGGTGGCGGCATCGGCGCCCTGGCCGCCGCCCGAGCGGCCCCCGATGGCTACACCCTTTTTCTCGGCATGGTGGACATCATGGCCGTGAACCCCTTCACCTACCGCAACCTGGCCTACGACCCCGAGCGCGATTTCGCGCCGGTCAGCTTCGTCAGCCACATCCCGACGGCGCTGATGGTCGGCCCCTCGCGGCCCGCCATCGGCAGCTTCCCGGAGCTGATCGCAGCTGCGAAAGCCAATCCGGGCGGGCTCTCCTATGCGAGCTGGGGGGTGGGCAGCACCTCGCAACTCGCCTTCGAGCGGATTTCACGCGCGGCGGGAACCAGCTTCCTGCACGTGCCCTATACCGGCGGGGCGCCGGCCATCCAGGCGGTCCTGGCCGGCCAGGTGGATGCGATGGTGCTGCCCGCGGGTGCGGCGGCCGCTCTGTTGCGGAACGGGAATATCCGCGTCCTTGCCGTCGCTTCGCCCGCGCGCCAGCCGATGATGCCCGACGTGCCGACCCTGGCCGAGCTGGGCCTGCCGCTCTCGCTCAGCCTCTGGCAGGCGGTCTATGTGCCGGCGCGCACGCCGGCGCCGATCATCGCCCAGCTCAACACCACGCTGCGCGAGGCGATGCGGGCGCCGGGCTTCATCGAGATGCTGCGCGGCCAGGCGGGGGTTGCGGAGCCCGGCACGCCGGAGGCGCTGGCCGCTTTCGAGCGGAGCGAGCGGCAGGCCTGGGGCGCCGTGGTGCGCGAGCTGGATATCCGGATCGAGTAAACAGGCCCCGGCGGCTGGGGCCGAGAGGCCCCTGACCCCAATTCCTTTGGCGGGTTGGCACGGGGTCTGGGGCCCCGGCCCCAGACGCCGGAGGCCCTCTTTTTTTCTGGCCCGCGCCTTCGGTGCGGTGTTTACCGCCGCATGCGCACGCCGCGCAGCTCCAGATCCTCGGAGACGCGCATCGAGAAATCCGCCACCGTCTCGCGCACGCCGAACATCTGCGGCTCCTGGTGCAGCGGGATCATCGGCACCAGCTCGCGGAAGCGGGCCCAATAGGCGCGGGCCAGTTCCTGGCGGCGGGTCTGGTTGGATTCCACGCCGATCTCGCCCAGCAGGCGGGCCATTTCGGCATCCTGGAAGCCGCCCCAGTTGAAGCTGCCCTCGCCCAGCAGCTCACGCCCCGGGTTGGTGATGTCGAAATTGCCCGGCGTCCAGCCCAGCAGCCAGAACTGGAATTCGCGGTTGGCGCCGCGCTGCAGGAAGCGGCCGAAGGGCATGGCATCGAGCCGCGCCTGGATCCCCGCCCGCTGCAGCATGGCGACGACGGATTGGCAGATCGCCTCGTCATTCACATAGCGGTTGTTGGGGCAGCCGAGTGCGACGCGGAAATTCGTGGCGCCCGCTTCCGCCAGCAGCCGGCGCGAGGCCTCCACATCGAAGGGCAGGCGCTGATTGGCCTCGGCATCGAAGCCGCCGATGGCGGGCGCGATGGGCAGGCCGGCGGCGGTGGTGGAGTTGCGCAGCACGACGCGGCGGATCGTCTCCATGTCGATCGCCTGGTACATGGCGCGGCGCACGCGGACGTCGCGCATGTGGTTCGGCGTGCCCGGCGCTTCCAGGCTTTCCGCGCGCGAGGTGTCCATGGCGAGGTAGATGGTGCGCGCCGTCGGGCCCTGGATCAGGCGGATGCCGGGCGCGTTCTGCACGCGCGGAATGTCCTGCAGCGGCACGTGATACATGAGGTCCAGCTCACGGCTCAGCAGCGCCGCCACGCGCGTGGGCGCGCTGGCCACGGGGCGGAAGACGGCGCGGGTGATGCCATGCTCCAGCCGCTCGCGGTAATCCGGGTTCGGCACCAGCACGGTGCGCTCATCGGCCAGCCGCTCCACCAGGCGGAAGGGGCCGGTGCCGTTGGCGTTCAACTGGACGAAGCTGTTGGTCGCGCCCGCCTGGCCGGCGCGGGCGACGGCGAAGGCGTTGTTCTGCTCGACCCAGGCGCGGTTCATGATGAAGAACAGCGTGAGGTCCTGGAGCAGGATCGGGTTCGGGCCGCGCGTGTCGAACTCCACCGTGTGGTCATCGATGGCGCGCGCCGCGGTGATCGAGGCCACCGTATAGGCCATGTCGTTCTGGCGCACGCGCTCGAGGCTGTAGAGCACATCGGCCGCGGTGAAGGGCTGGCCGCCATGGAAGCGCACGCCGCGCACCAGGTGGAAGCGCCAGGTGGTGGGGCTCGGCGTCTCCCAACGCTCGGCCAGGGCCGGGCGCAGCGAGCCATCGGCCTCGCGCCGCACCAGCGGCTCATACATGTTCGACTTCATGGCGTTGGTGACGCCATGGTTGTTGGCATGGGGGTCGAGGCCCAGGATGTCGTTGGCCGTGGCCCAGGTGAAGGTGGTGGCGGTCGCGGCGACCGGCAGGGTGGCGAGGGCCAGGGCGCCGCCGAGCAGGGCGGCGCGCCAAGAGAATTTGCGCATTCGGGTTTCTCCCAGGAAATGACGGTGGGGCAAGATGCTGATCAGGGCAGCGCCTGTCCAGTTGGATCAGTCGGCCCGGATATTGGCGGCGCGGATCACCTCGCCGAAGACCCGAAATTCATTGGCCAGCAGGCGCTGGACCTCGGCGGGCGTGGTGGGGGCGGGAATGATCCCCTGCCCCGTCATGCGCTCCACCAGGGCCGGCTGGCGCAGCACCTGGCCGGCGACGACCGAGAGGCGCTCGACCAAAGCGGGCGGCGTGCCGCCCGGGGCCAGCAGGCCGAACCAATTGTCGAAGGCGAAATCCGGCAGGCCGCTCTCGGCGGCGGTCGGGACATTGGGCAGCAGCGGGCTGCGCTGTTCGGCGAAGACGGTCAGCGCCTTCAGGCGGCCGGCGCGGACATGTTCGGAGATGGTCGGCACGGGGTCGATCAGCAGCGGGATGCGGCCGGCCAGAACTTCGGGGATGGCGGCGGCGGAGCCGCGGAAATGCACGCCCTGCATCTGGGTGTTGGTGCGGCGCTGGAGCAATTCGCCGATCACATGCAGCAGGCTGCCATTGCCGGCCGTGGCATAGTTCAGCGCGCCGGGCTGGCGGCGCGCCTCGGCGATGAAGCCCTGGAGGTCATTGGCCGGGAAGCTCGGATGCGCCACCAGCGCCACATCGGTGCGCGAGACGCGGGTGATGGGCGCCAGGTCCCGCATCGGGTCGAAGGGGAGATTGCCATAGGTGTGCGGGTTGATCGTGACCTGGCCGCAATAGGCCATGAGCAGCGTATAGCCATCGGCGGTGGCGCGGGCGGCCTGCTCGCTGGCCAGGTTGCCGGCGGCACCCGGGCGATTCTCGACCACCACGGGCTGGCCCATCGCCTCGCTCATGCCCTGGGCCAGGGCGCGGGCGGTCACATCCGTGAGGCCGCCGGCGGCGAAGCCGACCAGCATGCGGAGCGGCCGCTCGGGGAAGCTGCCCTGGGCCAGGGCGGGCGTCGCCAGCAGGGGGGCGGCGAGCAGGGTGGCGCGGCGGGTCAGCATGCGAAGCTCTCCAGGAGATGAACGGGGCGTCATCATCACAATGCGGGGGGGCGATGCAAGGGCGCCCGCTTCACACCCGCGCCGGAAGCGTCTTGAGTGACGGCCTGGAGGGCTGCCGATGATCCTGTTCGAGAATGCGCGTCTTTGGGATGGCTTCGCGGAGGAAGCCCGCCCTGGCGTCTCTGTGCTGGTCGAGGGCGAGACGATCCGCGAGGTCTCCGACCGGCCGATCACCTCCGGCGCCACGCGGCTGGACCTGGCCGGGCGCACGCTGATGCCGGGGCTGATTGACGCGCATGTGCATGTCGTCGCCTCGCTCGCCAATATCGCCGCCAATGCCATGCTGCCCGATGCCGTCGTCGCCTTCCGGGCGGGCCGGCTGATGCATGAGATGCTGATGCGCGGCTTTACCACGGTGCGGGATCTGGGCGGCGCCACGCTCGGCCTGCGCATGGCCTGGGAGGAAGGGCTGATCACCGGATCGCGGCTTTCCATGTGCGGCAAGGCGCTCTCCCAGACCGGTGGGCATTGCGACTTCCGCGGGCGCGCCGATACGCGGGATTTCGGCTTCTTCGCGGCCCGGCTGGGTTCGCTCGGGCGCCTGGTGGATGGGGTGGATGAGGTGCGCCGCGCAGCCCGCGAGGAGATCAAGGGCGGCGCCGACTACATCAAATTGATGGCCAATGGCGGCGTGGCCTCCCCTTCCGACCCGATCGCCTTTTTCGGCTTCTCCGAGAGCGAGCTGCGCGCGGCGGTCGAGGAGGCGGAGATGGCGCAGACCTATGTGGCCGCCCATCTCTACACCGATGCCGCCATCGCCCGCGCCGTCCGCTGCGGCGTGCTGAGCCTGGAGCATTGCAACCTGATCACCGAGGCGACGGCGCGCGAGGCCGCGGCGGCCGGCGCCATCGCCTGCCCCACGCTGGTCACCTACCAGGCGCTGAAGGAGGAAGGGGCCTCGCTCGGCCTCGGGCCCGAGAGTGTCGCGAAGATTGATGATGTGCGCCTGGCCGGGCTGGAATCGCTGGAGCGGATGCACAAGGCCGGGCTGATGATGGCCTTCGGAACGGACCTGCTGGGCCCGATGCATCGCCGGCAATCGGAGGAATTCCTGATCCGGCGCGAGGTGCTGCCGCCGGCCGAAATCCTGCGCAGCGCCACCAGCCATGCGGCCAAGCTGCTGCGCCAGGAAGGGCGGCTCGGTGTGGTGGCGCCGGGTGCCCTGGCCGACCTGATCGTGGTGGAGGGCGACCCGCTGGCCGATCTGGCGCTGCTGACCGAACAGGGCGCGCATATCCCCGCCATCATGCAGGGCGGGCGCTTCGTGAAGAACATCCTCGCATGAAGCTGCTCTTCATCAACGGGCCGAATGCCAATCTCTACGGCCTCGATCCCTCGGGCACCTATGGGCGCGAGACCTTCGCCGATATCGGCGCGCGCTGCCACCGCAAGGCGGCGACGCTCGATGCCGAGCTGGATTTCCGGCAAAGCCAGGATGAGGGCGAGATCATCACCTGGATCCAGCAGGCGCGCGGGCGGGTTCAGGGGCTGATCATCAATGCGGCGGGGCTGTCCTACACCTCTATCGCCATCATGGATGCGATGCTGACCTTCGACGGACCGATCATCGAGGTGCACATGTCCAACATCCACCGGCGCGAGCCCTTCCGGAACAAGACCTATACGTCGAAGGCGGCGGTGGGCAGCATTTGCGGGCTGGGGCCGCTCGGCTACGAGCTCGCGATCCAGGCGATGGTGGATCTATGCCGCAAGTGATCCCCGTCGCCTTCTACAGCGAGCATGACGACCCCGTGGCCTGGGAGCGTGCGCTGCGCGCGCATCTGCCGGAGCTGGAATTGCGCGTGGACGGCCCGCCCGAGGGCGTGGTGGCCGCCATGGCCTGGAAGCCGCCGCCTGGCTATTTCGCGGGCTTTCGGGACCTTCGCCTGGTGGTGAATCTCGGCGCCGGCGTGGATGCGCTGGTGGCGCGGGATGACCTGCCGCCACTGCCGATCAGCCGGCTGAACGACCCCGGCATGGTGCAGCTGATGTGCAGCTACGTGACCTATGCCGTCACGCGCTATGCGCGGGATTTCCACCTGTTCGAGCGGGCGCAGCGGGCGGGGGAATGGCGCTACATCCATCCGCGCGCGCTGGGCACGCATCGCGTCTCGGTGCTGGGGCTGGGCGAGCTGGGCGGGGCGGCGGCGGCCGCGCTGGCCGGCATGGGCTATGCGGTGACGGGCTGGGCGCGCTCGGAAAAATCCATCCCTGGCGTGCGCTGCCTGCATGGCGAGGGCGGCTTCGCCACGGCGCTGGCCGAGGCGGATACGCTGGTGATGCTGCTGCCGCTGACGCCCGCCACGCGCGGGCTGATCGGGGCCGCGGAGCTGGCGCGGATGCCGCGTGGCGCGAACCTGATCAATGTGGCGCGCGGCGCGCTGCTGGATGAGGATGCGCTGCTGGCCGCGCTGCGATCCGGGCATATCGCGGAGGCGACGCTGGATGTGTTCCAGACATCGCCCCTCCCCGCCGGCCATCCCTTCTGGGCGATGGAGAATGTGCGGCTGACGCCGCATCTCGCCTCCATCACCATCCCCGAGGCGGCGGCGGCGGATGTGGCGGAGAGCATCCGGCGCGTGCTGCGTGGCGAAGCGCCGCTGCATCAGGTGGACCCGGCGCGGGGGTATTGAGGGTCGAAGACGCCGCCGCCCTGGAAGGCGGCCTGGATATACTGCGCCAGCGCCCGCACCGCCGGTCGCCCCGCCGGCCCTGGCGCCGCCGCCAGCACCAGCCGCACCGCCGGCAACCCGGCCTCCAGCGGCAAGGACGTGATCCGGCTGCCGTCAATCGCATAGGGGCTTTCGGGCTGCACATTCTGGATGGTCCAGCCCAGCCCATTCCCCACCAGCCCCCGCAGCAATTCCTGGCTGCGCGAGCGGAAGGCGATGCGCGGAGTCAGCCCCGCCGCCCGAAAGATCCCGGCGAAGTAATCGCGCGAATGCGGGAGGTCGAGCAGCAGGAAGGGCTCCTCCACCAGATCCGCCAGCCGCACCCGCGCCGCCCGCGCCAGGCGATGCTTCGCCGGAAGCACCGCCACGGGGGCGAGTTGCGCGATGGGCGTCACCTCCAGCCCCTCCGGCATGTCGAAATCATAGGTGAGCGCGATTTCCGTGCGCCCGGCGGCCAGGGCCGCCAGCACCTCGCCGTGATCCCCCTCCTCCACCCGCACCGAAAGCCCCGGCGCGTCCCGCCCCAACCCGGCCAACAGCGCGGGCAGATAGCGCGGCGCGAGCGTCAGGAAGCAGCCCATCGCCACCTCGCCCACCGCCTCCGAGCCCAGGGAGGCCGCGGCATGCAGGAAATCCTCGGCATGGCGCAGCAGCAGGCGCGCCTCGGCCACCACGCGGGCGCCGGACGGCGTCAGCGTCACGCCGCGGGCGTGGTGGCGCAGCAGCAGGGCCACGCCCAACTCAGCCTCCAGCGCCGCCACCGCTTCGGAAATCGAGGGCTGCGACACGTTCAGCCGCTTCGCCGCGCCGGTGACGGAGCCCGCATCGGCCACCCCCACCAGATACCGCAGGGCGCGCAAGGAGAGGCCATGGGCTTGCATCGGCTGATCCTATGCCAAAGCTCGGAACAATATATTTCCCCGATGCATGCCCTTCCCGCAAGGTAAAGCCAGCATTCGAGGAGCCGATCCATGATCCGTACGGGCAACCAGTATCGCGAAGGCCTGCGCGATGGCCGCGAAATCTGGATCGATGGCGAGCGGGTGAAGGACGTCACCACCCACCCCGCCTTCAAGCCCATCGTGGATGTGAAGGCCCGCATGTACGACATGGCGCATGAGGAAAAGCACCAGGACGCCCTCACCTATGTCGAGAACAATGAGCGCCACAGCGTCTTCCAGCAGCCGCCCACCACGCAGGAGGATTGGCACCGCAAGTGGAAGAGCGTGGACCTGCTGCTGAAGGATATCGGCGGCGTCGCCACGCGCCTGGGTGATGAGACGGTGGGCGAGATGTGGTCGCTCCAGGATGGCCGCGACATCCTGGCGCAGATCGACCCGCGCTTCGCCGACAATATCGACCGCCACATCCGCCGCGTGGTGGAGAAGGACATCTTCCACGTCTCCGCCAACACCGACCCGAAGGGTGACCGCTCGGTGCCGGTGGATCAGCGCGACCCGGACATGATGATCCGCGTGGTGAAGGAAACCGATGCCGGCATCGTCATCCGCGGCGCCAAGTTCGAAACCGCCTCACCCTATGCCGACCAGGCCTATCTGAAGCCCACCGTCGGCGCCTGGACCGATGAGAAGGAGAGCATCCACGCCGTCGGCTGCATCGTGAAGATGGGCGCGCCGGGCGTGAAGCATATCTGCCGCGCGCCCTTCGCCACCAAGGGCGATGCGGCGGACATCCCGCTGGCCTCGCGCTTCGACGAGGTCGAGGCGCTTTGCGTCTTCGACGACGTGCTCATCCCCTGGGAAGACGTGTTCTTCTACCGCCACACGGCGGCCGCCCAGCAGGTGCGCGCCACGCTGCACCGCTACTCGGCCTTCCCCTATGTGCTGCGCGTTCTCTACACGGCCGACATGATGATCGGCGCGGCCATGTGGAACGCGAAGCAGACCGGGCTCGAAAAGCTGCAATCCGTGCAGGAGAAGCTGGCCGACCTCGTCTGCTATCGCGAGGGCATCCGCGCGCATCTGACGGCGGCGATCGCGCTGGCCGAGCGTTCGCCGGCGGGCCTTCTCATGCCCAACCAGTCCATCCTCTATGCCGGGCGCGTGCTGGCCTGCAGCCAGTTGCCGCACATGATGCACACGGCGCGGGAGCTGATCGGCGGGCAGATCTGCGTGACGGCGGATGCCGCGCAGTTCAATGGCGGTGCCGGGCATTGGCTGCAGAAATTCTACACGCTGAACAAGGAATGGGGGGCGGAGGATCGCCGCAAGCTGCTCGCCTTCGCGCGGGACCTGCTGAACAGCGATTATGCAGGCCATCGCCTCGCTTTCGTGCAATTCGCGCAGGCGCCGCACTTCAACCACCTGGCGGCGGTCTACAAGAATTTCGATTTCTCGGGCCCGCTGGATTTCGTGCGCAACAGCGCGGGGCTGTCCGACCGCGTGCTCGGCGGGAAGACCCACTGATGCCCACGCACACCCGGGTCCGCCCCTTCAACACGAAGGACGCCTATCCCGAGCAATCGCTCGACAATGACGTCTGCATGGCGGTGCGCGCCGGCAACACCGTCTATCTGCGCGGCCAGACCGCGATGGACCTGGACGGCAAGATCGTCGGCATCGGCGATCCCGCGGCCCAGGCCGAGAACGCCATGCGCTGCGCGGAAATCCTGCTCAAGGAAGCGGGCTCCGACCTCAGCCAGGTCTGCAAGATCGTGATCTACATCACCGATCGCGCCTATCGCGAGCCGGTCTATCGCGTGATCGGCAAGTGGCTGAAGGGCGTGTTCCCCGTCAGCACAGGCATCATCGTGAATGGATTGGCCAAGCCGGAATACATGATGGAGATCGACATCATCGCCGAGATCCCCTCCGAAGAGGGGTGAAGACCTGGTCGTGCCGCGATTTTTCAAGAGCGCGGCATGGCACTTGCTTAACCCAAATCAGCTTCGGAACAGGAGACGGATCATGGTTCAGATCACGCGTCGGCAATCAGCCCTGCTGGGCGCCGGGATGCTCGCCGCCCCCGCCATCGCCAATGCCCAGGCCAACCGCAT